>NZ_JBIUUU010000019.1:0-225590 GCF_044742595.1 Streptomyces sp. NPDC087859 | reverse complement strand
CGCGCGGTCTGCTCCGCAGACACGACGCGCCGCCGCTACGCGGCGGTTCCCCGGCTTCGCCCGGGAGGGGGCGGAACTCCGTTCCGCCTGCCGGATCACTCCGTGATCCGGGCATCTGACCTCCGGTCAGATGCGTCTCGTACCGGCCTGCTCCGCAGTCCTGTACGAGACCTGACAGTCCCTCCGGGCCTGCCTGAAAAACAGCGGCAACGAGCAGGGCGGGGTGTGCCGGTCGCCTCTGGCGGACGCCGCTTGACGCTCCGTCAAACCCGGGGTCCTGTTGGGAATCAGCCGCGTCCGACCACTTCCGAAGAGATCTGGTGCGTCACTCTCGTGAGCAGCTTGAGTCTGGGATGATGGCAGAATACCTATCCCCCGAATCGTCCGGGCGTGAGGGTCGTCATTGTGAAACTCGGATGCAATCTTGAATGAGTTGGGATTCTCTCTGTATACGCCGGAGAATGCGAGGGCTTGTGACTCAGATGGAATTGCGGCCGCATCAGGCTGAAGCTGTCGATAGCGTCGTCCGTATTCTCGGCACACCACCCGGTGGCCGTATGCCGCCGGAAGGGCTGCGGACGCAGGTTATCGCTGCTACTGGCTCCGGGAAAAGCCTCATTGGGGCGGAGTCCGCGCGTCGTCTTTCCGCGCGCCGTGTGCTGGTTGTGGTGCCGACGCTGGATCTGCTGACGCAGATGGCCGGCGCGTGGCGTCGGGCGGGCCGGTCGGGCGCGATGATCGGCGTGTGCTCGCTGCGGGCCGAGGAGAGCCAGGGCCTGCCCTGCACGACCGATCCCGACGAGCTGGTGGCCTGGCTGGAGGGGCTGGAGACCGTCACCGTCTTCGCCACCTACGCGTCGGTAGGTCTGCGGATTCTCCAGCGCGCGCACGCGGCCGGGCTGGGGGTGTGGAGCCTGATGCTGGTGGATGAGGCCCACAGGACCAGTGGGGATGGTCTTCGGCCGTGGGCGGCCGTACACGACCAGGCGCAGCTGCCTGCCGAGCGTCGGCTGTACATGACGGCCACTCCCCGTGTGTGGGAGGCCGAGGGCGCGGGTGAGCGGCCGCGGTTGGTGGCGTCGATGGAGGACGGCTCGCCGGTGTTCGGGCCGGTGGCATACAAGCTCACGCTGTCGGAGGCGATCGGGCGGGGCATCGTCGCGCCCTATCAGGTGTTGTGCCTGGACATCCGCGACCCCGACCTGTACGCCGCCCTGAGCGGTGAGGACACCGGATCGGACGCGGTCCGCGGGGCGCGGCTGGCCGCTGTCCAGACGGGGCTGATGCGCGCGGCCGTGCAGGAACGCTTCCGTCGGGTGCTGTCGTTTCACAGCCGAGTGGGCGAGGCGGAGGCGATGGCGGCCGCCGTGCCGGTCACCGCGAGCCGGCTCGCGAAGGACGACCCGGAGACCTACCCGCCGGCTCGGCAGGTGTGGGCGGAGTGGCTGTACGGCGACCACGCCCCCGGACACCGCCGTCAAGTATTGGACGAATTCGCCTCCGATTTCCTCGGAGGGCCCGCGTTCGAGAATGAGGATGTGCGGGCTGAATTGCGGGTTCTTTCCTCAGTCCGTGTCTTGGGTGAAGGTGTCGATACTGCCGAGTGCGATGCCGTGCTATTTACGGATGCGCGGGGCTCGATGGTCGATATCGTGCAGATGGTAGGGCGCGCCCTGAGGTTGCATCCGGGGCGCGGGAAACTCGCCACGCTGATCGTTCCGGTGTTCCTCGGACCGGACGAAGATCCGAACGAGCTCCTTACTTCTGATGCGTATGGAAGCCTGTCAAAGATCTTGACTGCCCTGCGGGCACACGACGCTGCCATGATCGAAGCGCTTGCCGATCCCCGTCTGCGCAACAGCAGTCGGCCCTCCGAGGACGACAGCGAGGACGTCCTCGCCGACGACTCCGAGGGCCAGGAGCAGGATCTTGTCCCGCCGGTCGGGGCCGCGGCGGCGGGGGTGCTGCGGTTCACCGAGGAACGCGACCCGGCCGTCCTCACGCAGTTCGTGCGGCTGCGGGTCATCGACCCCGAACGCGCCTACTGGCGGCGCGGCATCGAAGCCGCCACGAGGTGGCTGCGCGCGAGTGACAACAGCGAGCTGCGCGTGCCGTACACGTACGTCACCCCGGAGGACTGGCCCGGGATCGGCGGGCATCCGCTGGGGGTCTTTGTCGCGGATCAACGCCGGTACTACAGCGCGGGGACCCTGGAAGCGTCGCGCGTGACGGAGCTGGAGAACCTCGGCATGGTCTGGTCCGTGCACGCCTCCGCATGGGACGCCGGCCTCGCCGTCGCCCGCGACTACGCGAACGTGCACGGCCACTGCCTGCCCGCCGCCACCGTCGTCTGGGACGGCTTCCCCCTGGGGACCTGGCTGAAGAACCAGCGCGCTGGCGTCCGCAAGGCCCGTGAGAACGCCGCACGCCGCGCGAACGGGGAAACCGGCATCTCGTATGCCGGGGAACTGTCCGAGAGCCGCATGGAGGCACTCAACGAGATCGATCCCGGATGGGCGCCAGAGGGGTGGGAGATCGCCTGGCAGCGGTCGTACCGGCTGGCCCTCGCGCACGTGAAAGCGGGCGGAGCGCTCCCGACCGGGCCGGGGAACGTCGTCGTCCAGGGCGAGGACCTCGGGGTGTGGATCGCCGGGCAGATGGCCGGGTGGGACCGGCTCCTGACCGTCCAGCAGTACCTCCTGGAGACGATCGGCGTGGATCCCGAGAGCGAGGCCGTGGCGGTCGCTCCGGCACGGCGTTCGCAGGGCGACCGGTGGGCGGCCAACCTTGCGGCCGCACGCCAGTTCCACGCCCGCGAAGGACACCTGCAGCCAGCACGCAAGCACGTCGAACTCGTCGACGGCGAGGAAATCAAACTCGGGGCATTCCTCGACAACACCCGCCGCCGGGCCGCCAAACTGCCAACAGAGCGGCGCGCGGACCTCGATGCATTGGGGATGCGCTGGTAGCGGGCCGGCTGGTCAGCACGCCGCTCGCGTCGAAAGCGTGGAATCCCGTGCGCCCCTCGCTCTCCGCCAACTGTGTCCCGTGCGAGCCTAAGCAAGAGGGCTCAGGGGCGGGCGGGGCGATAGCGCGTGCTGGCCGTGCCTCGAAACTCGTCTGCGCCGGCTGTGCCCGGCGCCCGAGCGCGGAGGCCCCGCCGACGCGCAACGAGAAGAGAACGGCGCCCCGATCCCCCGAGGCACACCCCCACCCGTCCCCGCCCTTCCCTTTCCCTTCTCCCTTGTCTCGTCGGGGGCGTGGGGGTGTGCAGAGGGGGATGTCAGCAGGCGTACCAAGCCTGATTGCTGGAGTGACCAGGGGAGACGCGGAGAGACTCCAGGAAGCCGCGCAACCTCCACCGCAACACCCTGGCGCAACCCCCACCGCAACCCCCACCGCAACAGCGGCGTTCGCCATTGGCCGCCGCCCGGTCCACTGCTCCACCGCCCGGACACTCCAGCGGCCGGGCAGCGCGGAGGCGACGCCGACGCGCAACACCGCCTCCAGGGCGCCGATCCCCCGCCGGGCCGACCTCTGCCCCAGCCCCGCCCCATCTCCTTCTTCCTGATCGTGGGTGGCTGAGGGAGGCTCCAGGGGGTGTCTGGTCCCCGACCATGCTCAAAAAGGCGTGGTGACCAGCGGCAACGCGCAGCGTCCCGAAGGACTCGCGCAACAGATGTCGCAGGAGATGTCGCAGGGGATCGTGCAGGAGGTGCCGCCGGAAATCGCGGCGGGGTCGGGCACGGCGCGGTGCTGCGGGGTAGTCAACCGCAGCGGGACCACCAGCGCCGCCGCTCGCCTTGCTCCTAGTAGCAGCCAGCGGGTGCCGTCTCGGGCGCGGCCGGGGCCGTGGGTGGGGGCGTGGGTGGGGGGATGGCCGCCCGTTCCGGCGCAGGGGTGAGCGCTGCGAAAGGGCGCTGCAGATCCGCGATGTGCCCCGCGCGTTCCGCCAGGCGCTCCTTGAGGTGCCGTCCCTCCGCCTCGGCAAGGGCGCGGGCGTGCTGCTCCTGGATGAGCTGACGTTCGGTCTCGTGACACAGGCGCTCAAGTTCGGCGCGCAGCTCGGCTGCCTCGGCGGAGTCGTCCGTCTGCTCGGCCACGGCTACAGCCTTACCGGGCCTGCTTCGTCCGGGATCGTGTCCCTCGTCGTGGTGTACAGGATCAGCGACTGGGAGTGCGCGGGCGTCTGCCCGGGGCGCACTTCCACGGGTGAGTTCCGCTCCCTGAACACGAGGCGGGCCATCGCGTAACTCTCCTTGGTGAACGGCCAGTTCAACCACGAGGAGTGCACGATGGCCCTGTCCCAGTCTGAACTGATACGGCTCCTTGAGTCACTACGCTCGACCGACGGAATCGAGCTCATCCGCGCCATCGCCGAGCGGATGGTGCAGGAGCTGATCGAGGCCGAAGCGAGTGCCCACATTGGCGCGGAGTGGAACGAGCACACGCCGACGCGGACCACCGTCCGCAACGGGCACCGGGAGAAGGTGCTGACCACGCTGGCCGGCGACCTGGACCTGGAGATCCCCAAAGTCCGCACCGGCAGCTTCTTCCCGTCGCTGCTGGAACGCCGACGCCGTATCGACCAGGCCCTCTACGCCGTCATCATGGAGGCATACGTGCACGGCGTCTCCACCCGCAGTGTCGATGACCTGGTCAAAGCCCTGGGCGGGGACAGTGGGATCTCCAAGTCGGAGGTCTCGCGGATCTGCGCGGCGCTGGACGAGCCGCTTGACCGCGTTCCGCACCCGCCCGCTGGATCATGTCCGATTTCCCTACGTCTATCTGGACGCGACCTACTGCAAGGCGCGGGTGAATCACCAGATCGTCTCGCGGGCCGTCGTGGTCGCCACCGGCATCACCGAGGACGGCAACCGCGAGGTGCTGGGGCTGATGGTCGGCGACAGTGAGAGCGAGGCGTTCTGGAAGGGGTTCCTGCGCTCCCTGCGTGAACGTGGCCTGTCCGGGGTCCGTCTGGTCGTCACCGACCAGCACGCCGGGCTGGTCGCCGCGGTCCGCAAGGTCATGCTCGGTGCCACCTGGCAGCGGTGCAGGGTTCATTTCCTGCGCAACGTCTTCAGCATGATCGACCGGGACTCCGGCGAGATGGTCGCCGCGACGATCCGCACGATCTTCACCCAGCCCACCGCTGAGCTGGTGCGCACCCAGCTCGACACCGTCGCCGACATGCTTGGCGCCCAGTTCCCCAAGGTCAAAGCCATGTTGCTGGAGGCGAAGGAGGATCTGACCGCGTTCGCAGACTTCCCACCGCGGCACTGGAAAAAGATCCAGTCCACGAATCCGCTGGAGCGGATCAACCGGGAGATCAAGCGCCGGACCGACGTCGTCCAGGTCTTCCCGAACGACGACGCCCTGTTGCGGCTGGTCACCGCCGTGCTCTTCGAACTGCACGACGAATGGATCGCCTTCCCCCGCCGCTACCTCCCCGAAGGCAGCATGGACGAGCTCTACCGTGAACTCCCCGAAAGCGCCCCCGCACTACCCAACACCCCAAACAAGCCCGCCAGTTGATCGCTTACACCACGACGAGGGACGCCATCTCGTCCGGAGGCGCTGGGGCGTTCATTCGTCGTCCAGCACCGACCCGGGCAGTTCGCCGGCCTCACGGCAGCGCCGGAGGTGGATTCGAGGGATCGTTGCAACACACGGTGAGTTGATCAAGCCACGAGCAGTGTCAGCAGCGGCCCGGCTGTGAGTTCCCCCCGAGCGCTGTTGCACAGTCGGCGGGGTGGTGTTGGCCTTTGGTGGCGGTCGGCTGAGCACGCACCAGAAGTCACCACCTGACCGCGCTACTCACTCTCGGGTGACCAGGCCAGAATGAACCTCATGAACGACGGATCGAGCTGGCCCGTGGACAAACTGACCGCGCTCCGTCTCGGCAGGAGGCTGGTTGCGGAAGTCCCAGCATCGAGGGCTGGCCGCCAGGCATTTGTGGACGTCCGCCCCAGGAAGGGCGACCCCGATACCCAAGCGCAGGGCGAGGGTTGGGTTCGCAGCGACGCTGAACGCAGCTTCCACCTTGAGCACTGGGAGTACGACCGCGAACGCATCGACGGCTTTGACTACGACATCGGAGCAGCCCTCATCGGATCTGCTGACGCCACGGACGAATCCGAGCTGATCACTGTGCTCAACGCATGGGGCGTCCGGCCTGGCCTCTTCGTCTGTCCCTGGGAGAGCGAGGACCCCAAGTAGTTCGACGGATTGCCCAGGCCGGTGCGGACTGCACCGGCAGCACGGTGTCACCGACAGGGCGTTGACCTGCCGGTCGAGGTCCTGGCGCTCCTGGTCGGGGTCGTGGTCGGCTGGCCGGCCGACCAGAGCGCCTAACCTCCCTGCTCGTCTAGCTGTTTTCTACGGCGTGGGACAAGACCCAGACAAATCCGAACAGGGTCAGCCCCAGGTAGATGGTGGCGGCCCAGGCCAGTGCAAATGTTTGTTTGAAGCTGCGCTTCTCGGCTTTCCTGAGGACCCATGCGTTGTAGGCCACTGCAACGATCCCGAAGAGCAGGAACCCGCCGAGGAGCCACACATGGGAGAAGTTCACGTCGTCAGGCCCTATGACTTCCTTAGCGAAAAGGCTGCGCCTCACGACTTCTCCCCCGTCACCAGTCACGCTCGAACGTCCACGTTCTCCCCGCGGAGAAGATCAGACCGTAGCCGAGCCCTATACAGGCGTAGGCGTTGGCTCCGTCGTCTCCTGCAACAGGTGCACCCACCGCCGCATACGGTCACCCCCGGCACCAGCACACGCCCTCATCGTGCCCGCATTTTGGTGGAGGGGAGTGGCCGCGTTGAAGCCCACGGCGCCACTGCATCGGGGTCCTCCTTCAGCGTCCAGCCGCCCCAAGCGTGGTCGCCACGCCAGCGGCGGTCAGCCAGTAACGCGTGACTTCGCGTTCATGCCGTAGGCCTGACCGCTGGAGACCGTTGCCCGCCGACCGGCCCACACGCTCGCGGCGGGAGCGATTCCTGAGCAGTGTTTTTCGGGACCGAGCCGAGCGGCCCGGGTGAGCCACGCGACCCACTGGGAAGACCCAAACAGGCGGAGCCCACCCCGGTATCCCGGGATGGGCTCCGCACTCGAGCGCCGGGCAGGCCTTGCACCTGCATCTCCCCGCAGGAAGCGGGACGTCTTGCCTTGGACCACCAACGCACAACCGGACGCCAGGAGTTCGGGCGACCAGCTCAAGATCAATCATAGCGGATTAGCGGGCCTCTGAGAGCGCGGTCGATCAGTGGCTGGGAGTGGAGAGTCAGCGAGCGACGAGCTCCCTGGGGAGGCGCCCGAACAGTCAGTAGCCGACCGCGCTCGAGAGCGGCGTTCATCTTCGGCTTGAAGTTGTCGCCCGCGCCCCAGTCCCAGTCGTCGAGCTCCACCTGATAGCCGGCGTCCATCAAGTGCCAGCCGGCCCATTCCACCCACGCACGATCCGCCCCGCGTGACTGATGAATCCCGCCTAGTCCGACGCATCGTCAGATACCTTGCTGGACGGCCTGTTTGTGCTCGCCGTGTCCCCCGAAATCACGCTCCTGTGCTGCGCTCGAGCGTATGGCCCCGAGAATGCCGTATCCGGCCTTCATCGTCCTCTGCCAAGGCTGGTGCGAACTTCCCCTCGACACCGGATCCGAGACCAGCGTGGCTGGCCGTGGCAACGGATCCGGTGCGTAGTGGGAGAGCTGGGTGGAACGTGGCGGGGCCGCCCTTGCGAGCCCGTCGATGGGACTGTGTCTGTCTCATTGACCGGCCTATAGGCGGCCCGCGCCCCGCGTCTTGGGGGTCAGCCGCGCTTGAGGTGGGCAATCTTCTGCTGGGCGGCCACGACGGTCCGGGCGAGCTCGCCGCGTGCGCTCTCCTGCTTCATCGCTTTCACCAACTGCGTACGGTGCTCGAGCAGGGAGACCTTCACCGCCGGGCCGGGGTCGGGCAGCGCGGTGGCGACGTACTCCTCGACGCGTTCGACGGTCTTGGTCAGTTCGGGCGCGATTGCGGGCGTCTGGTCGGCGACGCCTCGGATCATGTTGCCGATCTGGGTGACGTCCTCGAAGTTCTCGCTGCGGCAGGGCTTGTGCGCGAGGCGGCACTGCGCCTTGTACAGGTCGGTCAGCCACTCGGAGGGCTTGTCGAGTTCGGTGTTGGTCTGGTCCGTGCGGCGGATCTTCTGCATCCAGGCCAGGACTTGCTTGTGGTGGAGGAGGGTGTAGGTGCCCAGGGCACCGGTGAAGAGCGCGGCGATGATGGACACCGTGAGGGTGCCGGCACCGGTGCCGATCGCCAGCGTGCTGGTCGTCATCGTGTGTGGGTCCGTTCCAAGGGAAACGCCGACTCCGCGCAGGGTGCGGGCATGCGGCGTAACAGGGGGTGGTGGGTCCGGGGGCGCCGTCGGTGGGCGGGCCCGGTGGTGGTGTGAGCGTGGTCGGGGGTGGTGTCAGGTCCCGACGAAGTGGCGCAGGCCGTCGACGTCGCGGACGACGAATTGGCGGTATCTGGCCTCGAGCACACCGTGGTGGCGCAGAGTGCGCAGCGCGTTCTCGGTGGTGGAGACGGCGAGTTGGAGGGCGGCGGCGATGTCTTTCTGGCCGGGCCCGTTGATGATGACGTGTTGCGCGGTGTTCGGGTCGGGCACGCCCGCGGTGTCGGCGAGGTGGGCCAGCAGGCGCGAGACGCGTTCCAGGGGCGGGCGGATGGCCATGGTGTAGACGGCTTCGTCGGTGCGGTTGCGCTCTTCCAGGCTGCACAGCAGGGCGTGGCGGGCCTCGGGCAGGCGGCGCTCGATGAGAAAGCTGAAGTGGCTGGCGCGGCACGGGATGGCGACCGTGCGGGACAGGCAGCGGGTGGCGACGGTGGAGCCGCGCATGATGAGGGCGGCCTCGCCGACGAGCTGGCCCGCGCCGCGGAAGCGGGTGATGGAGGGGATGCCGGGGGCGGCGCCGAGCGGGTGGCGGTCCTGGCGGACCACGCCCTCCCAGATGATGTAGACCATGCCGTCCTGGGGGCCCATCGGCAGGAGTTCGTCGCGGGCGAAGGTGCGGCTGCGCGGGTTGGCTTTGAGGAGGCGATGCCAGGTGTCGGGCGAAATCCGCTGCAGGAAGCTTCCCGCAGGCATGTCTTCACGGCCCTGCAGCAGGTCGGTGGGACGGGCGGTCTCGATGGCAGGAGGCACGTTCACTCCCCCGCTCGTACGGCGGCCGGGGCGGCGACGGGGGCGTGTGTACGGGCGTGCACGCCCTGGACAGCGCGGTGGTGACGGCGTGTCAGGGCCCGCAGTACGGGGGGTCCGTGGTGGGGCGGTAGGGCGGCGCCGGCAGCGTTGGCGGTGCGCATGAGGGGTCCTTATGTGGGTGATCGAGTCTGGGACCCCGCTGGTCAGCGGGGTCCCAGATGGTGGGTCCTTCGCCCTCTCCGGGAGGTGGGGCATGCCCGGCTGGTGGGGCCGGACGGGTGGAGAAGACCTCAGGCGGGATAAAGCTACCTCTCGGCGCAACCCGAGAGCCAGTCGCGCTTTCAACGCCAAGGCGAAGACCATTCGATCACGCCGGAAACCCCCCACGGATAGGGGTTTGTTACGCACGCCGCCCCTACCGCACGATGGGAAACATGCCGATCTTTTCCGAGAAATCACCCGCATTCTTTATCCGAATGCTTATGCGCGGGGCGGAAGATTCTCTCCCGGCCGGGGCTCGGGTGGCCCGCATGGAAACGGGAGGTAAAAAACGGGAGGCCCTGGGGCACCACCCCCAGAACCTCCCGGAAAGGGTCCGGACCCACCAGGATCAGACCGGTGCCCAGTAAACACCACGACCGGTGTTAAGGTCACTCCCGATCCGGCGCCAGAGGGTCTCTACCACCGGGTGCGCCACCGAAACCCGTACAGATACCTCAGCTCCGGGGGTTTGTTACACCCGCCGCGCCACCGAGGGACACGACGGAACGGCGCACAAACCCACGCACGCTTTGCCCCATATGCGCCCCCTGCCGCACAACGCCCCCCACCCCCGGCAGGCCTGAGAGCGCGATCAAATGATTAATCTCGTTCAAGAGTCAACAGAGACGGCCAGCGCAGGCCCGCCCCTGCGGCACATCCTCTCACCCATCCGTGCGATCCCCGTCGCCGGAGGAACGCTTTCTGCGCTGCGCCAGAATTGCTTTCCTCTCACTCCTGGGGCCTTGCGCGGAGCATTATGCAAGCGCGATAGATATTGCGCCGACTTCAGATGATCGCCGAAATATCGAACGCAAATCGGCGGATCGCCCGGCGCCACTCCCGCTTTGTCGACCAGTCCACAATCCGGCCTCCACCGCGCTCAACACACCCAACCAGCACCAGAGTTGGCATATGCGCCGCCCATCGCCAAACTGGCGGCCAGTCAGTTCCAGTACGCATACGGCACGTTGACGGTCGCGGCCGGACACGACCCGTCCGAACCGTACACAGAATGATCACCCGGGCGCGGAGAGTAACGCACGTCACATCGTGCGCCGTCTCTCATAACCGGGCGCACGCCCCGCACCGCCCAAAGCGCCCCGCGCCTCACATGACAACAGCCGACCCGCGTACAAAAAGCGCGGTGTAGCTCTCCTGTCAGGTGCAACGAGCTGTTCAGGAGGCCCTGTCCGTATGCGCCCAGCGCCCCGCGACCACCCGATCGGGACTCCCGTTCGACGCGCATCTCTCAAGATCGAAAAGACAACAGCTTCTTAAGCGCGCGTCGTGGTTCCGCGGGATGTAGGCGGGCAGGAACCCGAACCGGTTGTGGGCATCACCGGTGTCCAGCGCCGGATGGACGCCCAGCCCGCGGTCCAGGACGAGCCGTTCATCGCCGCGAAAGTCACTGACCGGGCGCCCCACGCCCTGCGCCAGGCGGGCCCGCACCCACAGATCACGCACCCGCCCCGCCAGATCCGTCGCATCCCACACGGCCCGGCGAGCCAGAACCGTGGCGACGGCAACCACATCGGCCTGGCTGGGCGGCACGGACGCGTGTGTGAGAACACGGTGGACCGTGTCCCGGCTCGGCGCCCCGCCCAGGCCATCGTCGGCGGCCACGGCCCCGGCTATGTCATCCAGGCTGGGGGCACCCGCCGCCAGGTACACCTCATACAGCAACTCCTTGAGCTCCCGCAATGCCGGCGGCCACCCCACATGCGCCCGCTTCAGCGACCGTTGCCGCTTCAGGCTCTCCTTCGGGCCGGACCCGTCATCCACGGTGTCGCCACTCATCGCACCATGGTCTCTGATTTCCGGCCCCACCCTGGCGTGAACAGCGGGAACAGATACCCCTGCTGACGGCACGTCGCAACAGGGAGTCGATCTCTCACGGTGTCTCAGCGTGGACAGCAAGTCGGCCGGCTGCCCATCCGCCCACCACACTCCCTGTGGAGGACGTCATGTCCCGCACGCGTTTGAACCGCCGCGAACGCCTGGCCTTGGCCGGATCAGCCCTGTGCGGTGCCGTCTCCGGCACCCTCCGCTCCCTCACCACCTGGCTCCTGGAACACCTCACCTGAGTCCCCGCCCAGACCACCAGGACGTCAGGCCGGGGCCGCTGAACCACGCGACCTCGGCCTGACCACCACGCGCATGCCTCACATACCTAAAAGCGAACCATTCCCTTGACCTGCCAAAACCTCCGACAACCCCAGATATACGCCGCAGTCCGCGGGTGCGCACCGGCCCGGTGGAATCAATCAGGCCCGCGTCCACGCTGGCCGCCCCGTGGCACGGCCAGCCCTCCGGGCACGGGGCCCGGACGTGACCGGCGAATTCAGGCAGAGCTGCGGCGAGGACATCGCCGACCAGCGAAAATGCTGCCGTCGGCGGTCGGGCGAGTACACCGCGCTCCATCGTCGTCATCGTGAGCGTCATACCAGCCCGAGCAGCTCACGACCGCCGCCCTCCAGGCATGCCGGCGGAGCTCGTAGATCATTGCCATCGCAGCGTCGGCGATAGGGCCGGGCTTGCCGCCATCCGATTCGAAGCCTCAACGGGCAGAAGCGACCCTCTATGTCAGTGGCCTGGTGGAACGGCACGCTGACGCTTTTTGTGCAGGTTGCGGCGCTGACTGGTGGCGTGCGGCTTCCCTAATTGACGACAGGACGCCATTCAGGCCTCAAGGATGGTCTCTGTGCAGAAGGCTTCCCTGAAGACTCGTCGGCCTCTGATGCCTCAGATGCTGCACCTTTCCCTGCTTTTGGTGTGACTTGCGCAACTCTCTCGGTCTACTCCAGCTCAAGTCGATTAGACATGTGTCATTTGGGATATCACCCAAATGGCGGCGTCTTTGAGCGCGTGGCGTCTGGAAGTGGTCGATTCGAGCCTGGTCTTGCGACCTACTACTATGGCTGGTTTCGACTCGGCTAGCGCCACTAGCCACTGCCCGCCACACAACAAGGAGCAACGATGCCCTCGGCCCTCGACCCGACCCTCAACCGCCGCAAGCTGCGGACCGCCCTCAAGGTCGCTCGCGAGAAGCGTGGACTGACGCAGCGCGAAGCCGCAGAGCTGCTTGAATGGTCACTGTCAAAACTGATCCGGATCGAAGCAGGGACTGTGAGCCTGTCGGTCACGGATCTGCGAGCGCTGCTCCTGGCGTATGGCGTGGACGACGCGGGTCTCGTAGCGGAGCTGGAAGAAGCCGCTCGAGGCAGCAAGGGACAGGCCTGGTGGTCCCCCTACAACGACGTCATCAGTCAGCCGTTCGCCCAGTACCTGGGCTACGAGAGTGCGGCGAACAGCCTGCGTGGCTACCACCCGAGCATCATCCCGGGCCACCTCCAGACCTCGGACTACATGGCGGCCGTCTTCGGGACCGGTCAGCCGGACCCGAGGGCCAGGCAGCGGATGGACCTGCGCATGGCGCGCCAGGAACGAGTCCTGGACGAGGATGGCCCGAAGGTAGAGATGATCTTGGATGAGGCGGCCTTGCGGCGTCAGGTGGGAGGGCCTTCCACGATGCGCCGTCAGCTTTCCTATCTGAAGGATCTCGCGGTCAACGGCCGTGCCGCGCTCCTCGCTCTCCCTTTCACCGCAGGCGCCCACGACAGCATGAGCACCAGTTTCTTCCTCCTGGGCTTTCCCTATGACGACGACGTGCTCTACGTCGAAGGCCCCGGAGGCGCCCTCACGAACCGCGACGACACAGAGCTCGTTGCCCGCTATCAGGAGTGCTTCGAGGATCTGCGCGTCAAGGCGCTGACCGAAGACGCCACGATCGAACTGCTCGATGACCTCATCGAGCACTATCACCGCAACTGACATCAGCTCAGCACGGCCGGCGCCCAGGGGAAGCCATGGCAAACGACAAGGAGAGGAAGAAGCGCCGCGCGACGCAGCCAACGAAGGGCTCGCGCGGCGGCTCCTCATGTGCGGCCGCTACCCCTGGGACCGTTGCCCGTCCGGAGCCGGACATCTGCCGCAGGCATGCCCATGTAGACGACCTCATACGCATCATCCGCAACGTGGCGGCACTCGCGCTGATTTCCACAGCTGTCTCAGCTCTGATCGCCTACGCAGGCGTCGGCATGGGCGTGGCCCCAGAGATCTGCTGGATCGGCAGCGTCGGCAGCGGGCCCATGCTGGTCAGAGCTTTCATCAAGCTCTTCGAGACGATCCGGCCCGTATTGCCAGACGCGCCAACAGATCAACCGTCCACCGACGCGCAGTCACGGGCGACTGCGCCCACCACCAACCCGCAGCTGCAGACACGCCAATCAGCACCGCCAGCCACAACACAACCCGAGCCCACACACTCCAGCCGAGCAAAGAAGCGCCAGCACCGGCAGCCGAAGCGAGCACGCCGGTCACCAGGCAGTAGACCGGAAGACCCGACTGCTTAGGTCCTTGCTGTTCATCGCGCCGTCTGCACATGGCACACCCGACTCGGTCACTCGCACCCAGGATGGTTCCAGGAAAACAACGACGCTACGGCAACGCGCCAAGCATCAGAGCTGAAGGTCACCACCGAGCTCCGCCGCCACTTGGAATCCCTCACCATGACTCCTTTGGGCAGCAACGCGACCTCGCAGCACGCACCGCCGTCGTTGCCGCTGAAGCTACTCTTCCGCCAAAACCCCGCACCCTCAAACTCAGCCAACGCTGCCCCCTCTCGCACGCCGACATGCCGCCCTCTTTGGCAGCACACCCGGCGCCGGGAAGCACACCCCAAGCGTCTCGGGCCCTACCAACGCGGGGCTCTACTCGAGAAAAGCTGCACGCGTACCTCCGTCGTACCCGCCGCGAGGGCCCGCTCAACGGGATTTCAGCTTGCTGCTGCGCGATGGCCGAAATGTGCGCGGAGGCCGGGTCTAGGCCCAGCCCGTAGCAAAAGCCCGGGGGGTCTGCCCGACACCGGCGCGGACGGCCACGGCCTCGACAGATGCGCCGCATGGCCGATCTATCGTTGGAGGGGACTGTAAGACGTTCGGGTCTTCCAAGATTTTCGTAGCCGGCGATCGGGCCAACTGGCCTGTGGTGTCGGCTGGTTGGCGGCGTCATCCTGGTGGTGTGTGCGATACGGCTGGAAGACCTGCTACCGCAGCTGGCCGCGGTACGGGTCGATCGAGTGGAGGCCAGCGGTGATCTGCTGCGGATCGCGGCCCGGACCCGGGACGATGCCGCAGCTGTCTGCCCGGGGTGCGGACGGAGTCGGACTGGGTGCACTCCCGGTACGTGCGGCATGTCGCGGACGAGGCCGTGGGCGGCCGGGCTGTCGTCATCGACCTGTCGGTGCGCCGCCTGTACTGCGAGAACTCCGATTGTCCCAAGACCACCTTCGCCGAGCAGGTCACCGGGTTGACGGTGCGCTACCAGCGGCGCACCCCGGCCCTGCAGCATGTGGTGAACGCGGTGGCGGTGGCGCTGGCGGGATCGGCCGGGGCCCGCCTGCTGGGCGTGCTGCACTGCGCGCTGTCCTGGGCAACCGTCCTGAACTGCCTGATGCGCATCCCCGTGCCGTCGTCGGCAGTCCCGCGCGTGCTGGGCATCGACGAGTTCGCCCTGCGCCGGGGCCACCGTTACGCCACGATCATCCTCGACGCCGCCACGGGCGCGCGTGTCGACGTGCTCGCGGATCGCGTGAAGGAGCCGGTCGCCACCTGGCTGCGCACGCATGCGGGATTCGAGGTGGTGTGCCGGGACGGGGCTGGCAGCTTCGCCCAGGCGATCACTGACGCGGCACCCCACGTCGTGCAGGCCGCGGACCGCTGGCACCTGTGGCACCTGCTCGGCGAGGCAGCACACAGGGAAGTCCTGGCGCACAGCGCCTGCTGGGCGCCCCTGGGACCACCAATCCGCGAGGGCAGACGCGCCCAGACCACCCGCGAGCGCTGGCAGCAGGTCCACGACCTGCGCGATCAGGGCGTGGGCCTGCTCGAATGCGCCCGACGCCTGAACCTCGCGCTCAACACCGTCAAACGCTACGCCCGCCACGCCGAGCCCGACCGGCTCATCCGGGCCCTGCAGTTCCGCCCCACTCTGGTCGATCCCTACCGCGAGTACCTGCGCAAACGCCGGGCCACGGACCCCGCCGTCCCCGTCACCCACCTGCTCGCCGAGATCCGCGAGCTCGGCTACACCGGCAGCACGAACCTCCTGGTCCGCTACATCACCCAGGGCCGCGTCGAAGCCGACCACGCCACCCTCTCCCCGCGGCGCACCGCCCGCCTCCTGCTCACTGATCCCGCCCACCTCAAGGAGGAACAGGCCGCGCTACGCGACAAACTGTCCGCCGCCTGCCCGGAGATGACAGCCCTGGCCACCCAGGTCAGCGACTTCGCCGCACTCCTCACCCCCGCACCGGGCAATCCCGGGCGGCTCAACGCCTGGATCGCCCGGACCCGCGCGGCCGACCTGCCCTTCCTGCACTCCTTCGCCACCGGCCTGGAACGCGACCGGGCCGCCGTCGACGCCGCCCTCACCCTGCCCTGGCACAACGGACGCACCGAGGGCGTCAACCACAAGATCAAACTGCTCAAGCGCCAGACCTACGGCCGGGCCGGCTTCCCGCTCCTCCGCCAGCGCATCCTGCTCAGCTGATGCTCCGCCAAACCTGGCGATCAACGGCTACGAAAATCTTGGAAGACCCAGACGTTTGACAGTCCCGCTCTTGGTACCAGTTGTCGGCAGGGGTCTAGGGTAAGTGCAAGCTGACATGAGCAGCGCGCCGACAGCCCCGACGACGGCCGCCCACGCCGGCCTTCGAATCAGCACTGTCTGTAGTCTCCGTTCACCCAACCGGCGTCCTCCTCGTCCTAGTTGCGGCAGGGGTCTGGGCCTTCGCTGAAGTACTTGTATATGAAGCCCGCCCCGTACTTGTCCCACTGTTCGGTGTGTACCCGTTCGTGCTGGAGTTTTGACTTATCAACGTCTCCCCGGTCGTGTCCCGTGACATAGGTGTGTCCGATGGTCGTGCCGCCCCTGCCGTAGATAGGAATCGGCGCCTGACACACAATCAAGTTGCCATCTGTCCCTCTGCACTGCGCACCCCCTAACTTCGCGAGCGCCGGGAGTGTTCAGGACGACGTCCTGGACCCGAGGGTGCAGGCCGTCCAGGTCGAGGAGGCTCTCCTGCGCACAATCCGTACAGCCTGGGTGCAGGCAGAGCCTTGGGCCGTGGAGTACATGGCGTCTTCCCTCAACGCCCGCGCCGACGCCGTCAACGGCGCCCTGGAGCTGGCCGAGCAGGCGGGCTGGGAGCCAGCCGACACGGTGGCAGCGCTGCCGGGCATGGACCAGCGTGCTGCCCACACCCCGCTGTCCGCCCTGCAGGCAGGGCATGAGCTCCAGCAGGAATCCGGCGGGGCGTGACATCACCTTCGAGTCCGTGCTCGGCCAAGTCGGTTCTGTCAGCTCGCGTACGCCGACGGATCCGTGTAGCTCGAAATGCTCCCCAGCCCAACCGAAGCCTCTTTCTGCGGCAGTTGATGGGTGACGACGTCGTCTATGTTGTTGTCGCCCTGGAAGTCGCCCGCGCCCCAGTCCTAGTAGTCCAGCTTCAGCTGCAGGCCCGCGTCCATCAGCTGTCGGGCGATCCACTCCGCCCACGCCCGGCCCGCCCCCGCATGACTGATAGACCACACCTTCCCTTTCTTGCACACACCTGTCCCTCTACTCCCGCCCACCAGGCGGCAGGATGGGCGGATGGCGATGAGCGAGACGGAACTGCTGGCCCTCCTGCGCGAACTCGACGACCCCGAACGGCTGGAACAACCGCTGCACTACGACCGCGCCGCGACCAGCCTCGCGTTCAGCAGGCTGATCCGCCGACTCGAAGCGGACTTCGGCGCCCCGTGCGAGTCCGAGCACGACACCCAGGACTCCAGTGAGTACGGGCGCATCCGCGTGCCCGCGGACGCAACGATCTGCGGAACACGGATCGTGGTCTGCGTGAGCAAGTTCGGCTCCCTCGCCGAGATATGCGCCGACAATCCGGGGGCCTTCCTCAGCACGGACGAAGCCTGTGAGGAGGGCGCGCTGGATCCCGCCGACCTCGCCACAGTGGAACAGGCCTTGACTGAACTCAGCTACGTAAGCGTCCCCGAAGAGCTACTGGAGAGCGACTACAAGGGCCCCAGCGCGCTGGAACACTTCGCAGCTCGGCCCACCTGGTGGACGCGGTTCTTCGGCAGCATGTGATCCGCTCACCGAGCCGAGCGAACAGCCTGTCATCTCGCTGAGCACGTTCATCCGTACCTCAACTGGGCACATTCTCGGCCCTGGCGAGATTTCCGTGAAGTCCGGGTGTGCCACCCTGGTCAGTTTCCGGATTCGGGCGGGGGCACCGAAGCCGGCCAGTCCCTCGGCCTTCAGCTTGCCCAGGGTGGAGACCGTGTCCGTGACGTCCTTGATCCGAGGTGTCGAGCCGAGGCCGACAACGTCCTTGACCCAGATGGGGGCACCGAGGTCGGACATAAGGGCACCCCAACACCGCAGTCCACGACCGACCCTGCCTACCCGGAACGGACGCCAAGCTTCCCTGCCGAATGGCGGGCCGGCACCCCAACTGCCGTGCGTACGCCGTGCGATGGCGGGTTTCTGTACGACGCGAAGTCCTGCACCCCCTTGCAGCGGGGCACCCGCTGTCTAGTACGTTGCCGACCATGAACATCGGACCTCTCGAACCAAAGGTGCCCGACCTCATCGTCGCGGTTCTCTGCTTCGCCTTGGTTTTCGTCTTCTTCGCGAAGGTTCTTCTTCCGCGTCTCGTGAGAGTCCTTGCAGAGCGCACGGACGCCATTGAGGGAACGATCGAGCGAGCTGAAGAGACTCGGCTCGCAGCTGAGCGCCTTCACAACGAGTACAAGGGCGAACTCGCCGAAGCCCGCCGAGAGCTGGCTCACCTCCGGCAAGAAGCCCTGGAACAGGGCGCAGCGATCATTGCAGCGGCCCGCGAAGAAGGCGCTCGGCAGCGCGATGCCTTGATCGCGGATGCGCAAGCTCAGCTTGAGGTAGACCGAGCTCTTGCGGCTGCCGAGTTGACCGAGGGTGTACGACTCATTGCCATTGAGCTCGCTGGTCGCATCGTCGGTGAGCCTCTCGATGAATTCGCCAGCAGTGGGGTCGTCGACCGCTATCTTGAAGAACTGAACACCAAGCTCTCGTCCAGAGGGACGACAGGTTGACCACTGGGCGCTTGAGAATCTCCTCGCGCCGACTATCCTGCACCAAAATAATCGTCCACCCTGGACTGCCAACCAGGGTTTCCGATATGCGCGATCATCAGCAGATCGCGCCAATCCACCTCCATCTCGCGGAGCGCCCCAAACAAGCGATCCACGTCCCCATCTGCGTAAATAATGACGGCAGCAGCTATCCTCTCATGGGCGGGCTCATGGAATACCTTCAGCTCAGTCTCCTCCACCAGTGAGGCGACCGTATCGGCGTCATTCCCGTACTGTCGCGCAATCACGGCCGCGATACGCTTTGTAACCGCCATCAATTCCTCCAAATTTCAGCGTTCTATTACCGCCGCCCTCCCGAGTCATTCAGCCGGAGGTGCAGACAATCGCTAACTCTTGGGAACCAGACCTTCAGTCCGCAGTGGATTGCTTCAAAGACCGGTTCTGAAAGAACACTGGTGGGCTCCCTGACGGTAAGTGAGCCCGGAAGGCGCCGCCCTGCTCATGTACGTGAGGTCAGGCATGGACCGCGCCATCGCCGAGGGCGCCGAGGAACGCACGAGCTGCGTGTCCGGCGCCTGACCGGGCGGCCACCGCACGACTTCCGCACAGTGGTCCGCCCAGGTGTCCACGGGCCTCGGCTGACGTCCGGTCAGAACACTCCCTTGTACCCCTGCCACCCGGTCGCGATCTTCGTACGGGCCCCGAACGACCCCTTGCCGTTACCGGTGTTGCGCCACACGGTGCCCGAGGTGTCCCGGGAGATGATGTCCGCCTTCCCGTCGCCGGTGATGTCGCCGACGCCGACGACGGCGTTGTACGACGAGCCCCAGTTCGCGGCGACCTTCACCCGCGCCTTGAAGCCGCCGGTGCCGTTCCCGTCGTACCGCCACAGGGTGTTCGACTTGTCCTGGGCCAACAGGTCCCCGCGGCCGTCCCCGTTGAAGTCGCCGACGCCCACGATCTTCTTGTACGTCTTCCAGTTGTCGTAGAGCTTCACCCGCGCCGACAGCTTCCCCGCGCTCGTGCCCTTGTAGAGGTACACGGCGCCGGTGGAGCTGTTGCGGGCGATGAGGTCGGGCCGCCCGTCGCTGTTCACGTCTCCCGGCGAGGTCAGGACGTCGTACTGGTTCCAGCCCGTGCCGAGCGAGATGCGCGGGGTGTCGGTGAGGAAGGCCTGGCCGCGCCAGGTCCGGTACGCCCGCAGTTCGCCGCTGCTGAAGCGGACGAGGACGTCGTTCTGGCGGTCGCCGTTCAGGTCTCCGAACGGGACCAGGGTCACCGTGGAGGGCCAGCCCGAGCCGGACATGGCCTTGGCGAGGCCTCCCGTCCCGTTGCCCGGACGGTAGCTGATGACACCGGACGAGCTGAGGGTCATCACGTCGCCGATCCCGTCGGGCGTCCAGGTGTCGTAGTTGATGAAGTCACGGCGTACGACGGCTCCGTAGGACACGCTCGCCGTCTTGGTGACCGTCAGCGCGGGCCCCGCCCCGTCGGCGGGCTGGGCCGTCAGCTTGAAGGTGTAGGTGCCGTTGGGGACGTAGACGCCCTTGGCGTCGCGGTCGTCCCACCGCGCGGTCAGGTTGCCCGACACCTCGCCGCCGGAGAGCGTACGGACCACCGTGCCGGTGGCTTTGCTGGTGAGCGTGGCCTTCCAGGAGGCGGCGGGCTTGGAGAGCAGCCCGCGCCACTGCCACCACGTCTCGCCGCCGAAGCTGCTTGTCGCCTCGGACTCGATCACTTGGAGGGCCTGGGTGGCGGTCCCGCTGGGCACCAGGTGGATCCGCCGGTCCGCGTCGACGTAGGCCACCGGACCGCCGAACTTGTCCACGGTCCAGGTCACCCCGCGCCGGCTGGAGCCGCCCGCGGCGAGGTCACCGATCTTCCGGGTGGCTGCGGTGCCATCGGCGAAGGAGGTGAGCAGGAGCGCGCCGGTCGCGGTGTCGTGCCGTACGACATAGCCGTCGCCGAGCAGGGCCTCGCCGGAGGGGACTGCGATGTTCCTCTTCGCCGTGCGGTCCCACACCCCGGCCGTCGAGGTCGGGCCGCAGGACCAGTAGATCCAACGGCCCACCGTCTGAAGCTCCTTGGCCACGCACGGGGCGCCGGTGGCGATCGTGTCGGTGACCTGGCCGGTCTTGAGGTCCTTCGCGGTGACGACACCCGTGCCGGAGCCCGGCGTCCACACCTTGGTGCCCCAGACGGAGGCGGCCGTGACCGAGCGGGTCACGATGGGCTGGAGGTCGGAGTACACGGCGAGGTCGCCGATGTACTGCTTGGCCGGGGAGGAGCCGTTGACGATCGCGTAGCGGCCGGTGACGTCCAGGAGGGATCCGGAGGCGGAGGGCATCCGGAAGAATCCCGCCGCGTCGTTCTTGAAGACGGACTGGACGGACGAGCCGCTGGTGGGGTCGGAGTCGGCGGTGAACGTCACCGCGCGGCCGTCCCCGGTGGCGTACGGGCCCACGTTGAAGCCGTCCCAGGCCTGCCAGGTGGACGCGCCCGGCGTGCCGTCGGCGGCGATCGGCCGGGTGTAGTACGCGCCCATGAAACTGGCGTCGGCCTCGTCGGTGGCCAGCGTGCCGTTCTGCAGCGACAGCCGGTCGATCCGCGCGGCGACCGGCGCTACCGCGGTCAGGTGCGTCAGCGTCGGCGCGGCCGCCCCCGTGTCGGCGACCCGGCGCACCGCCCAGGCGCCGGAGTCGGCGCCGCCCACGGCCAGCAGGCCGCCGTCCGGCGCGGTGACCAGAGAGGTGTTCGCGTGCCGGAGCAGGGTGACCGGGTCACCGCCCGTCAGAGGCAGGGCCATCAGCCGCTCGCCGGACTTGTCGACCCAGTCCTGCGGGCTCGCCGGCACGGAACGGGCCACCACCAGCCAGTTCCCGGCGATGCCCACGGACGGGGTGCCCTCCGTGCCGGGCAGCGTCAGCGCCACCCCGGGGGCGGAGAGGTCGGCGCGGTCCAGGACGCGGGCGGACCAGCCACCGGACCACCACACCAGCCGGTCCGCGCTCAGCGCGACGCCGGTCGGACGGACGTTCAGGGCCACGTCGCCGGTGACCTTCGCCGTGGCCAGGTCGACCAGCATCAGGTGCTGCACACCGTTGGGCTGCGCGTAGTTGAGGACGGCAGTGGTGCTGTCGCCGCCCAGGACGGTGAAGTCGGTGGTGATGCCGGCCGGCCATCCCTGGACGGGGGTGCCGTCGGCGGGCGCGCCCGCGCCGTAGAGCCACGGCGTACGGTTGCCGTCGCTGTCCCGGGCCTGCGTCAGCACGTGGGTGCCGAAGGTGGCCTGGTATGTGCCGTGGGTGAGGGATACGTCCGTGCTGGTACCGGCGGCCATGTCTGTGAGGACGACCTTCTCGGTGGGCGAGACGACCTCGGCGACGACATCCGACGACGAGCCCAGGTACCCGGGGATCTCCAGGAAGGGCAGGTCGCCCAGCTCGGTCGTCGCGCCAGTGGCGTACGACGTCCACAAGTAGCCCGAACGGCCTTCCTGGGCATGCAGATAGCCACTGGGCCCCGCGCTGCGGATCCGGTCCGCGCGCGGGACGTAACGGTTGGACTGGAAGACCTTCTCCGCCGCCAGGACGGTGCCGGCGGACGCGGTGCCGGCAGAGACGGTGACCGCGCCGGTGACCCCTCCCGCGGTCACGGCGAGAACCGCAGTTGCGGCTATGACCCCGCGGGCAGTGGTACGTCTGGCCAACGTCGGCTCCTGGGCCTCTGGTCGGGACAAAGGCAGAGCATGACGGGACGACGGCGGCCCAACAGGCCCACGTCACATGAACGGTGGAATATCCCCAGCCCCCCAGCCGTCCCCCCAAGCACAGCCGCACGAGGCTAACACCAGCCCGTGCGGCCGTGCCGGTCACTCCCCCTGCCGCCGCTCACACCGACGGGAGCGGTGCGAGCGGCGGGGGCCGGTAGGGAAGACGGGGTCAATCACCGGATCGCCTCGCAGGCCGTGGTCATCGCCACCGGCACTCCGCCACCGGGCACCGGGCACCGCGAGATCCTCGGTGTGATGGTCGGCGACAGCGAATCGAAGCCGTTCTGGACCAAGTTCCTGCGCTCGTCGCGGGCCCGCGGCCTGGAGAACGTCCAGCCGGTCATCTCCGACAGCCACGGCGGCCTGGTGGCTGCTATCCGCACGGTCTTCCTCGGATCGGCCTGGCAGCGCTGCCGGATTCATCTCGTCCGGGACGTGTTCGCCGTGATCGAAAAAGGTTTCGGGGAGATGGTCGCGGCCGCCATCCGCACCGTCTTCGCGCAGACCACCGGCGAGCAGGTTCGCACCCAGCTGGACGTGGTCGCCAACATGCTCGGACGACAGTTCCCGCAGGTCACTGCGCGACCCGCACACGGAAGACGAGACGGACGACGCCGAGGACGGATAGCCGCAGGCCCGCGCGATCAAAAGCGGTCCGGTACCGGAGTCACCATCTACGTCTCCGGGCTGGAACCCTTGATGACGGGCGTTCAGGGGTCAGGAGCCGACCGGGCCGAGCTCTGCGGTTGTGGATGCACTCCTGTTCAGGGGCCGAAAGCTCTGAGAGTCGCGTCGACAAGTGAGTCGGCGTATGCGGCGGTCAGCGGACCGCTGCGGTGCAGCCACCGCTGGAAGAGGGGGGCATAGAGCACTTCGAGGACCAGGTCGAGGTCGGCGTCGGCGTCGAGCTGGCCGACTTCCTGGGCGCTGCGCAAGCGCGCCCTCTTCGCTTCTTCCAGCGGCTGGGCCAGCTTCTCCCGGTACTCGGCCGCCAGCGCGGCATCGTTGGCGATCTCGGTGTTGAGGGCCCGGATCAGCCTGTCGAAGGACGGGTCGGCGAACTCCTCCGCCGTGGCACGCATGACGAGCTTGAGGTCGGCATCGAGGTCGCCCGTGTCCGGCAGCGTGACCGACTGCCCGTCCGCATCCTCGCTCAGAGCCAGAAGGGCGGCGAAGACGACCGCGCTCTTCGACGGCCACCGCCGATAGATCGTCTGCTTGCCGACGCCGGCACGGGCAGCGATGGCTTCGACCGTGACCTTCTCGTATGCCTCCTCTGCGACCAGGGCGCGAGTGGCCGCGAGGATTGCCTGCCGGGACCGTTCCTTGCGCCGGGAGTGGTCCGGCCCCTTCTCGTTGGACATGCGACAAGCCTAACCTCAAAACGAAACGAGACGATCCGTATTGATAAAACCACGAGCACACCCTAGGCTGCAAACGAATCGATACGCACCGTTTCGTTTACTGAAAGTGAGGAATCGTGGCGAACGCAAGAGTCTGGCTCATCACCGGCGCATCCCGTGGCCTGGGCAGGGCTTTCGCCGAGGCCGCCTTAGCCGGCGGCGACCGCGTAGTGGCTGCCGCCCGCAATGTCGAGCCTCTGGAGGAACTGACCGAGAAGTACCCCGACCGCCTGGTCCCGCTTGCGTTGGATGTCACCGACCGCCGGGCCGTGTTCGACGGGGTGGAGCGGGCGGCAGCTGCGTTCGGCAGGCTGGACGTCGTCGTCAACAATGCCGGCGGAATGCTCTACGGGATGGTGGAGGAAGCCACGGAGGAGCAGATCCGGGCGCATATGGATGTGAACTTCTTCGGCGCTGTGTGGGTGGCTCAGGCGGTCCTTCCTCACTTGCGCGCCCAAGGCGGGGGACGGCTCCTCCAGGTCACCTCAATGGGCAGCGGCGGCGGAATGGCCACCGTCGGCTTCTACGGCGCAGGCAAGGCCGCGCTGGACTCGGTCAGCGAGGCACTGGCGATGGAGGTCAAGGGGTTCGGCATCAAGGTCACCATCGTGCAGATGGGCGGCTACGACACCGGCCTTTTCACTATCGGCACCACGACCACCGAACCCCTGACGCAGTATCAGCCCCTGCGCACCGAGATGGAGGCGATGTGGGGCGACGCCGTCGCCCCGGAGCCCCGCACGGCTGCTCCGGTCATCATGGAGCTGGCCGCACTGCCGGACCCGCCCCGACGGCTGATCGTCGGCAGCCAGTCCTTCGATCACGTCTTGGAGATGGACCAGGCCCAAGCGGATCTGTACCGGTCCTGGGAGCACCTCAGTCGTATCGCCCCGGGCTGACCGTGGCCCGCGCCACGACGTTCCCGTCCCCGGTCACCGCCACCGACGCCGCGGAAGCCACCGAAGCCGGGCAGGACACGTGGTACGTCGCGACGCTGGCCAAGGGCAAGAACGGCGACACGGTGTTCGCGGACAAGTCGGCCACATTCACAACGCGTTGACCGACCGGCCTTGCCCGCCCATTACGGTCGGTGGAGTTCAGTCCTGACGGTGGCCTGGTCGCCACCGGCGGGTACGACGGCATGGCGCGTGTGTGGGACCCAGCCACCTGGCATCCCGTGCGGGTCCTGTCTGGTCACACCGATTGGGTGCGGTCGGTGGCGTTCAGCCCCAACGGTGGCCTACTCGCCACCGTCAACAGTGACCGCTCGGTGCGCCTGTGGGAACCAAGTACTGGCCGTGCGGTGACCATGATGCGCGCTGACAGCGTCCTCACCGGGTGCGTGTGGGCTGCAGACGGTGGTGCCCTGTTCGTAAGCGGAGAGGCCGGACTGTTTGCCTATGCCCTCGAGGAAGGTAGTACAAGGTGATCGCGTCCGGGTGATCCTTGCCTGAGCTCCGTGAGGGTCAGAGTGAGGGGCGGGTCAGCCGCTGTCCTCGTCCTCGTCGTACGGCTCGGCCAGACGCAGACCGAGTTCATCCAGCCAGTCCTGCACCCACGCGCGCAGCTCGATGATCTGCTCGGGACTCATGTCGTACGCGGCGTACTCGCGGTCGGAGGTGAAGTCGACCGCTTCGAGCCGGCCGTGCAGTTCCTCCAGGTCGAACTCCTCGTCGTGCTGCGCGCCCAGACGCTCGAGTTCTCCGATCGTGTACAGCTCGCGGGCGCTGAAGACGTCGATGACATCGCGGGGGAAGCCGCGGTCGTGCAGGGCGCGGACCTTCAGCCCGACGGCGTCGTCCCGGGACAGAGTGGGCCCGGCGTCCGTGAGCGTGGGAGGTCTGTGGAAGATCTCCTTGAGGATGTCGATCTCGCAGGCTTCGCCGGTCACCGCGTCGGTGGCGAGGAGTCGGGCCATGCGCGGGGCGACTTCGATGGTGCGGATAGTCCAGCCCTTGTCCTGCAGGCCGGCGGTGACGGCCCTGGTGATCTCGGCCATGTCTGCGGGCGCGTCGGTGGCCAGGTCCAGGTCCTGGCTCGCGCGGCTGACCAGCTCGTGGGCCTGGACCGCGTATCCGCCGGCCAGCACCAGCCGGAAGGCCTGGCCGCTGTCCAGGGCATCGCTGAGCAGGCGGCGGTGCAGTTCCGGAAGTCTCATGCCGCAGCCGCGGCCACCAGTTCGGGGAAGCGCTGCTCCCAGCAGGTGCGCACCGGCTTGCCCACGGCCGTCCGCAGCCGCGGCCAGTGCCGTACGAGCAGTTCGACGTTGAGGTAGCGGGTGAGGTCTTCGTGGAGTCCGTTGGTCAGCACGATGCGGTAGAGGCCTAGCAGCAGCTGCTCGTCGCTGATCTCGAAGTGCCGCAGCCCTGACCATGCCAGGTGCAGTGGCAGCTCCACCGTCCCCGTTGAGGGCCCGGTCAGCTCGTCGAGGTGTGCGGGCAGACGCTCGGCTACATGAGCCCAGCGTGAGGCAGCGGCACGGTGCACGGTCACCCCTTCAGTATGGCGTCAATGCGGCCGGACTCGCCCCATCGGCGGGAGCAAGCCAGCTGTCCGTGCCTCCAGCCGGCGCCTAATACCCCAGCTCACCAGCCACGGCACAACAGCTAAAGAACACAGCGGACAAGTGAGACTGACCAGCATCTATCCCCTTGCGCGGGCAACGCCTACAGCTATTGCGACAGAAGTGGAAGTTGTCTTCCAGCGGAGGGACTGGCCGAAGGTTCGGGCGCCTGCGGCGCCTCCGGGAAGATGTCCAGTACGAAGGGTTCCACCCCTCCGATGATCACCGTGGCCACGCCAGATGCGAGGGCGACGGCGACCGAGGACAACCAGGCAGTGATGAAGTCGCTTCCGTCGGCCTGGCCGAGAGGCTGTCGCAGTTCAGGGAGCTGTGGTCGCGGAAGAAGATCGCGCCATGCTCTGTCCCGCCACGAGATCGGGGGGCGTGGTCGGCTGCGTGAATCCGGGTGCGGGGCGTGGTGGATGTCCGCTGTTCGGTCGTCGTCGGTTCACGAGTGTCACAGTGCTGTCCGAATTGTTTCTGTCCGGCTCTCACGCTGCGCATTCAGTGATCGTCGCCGTATTCATCATACTGACGGCGGCAGGTGGCGGGAGTAAGGGAGTTGCCCTCATGCACAACCAGGACGAGGCCTCGTCGGAGGCCGGCGGCGCACGGCTGGTGGCGGGCAGATACCGGCTGCTGTCCGTGCTCGGCGAGGGCGGTATGGGCACCGTGTGGCGGGCGCGCGACCAGGTGCTCCACCGCGACGTCGCGGTCAAGGAGGTCCGTGCCTCCATCGACCTGCCCGCCGAGCGCAGCAAGCAGCTGCATGTCCGGCTGGAGCGGGAGGCGTGGGCGGCGGCCCGGGTCAACGCCCCTGGAGTGGTGACCGTCTACGACGTGGTGAACTTCGACGACCGGCCGTGGATCGTCATGGAACTCGTCCGCGGCCGCTCCCTCGCCGACGTGATCGCCACCGAGGGCGCCCTGGCGCCGAAGGAGGTCGCGCGCATCGGCGTCGAGGTGCTCGCGGCGCTGCACGCGGCCCACGACGCCGGCGTACTGCACCGCGACGTGAAGCCCGCCAACGTACTGATAGCCGACGGAGGCCGCGTCGTCCTGACCGACTTCGGCATCGCCAGCGTGGAGGGCACCACCGCGCTGACGATGACGGGAGAGGTCGTCGGATCGCCCGAATACCTCGCTCCTGAGCGGGCGTTGGGGCGCACGCCAGGCACCGCTTCCGATCTCTGGTCGCTCGGGGCGTTGCTCTACACGGCCGTACAGGGGCGTTCGCCGTTCCGTCGGACGAGCGCCCTGTCGACGCTGCGTGCCGTCGTGGACGACGCGCTTCCGTCGCCGCACCGCGCGGGGCCGCTCACGGCGGTCATCGAGGGGCTCATGCGCAAGGATCCCGAGGAGCGCATGGGCGCCGAGGAGGCCCAGGGTGAACTCACGCGGGCCATGCAGGCGTTGGCGGTAACGCCCAACGAAGTGGGGGCCACCACCACGACGGTGACCACGGCGTCGGCGACGGGCGGCATCACGGCCGCCGTCACCGCGGCTGTCACGGCCGCGGAACCGACCCCGGTGAACGAGACGGTGGCGGCGACGGCCGCGACGGAGGTGTCCGAGGCCCAGGCCGCGCCCGCGCCGTTGGGGACGTTCGGGCCTCCCCCGAACAGTGCGGCCTTCGGGCCCAGCGCGACCACGCCGGCGGTTCCGGCTCCCGCGGCCGGCTTCGCACATGACAGCGGGGCTGCGCCCGCCTCCGCCGCAGGCAGCCGTCGTAGGGCCTCTCTGGTGTGGGCCACGGCCATCGTCCTGGTCGTGTGCGGCGCGGGCCTCGGCTACACATTCATGAACCAGGACGACAACAAGACCGGGAAAAAGGCCGACACCACCAGCGCCGGCAGCGCGTCCCAGCCGGTGTCGGTGGCCGTCACCGGCAAGGCCACCACGTTCGACGGGAGTTGCCCGGGCGCAGAGGGTCAGGCGCCCTGGTTCACCGCGACGTTCAGGACGGACCGGGCGCCGGTGCAGTTCTCGTACCGGTGGGTGTCCGACAACGGGGCGGTGGTGGACCGGGAGTGGCGGACTCTGTCCTTCCGTGAGGGTGACCCGACGAGCAAGACGGAGACGGTGCGGCTGTCGACGTGGGCGCAGGAGGGGACGTTGACTAGCGCGATGGCCGTGGAGATCAAGTCGCCGTTCGACACGAAGTCCAACTCTGTCCCGTTTAGCATTACTTGCCGACCGAATGGCGAGTGACACAGCACCATGTCGTGCACAGTTGGACCAATCTGTTTCCCTAAGGAGTTTCCGTGCTGTCGGTCATCGTGGGACGCACCGGTCCATTCACCGGTCAGAGCGTGGTCCTCGGAGAAGCCCCGCTGACGTTCGGCCGCAAGAGCGACAACGACGTCATCATCGTCAGCGTCAGCGCCTCCCGCTTCCACGCCGAGATCACCGCCGAGAACGGCACCTACGTCCTGCGCGACCGCGGCAGCAGGAACGGCACCTACGTCAACGAACAGCGGGTCGAACTCCATGAGCTGACGCCCGGCGACACCATACGCATCGGCGACGAGACGTTCCTGTTCGAGACCCAGGAAGCCGTCGAGACGGTCATGGACCTCTCCCAGATGGACCTGCCGCGCGCCAACGCGGTCGTAGATCCTGGAGTCCTCCGGGTCACGGTCAGCGGCGGCGGCCCCGTCGGCCTCGCCTTCGCACTGCTGCTGGAAGAAGCACTGAGCGGACGGGTCGCGATCACCGTCTACGACGGCCGGTGGGTCCGCAACGGCGCCTCCGTCGTCTGGAAGGACGCCGCCCAGGGCAACGTCCGCCGCCAGCAGGTCGTCACCGTCCAGAGCCGGCAGTACCTGGCACTGACGCAAGAGATGCAGACCACGATGTTCGGCGACAACCGCCACTTCTCCGAGATGTGGCCGCTCGGCCCCGACTCCATCGACGGACGGCCGCCCCGCAACATACGCATCGCCTACATCGAGGACCAACTCCTCGAACTGGCCAACCGCAAGCCCGCCATCCGACTCGTACCCAAGCGCTTCGACCCCACGGAGCAGGAACAACTCATCGCCCGCGACCACGTCCTGGTCATCGCCGAAGGCGGCCGATCCCGCACCCGCGAACACTTCGCCGACCGCTTCGGCACGGCCGACGCCTCCATCTACTCCCTCGACGGGGAACACATCCAGGACGTCGTCCTCGGCCTCAAGGTCAAGTCCCGGCTGTCGGATCCGATGAGCGTCCTGCTGACCGTGGCGCAGAACCGGTTCCTGCTCAACTCCCTTCGCGGCGAGGGCTTCTTGAACATGCGCCTCACCCGCGAGGAGGCCCGCAACGTCATCGGCATCGACCCGGTCCGGCAGGTCTTCGAGGAGTGCATCGCCGCCCGACCGTGCCTGATGAGCCGCCACGAGGACAACGAATTCGCCTGCCCCACCCACGGCACGCTCTTCCTCCCGGCCCTGCTGCGCAGCTCACCGCTGTGGAAGCGCATCCTGGAAGGGCTGCGGCTCTTCGACGTCCCCGAGGAAGACCTCAGCGCGATCACCTCGTTCCGCCTCGACATGGTCCAGCGCCCGCGCTTCACCGCACAGCTCACCCGCCCGACCGCGGACCGCCCGGGAACCTTCGGCTTCCTCCTCGGGGACGCGGCCAACGCCATCCACTTCTGGCCCGGACGCGGCCTCAACAGCGGGCTCGCCTCCGCCGTCTCCCTGGCCCGCTCTCTCAGCCGCGTCTGGCGCGGACGGCCGCTGCGCGACGCGGACTTCATCCGCCACGAGGCCGCGATGTCGATGCTCCAGTACCGGCACAAGAGCCGCGCCTGGAACGCCATGGTCACCACGGACGAACGCGGCGCGACCCGGGCGATCAAGGACATCATCGACGGCAGCATGGACGGTACGACGAAGCCGGCGGGAGGCGGTGCGGCACGGCAGAAGGCTTTTGGTCAGGTTGCGGTGCCGGTTGCAGCTCCGGCTCCGGCTTCGGCTTCGGCTTCGGCGGGAGCCGATCTGGAGATCCTTCTGGATCGCATGCGGAGCATCCGCGAGCGACTGGCACCCCGTATGCCAGGACTGCCCGACGACGACGTCCTCCGGGCCCACCTCTCCGCGCTGGCGCCCGCGACCCTGCGGACACTCCAGGAGAGCGGCGCCTGGGACACGCTGATCGTCGGCGGCGAGGAGGCCGACATCGACATCTTCTACCAACAGGACGCGCCGGTCTTCGTCCCGGCCACTCCGCATCCGGCCCAGCCGCTTCCCGACCCTCGCACCTCGGCGCTGCTGGATCCGGCCTGACGGTCCGTTGCATCGGCTGCCTCTGGTTCCTGCTTCGCCCGGCGCGGGAACCAGAGAGCGAGGCTGCCGTTCCGGTGATGCCCCCTTCAGGCACACCCGTCTTGACCAGTAGCCATCACCGGGCCCGGGTTGCGCCGTCGCACCAGTCGACCTCGTCTGTCAGCGGATGGATTGCCTACGCTGCCCGCGCCAACGGCCTGAGGCCGGACACGTTCGTTGCCGCTGTCAGGGTGTCTACCCGATCCAGATGACGTCCGGGACAGACAGGTGCCGGGTGAGCCGGTTGATCACGTAGACGACGGAGAGCTGGCCGACGGACGCGGCGCGGACGTCCTCGCCTTCCGGGTCACCTTCTCTGCCAAGTTCAGCATGTTGAAGCTGTAGGCCGGACGAGACCGTACGCAGATCACTGCTGGTCCCGTTCACTGATCTTGGGGATGTCAACGGTTGGCGCTGAAGCGCCAACCGTTGACAGGCACCGTCCCTGACCAGACCGGCTGTTGCCAGCAACGTCTCCCATCGTTGTGTACCGAGGGAACCGACAAAGGCATGAGAAGCCGTCTCTCAACCGTTCTTGGAACGTGCAAGGCGAACAGAAGGCACAGTAGGGAGGTTGGTGGCTGCGTACTCGTCCGCTATGCGGAACACGCTGGCACAACGAGGACACTCCGCGCGGCCCATGAGATACGTGAGCCCCTCGGCCAGTCGGTCCTGACCGTCACGGACTGACCAGAGCATGCTGGAGGTGCGGTCGATGATCAGGCGGTGGAACTCGTCATCCGGCTGCGGATCGAGCGGGGGGTAGGCCTTTTGTAGGTCCACTGGCCGGTGTTCTCGCCGACGGTGCGGTAGTGGTGCGCCACGACCGGCAGACCGAACTCCGGGTCCATGAACGTCTTGAAGCACAGGCAGCCCGGGCCGCCGACCGCGGCCGGGAGCCCTTGTCGTCGTCGACGCACGCGTGGAACAGGTCGGCGGTCTTGTCCGACTCCACGAGCGTGGTGTGCAGAGTGCCCGGCTTGCACGGCTGGAGCCTGCCCAGCCACTCCGTCACGTACGGCGACTCCCGCTCGATGGACACCCTCCGTTCCACGCCGCCCTGACGATCCCGTATTTCGGCTCGCTGTAGAGGACGAAGTGGGGGTGGGCCTAGGCAGGGTCGTAGACGGACCCTTCACCGCCCCCGACGACGACCAGGAGGACTAGGAGCCGGGCGAGACCGGCGGGCGAGGACAAACCGAAGAAGAAGCGGCGCGCGGCCAAGCGGTTCGCGATCGTCTGCGGGTGCCGGACCGACGACGACAAGCCGGCCCGCCGCCGCCAAGTCACCCCCAAGTCCCTGGAGGACGGCCCGATCATCTGCGGTGTCTGCCGTACCGAGTTCACGCCCGAGGAGCTCGGCGAGGACGAGGCCGAAACGTAGCCCACACCGAGAGGGCCGCCTCGGCGGCCGCTCTTGTTCGACCGCAAATCTGACGATCGAACAAGAGAGCGGCCCTATCGCCAAGTTAGATCTTGAGCAGGTAAACGGGACCGCCATCCACGGGCGCCGGATTTACATAAACGGATTCCCTGGAAGCGATGCGTCAGAAAGTTAGGAACGTTGCCTTTGACCTGCGGGAACGATGGGGCAGCCAAAAGTAGGGAACGTTCCTGGATGGTTCCCATCAGGGTTGATCCCATTGCATAAGCACCCCCTCGTTGAGCATCCTGTGATCAGGCGTCCGGAGTGCTCGGGGAAGCAGGCCAGAAGACAGCAACGTCGAACGGCTGAGTTCGCGATGCCCAGAACCATCAGGCACAGAGGAAGGCCAAGTTGTCCCTCAGCTCTCGATCTGCCGTAGCTCTTGCCGCGGGCGGTCTCGTCACGTTCACCACGCTGACGATCACCCTATTGGGCATGGGCATGGATCCGACTCGGATCGACCCGCTCATCCTCTCAATCGTGGTCGGCGTGAACCATCTTCTCCAGTCGGCGAGTACGACCCTTCACGAAGAGAAGCTGCGTTCTGCGGAGATGAACGTCGTGGCCCCTGAAGCCCTGCCGGATAAGCCGCCGAAGATAGGGATAAAGTCGACCGAAGGCTCGACATTCTCGGCACCGAAGGCAACGGCTGAAGCGCAACTAGAAAGCCGTGAGGAAAGCAACGACACCCCCGTGGAGCACTAGATGCCAGGCCCCGCACTTGGCGAGATTCGCAAGAGCGCCCCCGAGGCTCACAAAAAGCTACTCACCTGCGTACGCGAAGAAATTGACCACAACAAGTTCAGCCTCCGCTACGTCTCGTTTCATGCGAAATGCTGCCACGGCAAGCGACTATTCTCTTGTGGTGGAAAAGTCTCCGAGTTCCTCAGGGCGACAGGGACGCACAAGCGCCCTCCCAGTTGGAAGCACGTACTAGGAGTACAGCAAATCCTGATTGATTCGCGGGTAACGAGGCCTACTCTTGCCCAACATTGGATGGACAGCGTACGCAGCTACAACAAACCTGATCACAATCAGTACATTGCTGACTGCTTTCGAGAGGTTCTGAAATGGACGAACAACGATCCGTCTCAGCTTGAGCTGGACCATCTGCGAAAGTACACGTCCCGGGCGACATACAGCAGAAAGGCCGCCGCTGGTGGCTTCGGTGCTCTGCTTGCGTTCATGGGGCTCTTCGCCCCCTCATACATGAATACCGCGCAGCCGGGAGCCTCCGAAAACGGAGCACGCGCTTACATCAATCCGCCCGAGTCGGTCGGCAGTACCACCAGTCTCCAGAAGGTCATCCTGCACCAGGACCTAGCCGTACAGGAGAGCGGCAGGACCGCCTATATCAAGAGCGGGGAGACCATCTACCTGGGCTGCTTCCAGCCCGACAACAGTTTCGCGGTCGTCGGAACAGAGGCACGCGTCAGGATTCCGGCCCTCCAAGCGGCCGACGTCAAAGACGAGGACTGGAGCTTTGACCTGTGTTACGGGCCGTACGCCACTAAGTCCACGCCCAGCGACAGGTTCACGACCAACGTGAAGTAGCCGGAACAACCCACCACCGCGCAGACCTTGAGCCGGTCCGGACACGAAAGCGTGCGGACCGGGCGCCGAGGCGTTAGGGACGCAGCTCGCCCGGCGGCGCACGTCCCATGATCAGCAGTTTGCAGTACCAACCAGTCCGTACAACCGTTCTTCAGGAGGAACACGCCCATGAGCGGCACCCTCACCCACGCGATGGACACCCTGGACCAGTACGCCCTCGCATCGGACCAGTTGACGAAGGTCGGCGTAACGATCGCGACCGGGGCCAGCTCCACCACCACGGTCGTGCTTGGCGTGGCCGGCCTCCTGGTGACTATCGTGCTCGCCGCCATCGGCTGGATCATCCTCGGCAAGCGCCGCGCCAAGGACCGTACCGCCGACGTCGCCAACGGTGACCTCAACGCGCTCATCACCGAGCTGCGCGCCGCCGATGTCGAAGCCCGCCGCCTCCAGTCCCTGCCCGGCCCGGCGAACGGCGACGACTTCAAGGAACTCACCCGGCTCATCCCCCGCGTGGAGAGCCATGGCGCGCAGTGCGCCGCGCCGCTGCCGCTGCTCGTCGCCGACGTCGTCCAGGACATGAAGAACCTCATCGCCCTGCCCGTCGACCACACCACCGCGTTCGGCGAGTACATCGTCCGCGTCCAGCAGCAGACCCGCGCCGTCGACAAACTCCTGGCCTCGATCGACAAGGCACTCACCAGCGCCAGGCAGATGCGCAGCTGACCAGAGAAGGCCGCCGATCGCGTGCACAACCGACAGCGCATGAACGAGCGGGCGCTGACCCGGCGGATGGGTCAAGGCCCGCTCTTCGTATGAGGCTCTAATGCCGGAGAGCGCGACGGCGCCGGCGGCGGACCGATGGCAGGCAGACAGTCGGCAAGGACTCGGACGCGTCAGGCATCGAGGCCGCGGGCCTCACCTCCATGACGCCCACCCTCGAACTCGCCTGCGCCTTCCACCAGGCCGTCCTGGACGACCAGAGCTGGCTGATCGCTTCGCTGACGCGGCGTCGCCCCCGTGGCAGGGGCGCCCGTTCCGGTCAGGGCGCCGTCCACTGCCCGGTGTTTGCGGAGAATCCGCTGTTCATCGCGAACTGCACCTTGGCGATCTTCGAGGATGCAGGAACCTCGAAGGTGATGAATCCCAGAGCTGTGTCGCCAGGCGCGACGGTGATGCTTCCGGGGAAGCCGGGGCCGACGATGGTGTCCTGGTAGGCGGAGTCGAACTGCTGGCCCTGCGTGTCCAGGAGCCGTGCCCCGTTCGTCGGGGAGTCGTCGTACACCGCGGTGCCGGTGTTCTTCAGCCGGAACTGACTGCCACGAACCTTTTGCCCGCGTCCGGCGTGGCGTACGGATTCTCGGCACCGGCCGGGTCGACCACCTTCACCACTGTGACAGCAAGCTGTTCACCGTTCTTGAGCCCGGTAAGGGTGAGGTTCCCGTAGAGGCGCTGCAGCGGGCCAGCTTCCTTGGGAAGCGGGACGTGTCGGATGGTGGCCTCGGGGCGGGTCGGATGGTCGGCGGCTCACAGGACTCCGTAATGGTCTTTCCACACCCACACCGGGACCGTATGCGCCGCAGGCTCGGCCGCAGCAGCGGTTGGGGCGGTGTCCGGTTTCGACGACACGGTGCTCTGGTCTGTGGGGTGCACCGGAGCCGCAGGGACGACATCCTTACGGGCGTTGTCGGAGCGTCATACCCACTCTTCGACTTCGCGGCGGTGGGACACAGCGAGGTGCTTGCCTGCCTTGGCGGCGTTCTCGGCGAGGTTCTGCGCGTGGTTGTGCAGCGTCGCCTCCGATATGTGGCGCTGGCCACGATAGCGAAGGTCATAAAGAACCCGGCGCACCGTGTCCGCGGCGACTCGCGCCGCCCAGTCCGGCGTCCGGTGCCTGTCGCGTTGTGCTTCTGCCGCTTTCCGTGCCCGGGTGTGAGCGGCGATGAGGGAGGCGGCGTCACCGGCGATGCGGTTCTCGTCGTCTGTGCGCTCGTGCGCTGAAGTCGCGTTGCCGCGGGTCAGCAAGTTCGCGGGTCTCCTTGACGTGTGCTTTGGCCACGGCTTGCTCCAGACGCTCAAACAGCAGGCGCCGGACGGCGGCCTGTTCCTGTAACCACAGGTGCGCGTCGCGTACGGAGTCATCGAGTTCGGCCTGCGTTGCCGCGCTCACGCCGCTCAGGTCGGCTATGTCGTTGCACACCCGGGTCACAACGACGACGGCCTCGACTTTGCGGGCATCGGCCAGCTGGCGCAGCAGCACCTGCGCGCGAGTGTCGGCATCTGGTTGCTTCTTGGGCTTCGTAGCGGGCCAGCTCGATGGCGGGGCTGTGGTGCGCAAGCGGATGATGCGCTCCACAGCCGGGGTCGTCAGGCCGCGCTCGGTCATCTGACAATCGTCCAGCGTGAACCACTCGGTGTCCCAGGCGAAAGCCTCGGTGCCGATCCGCACCCGCCTGCTCGTACCCTCGCTGTCGAGCCGGATCCGGTGCACATACCAGCGGCTGATCAGGGTGTCGCGGTCGACGGGAACAGTCTGGGCGAGCACGGGCTCGAGGCCGGTGGTCCCACACCGGCGCCACCGCCTGGTCTAGGTGCACCCGCAGCGCGCCGCGCGGCCAACGGATGTCGACGACGGAGCCGAACGGCGTCTCGGCTGAGCCGGTGTACTCGAAGCTCGCCTGGCTCGCCGCGGTCGGCGAGCCAGGCTGCGGCCGCCGACCGCACGTACAGGTGGTCCGCACTGTTCACGCCGCGGGCGGGGCGCCCGCACGCGTGCAGCAGCCCGTCCGGGTCCGGGTGATGGGCGAAATGACAGGCGCGATCCGTATACAACTTCGTGGTCAGCTGACGACCGCAGCCACCGAGCAAAGTCCCGCACCAGAAGGGTCTCGCCCTCGTAGCGGTGGCGGAACACGTCCAGCTCGATGGCCTCCATCGGCAGCATCAGCGGCTCCTCCGAGTCCGCGCTGCCCAGCACCGCCGTCTGGATCCGCCGTTTGTCGGCCCGCAATGCACTCCCCCATCCCGTACTGCCAACTCATCGAGTCACCAGCGGAGTTCAGCAGCCAGATCTCACCCACGACTCGCATCGAACCACTCACCCGGGCATCGGTCCGCTTTCAGATGTGGAGCTGCCCCAACGGCCGACCGTGATCGGCGCGTGCTGATACGAGGTTTGCCAGCTCGCCGGCGTCACTGAAGCAGGGCCCCTTCCAGGCATCGGGAGCCGCGATGGCCTGCACGCTGACCTCGGTACCGAAACGACGGGCGGCCTCGGAAGAGGCGCTCCAGGATCTGGAGCGCCCGTGCATCGAGCGCGCCGATGTACGTCCACCAGGTTCGCGTGGGTTGGTCGAACTGGGCTACGGACCGCAGAAGCTGCCGCTGCTGCTCAAAGGCGGCCGGGTCTGCGGGGCCTGCGGGGGCGGTGACCTCCAGCAGCCACCGAACGGAGTTGGAATGTGAGGTCGACGTCATGGTGCGGACCGTACTCCTGGGCGCTGACAACGCTTCCTGAGCTGCCTCACCACGCCCGGTGGGCTCAGCCTGCCCGCCGTTAGCGGACGGGAGGGCGGAGCTGGCTGGCGGGCCAAGCATGTGAGGCCGGACCCCGTGTCAGGCCTCGGTCGTGTGTAGGGGTGCCGGTAAGAACGCTGTAACCAGCCGCAAACGTTGGTAGTCAGTTCCCTGACCTGATGTTCCCAGTGTCCATGGCCCAGCGGTACAGCTCCTCGGCCTCCTCATTCCGCCCCGCCTGGGCGAGTAGGTTGCCGAGGTTGAACGCGGCGGGAATGTTCCCGGCGTCCATGGCCCGGCGGTACATCTGTTCCGCCTCCTCATTCCGCCCAGCTTCGGCGAGCAGGACGCCGAGGCTGAACGTGGCGAGGATGTTCCCGGCGCCCATGGCCCGGCGGTACAGCTCCTCGGCCTCCTCATTCTGCCCCGCCTTGGCGAGCAGGTTGCCGAGGTTGAGCGCGGCGTCGGTGTTCCCGCCGTCTATGGCCCGGCGGTACACCTGCTCCGCCTCCTCACTCCGCCCTGCCTCGGCGAGCAGGTTGCCGAGGTTGAGCGCGGCGTCGGTGTTCCCGGCGTCTATGGCCCGGCGGTACATCTGCTCCGCCTCCTCACTCCGCCCAGCTTCGGCGAGCAGGATGCCGAGGTAGAGCGCAGCGTCGGGTCTGTGTGCGGCGAGGGGGCGCCAGGCGGCCTCGGCGATGTGAGGCGCTGGGTCGAAGGCGTGGAAGCCGATGGCGATGCGTTCGTCTTCGGCGGCATGATCCAGGGCGGTCCGCCATGCCTGTTCTGTGACGGGGGCGGTGGTGTGGTCGGGGAAGTAGTCAAAGACGTTCCAGGCGTCGGGGTTCCTGGTGGGCAGGAGCAGGCTGGTGACGCCGTAGCGCAGGCTCCGGGTCCAGGCCAGGGCTTGGTCGAGGGGCTCGGGGCGCAGCAGGGGCCCGTTGGGCAGGTAGTGCTGGTGGAGGGCGGTGAGCAGCGTGGTGGGGTAGGGCTGGGGCAGGCCGGTGCGGGTGAGGTCGACGGCGGCGGCGACCAGGGCGGCGCCGCGGGGATGGCCGCCGGGGCGGCTGGCGTGGCGCCATTCGGCGAGCAGAGCGGGGCCAGCGGCGAGGTATTCGGCGACCCCGTAAGGGCCGTGGTGGGTGACGGCGTCGATGATCCGCGGGTCGTCGCAGTCCTTCGCGCGTGCCAGCTCTCCGGTGCTCCAGCACCGCTCCAGGTACAGAGGTTCGGTCTGTCTGAGTACACGGGCTCCTGTCACGGGTGACTGGGTCTCAGCGGTGTGGGGGTAGAAGGTGTCGTAGTGGCGCAGCTGCATAGTGGCCAGCACCGGGGTCCGCAGCCGCACCAGTTCGGCCAGTACCCCTGCTTCCAGCCCGTCGGGGGTAAGGAAGCGCTCCAGGTCATCCAGCCACACCACGCACCGCACTGCGGTGGTGGCCACCACGTCCACCGCGATCACCAGATCCGGCCCGGTGTCCGGGGCCAGCACCCGGTAGCCGCCCAGCGCCTGGCACCGGCGCACCGCCTGGTGGACGGCACGGGTCTTGCCCGCCGTCGACTCCCCCACCACCAGCACCAGTCCGCCCCGATGCGATGCATGGGTCAGCCGTGTCTGCAGCGCCGTGTCGGCATCCCGAGCCACATACGGAGGCACCACATCACCGCGGTCGTCGGGGCGGGCCCGGTGTGCTCCGGCCGTCAGGGCGTCCCAGGCCTCCACCAGTGGCCAGCGCTTCGGGTCCTGCAGATAACCGGGCACCCGCACCCCGGCCGTGGTGATCGTCACCGGCCCCGTGATATCCCGCGCGGTGACGACCACGTCCTGGCGGCCCCCGGAGACCTCGGCGTGGACATCACCGTCACCGGACAGCTCCACAACCATGACCGGCCCTCAGCTCCCGGACTGCTCAGGCGGTGGAGGCGCGCTCGCCGACGGGCCGATGCGCAGCCCACCATTCACATCGCGGGTCGTGACCACGATGCCCTGACTGCCACCGGAAATGGTGGTGGAGACGCTGCCCGCTCCGGTATTCGGCACCGCCTGCCGCGCCTGTTGATGCCAAGCATCCAGTGCAGCGGCAAAACCCGCGTCCGTCCCGGCCCGCGCGGCCAACGCGGCCGACAAGATCTGTGCCCGGCGCTCATCGGCAGGCTCCTGCTCCAGAGACATAAGCTCCGCCTCGGCCGGAACCGGCTCCATCTCACCCGCCGGCACTCCGACCGACGGGCCCGCTTGTCCACGCCACCGACTCACCAGCGCGACCAAGCCCTGCCAGGACTGCCCGCCCGCGGCCCCCGCCGCACCCGTCGCCAACGCCAACAACAATGCGGCCGATACTGGCTCCATGGCCTGCCCCCCGGGAAAAGCCTGTCGTCACACCACCGTAGAGCCTCCACCCACTGCGCAGGTACAGCCAGCCCGCAACCTGCCCCATCCGGAGAACGCCGTCACTCGCCGTCGAGCTGGACACCGCGGCGCGCAGCAGGGAGTTGGTCGAACTGCGCACCACCGACCTGGAGCGGGAGAACACCGCAGAGTTCATCGAGCGTCGCCCCCAGGGCGGCGGCGCCATCGAGGGCGAGTAGCACCCGATGGCGTTCTTCGGGTCGGAGTGGGTTGACTACCTGGAGCAGGACGTGGCGGACGCCATCGTTCGCTACGAACGCGAGGGCTGACGGCCCGGCAGACGGCAAGACCCCGGACGGTTCTCCGCCCGGGGCACTCCGTGCGCCCGGCTTACGAAGTGCTGGGCTCGCCACTGATGCGGGCGACGGTCTCGGCGAAAGCACGGTAATCGGCGAGAATGTGACGGGCCCGCGACCAGGGCCACCCGAAGAACTGCCGCTGGACCGGCACGGTCAGCGCAAGCAGCAGCTCCGCCTTGGTGGACTCCTCCCGTTCGGACAGAACGACCGCACGCGCGTGACCGGCGTAGTCGATGGCGAACCGGATGATGCGTGAGTTCGGCCAGCTGCCGGCGTACGTCGCGGCATTGTCGAGCAGCCACACGGTGGCCTCGTCGAGCTGTTGCAGCCAGCGGTTCCGCTCGCCCGTCAGCCGTTCGCGCATGACGGGCGTCCAGCCGGAATCGTCGGCCGCCGGTAGCTCGAACCTCTGCAGCAGGGAGCACGCCGAGATGATCCGCAGCATGTTCGCACCGAAGGTGTCGCGGGCGATGTGGACCTCGCCCAACCGTTTCTTGCGGGCCTCCATGCGCGGGGTGACGAACAGACCGACCGCAAGGGTGGTCACCACGGCGGTGACGGCGGCCACCAGAAGGGTCCACAGCGTATTGGGCATGGGGCACATGCTCCCGCAGCACGAACGGCCGCCCAGACGCTCAGGACCCCGGGCCCTCGACCTCACCCTGCGCGGTCCAGGTCTTGCGCACGGTCTCGCGGCCGTCGCTCTCCTCGATGAGGCGGATCAGCACGGCCGGGTCGAGGCCGTACAGCCCGACCCACTCCGTGTACCGCTCTTGGGCGGTGGCCGGGGCGGTCCACTCACCCTCGACGGCCAGACCGCCGCCACCCTCCACCGGGCCAGAACGGAAGTGGACAGATCCTCGCCTCATGCTCGGGCAGATCGCGCCCGAATCCCTGGACCGGTTACGCGCCGGGGAGTTGACGGTTCGAGCCGACAGCGAGGCCCTGGACAGTTCTCCGTCCGGGGCCCTCCGTCTGCGGTAACCGGCCATGCCGCGGCGGTGGGCTGGGGGCGGACGGTCAGAGCCTCGGAACATGGTCCGTTTAGCGCTGGCCGCATCGTCGAGCGTGGCCCGGTCGCCACGGTTCCGTCAGAGTCACAGCTCGGGCTGGAAGCTGGAGCGGCGGGCAGTACCGTACACCGACGGAGTGATCGCACAGCCGTGAAGGACAGGGAACAACCAGGTGGCCAGAGTCCGGGTCTACGAACTCGCCAAGGAGTTCGGCGTCGAGAGCAAAGTGGTCATGCAGAGACTGCATGACCTCGGTATCCCCGCCCGCTCCGCCTCCTCGACCATCGACGCTCCGGACGTACGACGGCTCACCAACTCTTTGTTGGGGCCCGCCGCCACCGCTCGCGCCGAAGCGCTGGTGTCCCGCCCGTTCGTCGGTCATGCCAGCCGGATGCGCACGGTGGCATTCAGCCCGGACGGTGCGGTGGTCGCCGGGGGCGGTGACGGCATGGTGCGGCTGTGGGATCAGAGGACGGGCGAGGAGGTGCGGTCCTTCGGTAGCCCGGACGAAAGCCTGTCGTCGCTGGCGTTCAGCCCGGACGGGCAACTACTGGCCGGTGCCCACTTGGACGGAGTACGGCTGTGGGACCCGACGACCGGCGAGGAAGTGCGGTCCTTCGGCTACCCCGCCAGCAGCCTGAAGGCAGTGGCGTTCAGCCCGGACGGACAGCTACTGGCCGGTGCCCACTTGGACGGAGTACAGCTGTGGGACCCGACGACCGGCGAGGAAGTGCGCTTCCTCCCCGGCTGGGCGTCATCGCTGTCGTTCAGCCCGGACGGCTCCGTACTGGCCGGGGCGGGCACACGTCTCGCCGAGGGAGCAGCGCACGTGTGGGATGTCAGGACCGGCCAGTTGGTGCGGACCCTGACGGGTCACAATGCCTCCCAGGCGGTCTTCAGCGCGGACGGCAGGCTGCTGGCCAGCGTCGGTGAGAGTGCCGGTGAACACTCCGTGCAGTTGTGGGATGCCCTGTCCGGTGAGCCGTTGTGGACCCAGCCGGATCATGCCGTCATCCGGGCAGTGGTGTTCAGCCCTGACAGCGATCTGCTGGCGACCGCCAGCGACAACGGCGTGGTGCGGGTGCGGGGCACGGAGACCGGCGAACAACGGCTGGCCTTCACCGGCCTCAGCCAGACTGTCTGGGGACTGACGTTCAACCCGGACGGCAACGTGCTGGCCGGGGCCAGTGACGACGGCGTCGTGCGCTTGTGGGACCCACGTGCCGCCGAACCGGGCAGCCTCGAGGTCCACGCGCTCACCACGGACGGCGGCTGGATAGCCTCCCTGGTCTTCAGCCCGGACGGCGCCGTGCTGGCCAGCGCAGGCTATGACAACACGGTGCGGCTGTGGGACGCGGAGACCGGCGAGGAACGGCGGAACCTCGCCGGCCACGGGCACACGCCCCGTGCGCTGACGTTCAGTCCGGATGGCACGCTGCTGGCCGGCGCCGGACTCGACGGCGTGCATGTGTGGGATGCGAGGACCGGCGAGGAACAGGCGATTGCCGCTCACAACGGTCCCGCAGCGGCGGTGGCGTTCAGCCCAGACGGCACACTGCTGGCCAGCGCCGACTACGACCACAGCGTCCGGTTGTGGGATCTGCGCACCGCCTCCACCCGTGACACCTTCTACGCCCGGGCGACCTCGGTGCAGTCCCTGGCCTTCAGCTCCGACGGCGGGCTGCTGGCCGGCGCCGACCTCGAAGGCTGGGTGCGAGTGTGGGACACAGCCAACGGCCAGACCGTGCACGAGCTGCGCCACGGCTCCGAGCATCCGGGCTACGAACTCCTGTCCGTGGCGTTCAGCCCCGTGGGCAGTGTCCTGGCATGCGCCGACAGGGACGACGTGTGGTTGTGGAACCTCGCCGTCGACGACCAGCCGCGCACCCTGCACGAAGGGCATGCCTCAAGCGTGGCTTTCAGTGGCGACGGCACGCTACTGGCCACGGCGGGTGACGACGGGCTGGTGAGGGTGTGGAACCCCACGACTGGCCGGGCCGTGCGCGCGCTCACCGGGCACACGAGTGGTGTGCTGTCGGTGACGTTCAGTCGGCGCGGGAACCTGCTGGCGAGCACCGGCTACGACGGCACCATCCGCGTCTGGGATCCCGTCACGGGTCAGCAGATGGCCGGCACAGACACCGGCTCGACCACACGCCTGCGGCCCCTCCCCGGTCTGCACAGCGACACGTCCAGCGCCGAGGACCTGCTCGGCAACGAGACCGACGTGGAGACCCTCGCCATGCTGGCCGCCGCCCACGACAGCCGGCCTCCGATGGCCATCGCGCTGCTGGGGCAGTGGGGTTCGGGCAAGTCCAGCTTCATGGACCAGATGCAGACGCGGGTCGACCATCTGGCGTCCTTGTCCGCGAACAACCCGGGGCGCAGTGCGTTCGCCGCGAACATCCGGCAGATCCGCTTCAACGCCTGGCATTTCAGTGACGATCACCTGTGGACCGGACTGGTGGATCGTCTGTTCCAGTCGTTGACAGACCTCTCGGGGCAGGCGCCGTACGACACCGACCCGGAACGGGCGCGAGCCGAACGTGAGGACCTCACCGCGCGAGTAGCCTCCCTCGAGGAGGACCAGCGCCGCCTGCATACCGAATTGTCGAGGGCGGCGGCTGCCCGCCCGACGGGATACGCGGCGTCCGCCGGGTCCCCGGCCGAGATACCGCGGCTCCTGTTCCTGAACGGCCGCATGGTGCTGCGTGACGCATGGCGCAGCCGGTGGGCGCTGCTGACCGTCGCGACAGTCTTGGCGGTGGCGTATTTCAGTCGGGAGTGGCTCAGCACCTGGGTCTCCGCACTGATCGGCGTCACCGGCCTGCTGGTCCCGGTCGTACAACCGGCGTTGGCGAGAATCCGTGCCTGGCAGGGGAAGGGCCAGAGCCTCTCCGGCAGCTTGCGCATTTCCTTGGAGCAGCGCCAGCAGACCCTCGAAGCGGAGGTCAGCAAGGCACATGCCAGGCTGGCGGAACTGGACGCCGCGGTGCGGCTGTCGATGTTCCTCACCGAGCGCGGCACTCCCACCGCCTACCAGCAGTACCGGGGACTGCTCGGGCAGGTACACCGTGACCTGGTCCAGCTCGACACGGCGCTGACCGAGGCCAGGGCCCAATGGGACCGCACGCGCCCCGCCACACCCCCGCCCCTGGAACGGATCGTGCTCTACATCGACGACCTCGACCGGTGCCCGCCTGCCCGGGTCGTCGAGGTACTGGAAGCGGTGCATCTCATGCTGGCGCTGCCGCTCTTCGTCGTAGTCGTCGCGATCGACCCGCGCTGGCTGCTCGCATCGCTGCAGCACCACTACCAGGAACTGTTCACGCAGGACAGCGCGACCCCGCTGGACTATCTGGACAAAATCTTCCAAATACCGTACGCGCTGGCTCCCGCCTCATCGGAGAAGACGGGCCGCTATCTTCGCGCCCTCCTCAACTCCCGTTCGGATACGGATACAACGGGTTCCACACAGAACGAGAGCGCCGCACCGACATCTCCGATACCCTCGGGCCGGCATGGCGAGGGGCAGCCCTCCGCACCCGCCTACGCTGGCGTCGCCGAGCCGGACCGGGCCGTGCGCGACCTCTTCGACAGCCTTGACCGACCCCCGCTCAGGCGGGTCCGGTTCGCCATGCCGGAGCTGCAGCCCGAACAACTCACCCTGCAGCAGGCGGAGATCGAGTTCATGGAGCGCCTCGGGAACTTGCTTCCCACCCCGCGCGCGGCGAAGAAGCTCGTCAATCTCTACCGGCTGGTCCGTATCGGCATCGACCACGACGACCTGTCCGACTTCGTCGGCACACCCGGAACGCCCGGCACCCATCAGGTCGTTCAGATCCTGCTGGCCACGCTCGTCGGCCATCCGCGCCACTCGACCGTCATCCTCGAGACCATCATGAAGGCGGACCCCTCGGACCACATCGCCGACGCCCTCAAGGCCTGCCCGCCGGAGCATGACCCCGCGCACACCGTGGCACAGCTCATCGAGGAGATCTCCACACAGATGCCCGTCGTCACCGCGACCGGACGCTACCAAACCTGGTGCGCCGACCTGGCACGCTTCTCCTTCCACACCCGCACAGAGCTGCCATAGGTCGCCACTCACTCCTGAGCAGTTTCGTTTAGATCAGCGGGCGGACCAGAGGAAGATGCCTGCCGCCACGTGGAGTCCGGTCAGGTGGACGGTCGCGGTCTTCTCACAACGGTTGGCGATCCCGTGCCACTGTTTCAGGCGATTGACCCACCGGTCGACGGTGTTGCGCTGCTTGTAGGTCTCGAGGTCGAAGGCTGGCGGCCTGCCTCCACGTCGGCCCCGTCGCAGCCGGTGGCCCTCGTCATCTGACTGCGAACTTGATCGGCCGGACCGGCCCTAGCTGATAAGGGTCTGCTTCGGTCGGACTACGCAGAACTCGTTTCCCTCTGGATCGGCCAGCACGGTCCATGACTGGTTGCCGGTCTGCCCAACATCCACTCTGCGGGCACCGAGGGCAGAGACCTCGATGTCGAGGCAATCCTCTACAACATCGACGTCGTTGAATCGGCCGGAGCCATGGCCGACCCGCGGTCGGTCTCGCTGACCTCACGTATCAGGACATTGCTCTTGCGGAAGCGATACCGCGTTGCGGCGGGAGGGCTGCTACACAACACACCGCCCACCACCCGGTGCTCAGCGCCTGCGCACCCCCGACCACAGGCCCGACCACGACGGCGGCCCTGCAGTGCGCAGGCCCGACCACGGACTGTGCAGACCACCGCAGGTCACCACGCTGCGCGGTGAGGCCGGATGGAGGGTGCGCGGCCGACGTGCAGCTGCGCAGTGCGGGGGGTGAGTACGGGATTGAGTACACGTACTCATGGCCGGGGCGGCGGTGTGCGGCGAAGATCGACGCAACGGCGCGGGAGAACGCGCCAGGACCACAACGGCACGCCAGGCCAACGGAGTTGGCGCCCGGCCGCCATCACACACGGGGGAACCGACCATGTCCCGACGCATCATCCTTTCCGCCACCACCGCCGTCGCCGTCCTCGGCGCGGCCGGCGCCTTCGCCCTCGCCCAGGCCGGGGAGCAGCCGCCGGCCCTGAAGGACAGCGCCGTCCGCTACACCGCCCCGGCCGCCGGCCACGACGGCTCGCTGTCCTTCACCACGCAGATCACAGCGCCCTCCGGGCTCAAGAGCCTGAAGGTGCTGGCCTGGCCGAAGGGCGCCTTCGCCGACAAGCCGCTGACCGAGAAGGACATGAAGAACGTCGAGTCGGCCACATGCAAGCCCGCCGGCGACGACACCCAGCACTGCACCTACCGGGTCCCGGTCACCGCCACCGAGGCCGGGCAGGACACGTGGTACGTCGCGACGCTGGCCACCGGCAAGAACGGCGACACGGTCTTCGCGGACAAGTCGGCCACATTCACAACGCGTTGACCGACCGGCGGAGCAGGCCTATCGGCACGGTCTGAGACGCCGGCTCACCCTGCTGTTCGGGGTATCGAAGTCGGCCGCCGACCGCATCATCGACCACCTCGCCCCGTTGTTCGCATCACAGCAGCGCAAGTCACATCAGCAGTGGCAGTGGACCCGGACGATGATCGTGTCGCCGGGAAGGTTCGCGAGGTACGCCTCGCTGCCAGGCCAGACGGCGGGGAGCGCAGGGTCGTGCGGGCACAGTTCCGGCTCGCAGAAGGCGTGGACGGCCTCGATGCCGTGCTCATACATCTCCAGCCACCAGCCATCCAGCGTGAGTACATCCGTGTTCGGTGTTCTTGTGGACGTGAGATCTCGTATGTACTCGGCGCGGGTTCCCTTGTAACCGATGACGGGGTGCTCCGACGGATCGCTGTCGCCCAGGAAGCCCAGGTAGCCCATGCCGAGGCTGAAGGGGTGGTCGAGGTACGCCTTGATCAGCGGCTGGCCACGGTAGGCGGCAAACATGTTGTCCGCGTACCGGTCACCGGGGAACGCGGTGGGGTCGTTGCGCCAACGGTCCACGAAGTCCGCGAGAGGTACGGCCGCAGGATGCACGGCGGACAGGCTGTGCCACAGATCCCACGACGCCGCAGCGGCACGCTCGGAAGCAAGGTGCGGGCGGGAGAAATCGAGGAGTGCGCGCGGTCCGCCGGCGCAGACGCCTGGGGCGCTGGGGCGGGGCGTGCCGTCGGGCGCAGGTTCGTCGTGGATGAGCCGGGGGTCGTCTTCGTATCCAGGGGCGATGGCGAAGCCGTGGCCATCGCTGCCGCCGTGAATGAGGCGGGAGTCCCACATGCCACGACCGACCGGGTTGTAGTCGGGGTATGCGTCGGAGTCGAACGGGGCCAGAGCCTTCGTCAGTGCACCTTCGACATCGTCCGCAGCCTCGGCTGGCAAACAGACCGTCACCGTCACGCCAGCCATGACCTCTCCTTGTCGTCTCGGCGAAGCAAGATGATCGCACGCGTGTGGATCGCGTCACCGGCCAAGGCGCTCGCTGGTCAGCGGCTTTGTCTCGATGGGGTCGTGGTACCCCCTGCTGCTCCTCGTTACCCGCACTTGCTGGTTCGCCACGGCGAACCAGAACTGATCCGCTGGGACTGACCCCATGACTGCGCCATCCCACGATGGGTGCTGACTGCCACAACCGCGCTTGGGACAGTTCCATACGACGCCACGCCAGAACCTCAGCCAGCGAAAGGACGCTGAGACGTCCGTTAGCCGGAGAATCTCGTCCCAGCATTCGTCAGCGGTGTCAACGTAGCGAGGACGCTGGACCAGAATCGCGGCCACGATCTTGCGATGGCCGAGTTTCCAGAGGGGCCGTGTCCGTCATGCTCCTACAGCGCGTCATTAGTACCTCGAGTGCCTCGTTGAGATATTCGCGGAACACCCCCCCTTCCTCCGGGGGCAGCATCGAGGGCACCGCGTGGCCGAGTTGGGCATGGCCCGGCTCAGCTGGTCCGCCTGGCGGCGCCGCCATCGAGCCCGAGCCGGCCATTACCGCCGACAAGGCCGGATGGCCGCTACCTGGGGGACATGACCTCGAAGAGGTTTCCGGCGTCATCGGTGAAGTACAGGCCACGAGGACACAGCGGGTGGTCGATCCGGCCATTGTCAGGCTCGCCGGGATCGTTGCCATAGGGCACCCCGGCGGAGTCGAGCCGGGCGAGGATCCCATCGAAGGACGACGGATCCACGTCGAAGGCCAGGTGGTGGCCGACCGGATTCTCGACGGACATGAAGTCCAGCGTCAGGGAATCGTTGATCTGCACCGGCGCGAAATGCCGGTCCGCGCCTCGATAGTCCAGTCCCATGACGGAGGCGAAGAAGCGCGCTGCTGCCTCGTTGTCGACGGCTGGAACGATGGTGTGGTTCAGCGTGATGGACATGCTCTGCCTCTCAGATCTCGACTGGCTGGGACAGGACGCCGTGCAGGAAGACGTCGACGAGGTCGCGCACTCGCAACGGCGGCGCCGGATCCGTCGGCTCGCCTCCGGTTGGCGGCCTGCCGGCCCCGACGAACAGGAGACCCAGGAAGATCAATGCCGACTGCTCGGGAGGCAACCGCAGCGACTCCCGCTCAGGCTCGAAGAGTTCGGCCAGCGCCTCTCGCACGGGCAGGGTGCCAGCCGCACGATCGGGCTGGGCCTCTGAGCTGCCGGGACGGCCACGTCGTCCGCGCCCGCCCGTCGTATGAAGCGCCCCCACCACCGCGCCGACCCGGTCCAGGTGGGCGTGCAGCGCCGAGGCAGCCTCGGTCAGCCGGTCGGCAAGCGGCTGATCCATGGACACCAGAGCGAGTTCGTCGAGGGCGTGGGCAGGACTGAGCGCCTCGGCCACGCACGCGTCCAGGAGTTCCTCCTTGTCCGCGAAGACGCGGAAGATGGTGCCCTCCCCGATCCCTGCGGCCCGGGCGACCTGGCGTGTCGTCACCGCGCTGCCGTGCTCGATCACGAGGGGAAGCGCGGCCCGAACGATCATCTCCCGACGGCTGTCGGGATCCATCGCCGGTGCTCTTCGCCGACTGGGTGCGGTCGTCATGGAGGCAAGTATCGGAGTGAGCACTCACTCCGGTCAAGAGATCGCCGACACGGAGCGTCAACCTCGCTCGATCGCTCGGGCGGACCACCCCGGCGAGCGGTACCTGGGCCAGCTTCAACTGCCGATCTTCACCCGGCCTGTCGACCCTCCCACGGGTACCGGCTGGTGTCCCGGTAGCGTCCGTTCCATGGCCGCCCTTGATGCGCTCGCCCGCCTCTGCCCGCCGCCCGCCCATCCGCCACCTGCGGTGGACTGGGCGCAAGCCGAGCGCGGCCTCGGTCTGGCTCTGCCCGCCGACTACAAGCAGCTCGTCGAGACATACGGCGACGGCATCTTCGACGAGACGATCTGGCTGCTCGTCCCCGACTCCGCCTACGACGACTGCGACCTGCACGCGCAGACGACACAACGGCACGAGATCCTGGCCGACCTGTGGGAGTTCGAGGACAAGCCCGCCGGCCTGCAGGAGGCGGGGGCGAGGGTCCTGCCGTGGGCATTCGAGGAGGGCACGGGAGCGTTCCTGTACTGGCTCGCGCGGCCCGGTCAGCACCCCGACGACTGGACCGTGCTCTACAACGAGGGGCGCGGCCCCCTATGGGAGTACCACGACATGGGGTGCCTTGCCTTCCTACTGGCGGTGCTCACTGGAACGGCGGAGACGGAGTACTTCGGCTACCTCTACGAAGTGCTGAAGCCGACGGAACACCGCTTCGCAACGGCCGACCAGATCCTTGGAACGACCAGGCAGTGACCTCATCGGCTGCTCCCTACGACCTGGCTCGCTGCTGACGCACCTCACTGAGCGCCGTACTTGCCAGACCAGCCAAGTACGGCGTTCAGTCGCACCAGGAGGCATCGTGGACTGCATGAGCCTCGACGAGCTGCTCGAGCAGGCCAGTGTCGACTTGGCCGCGCTGCCGCCGGCGCCCGCCTCCCCTACCCGACGGCAGACGCGCCGTACCATGCCCCATGAATTCGGCAGGAAGACGAGGACATGAGCGAAAAGGCGTCGGGCGCCGCCGGAGCGTCTCGCTGGGCGCCGGCCTCGGAGCAGCTGCCCGACTACTTGGCTGAACTCTCCGGCCCCACCGAGGGCGCTGTCTCCCTCCCGCTCCCTCTGGCATGGTCGGGGCTGCGCACATTTGATCTCGGTGATGAGAAGCTACTGCTCGCCATGTACCGGATCGTCCTCCTGAATGGCACATACGAGGATTACGTCCGCTACCTCGACGCCGCGCAGCTGATCGCGCACTGGCCAGTGCTGCGCAAGATGCTGGGCCGCGGTGTACGCACCGTGTGGGAGGCCCGCTTCGCGCCCCTGCGGCCGGCTGCCGCCGCGTGACACTGCCGAACCTGCCTGACCATCACCGTCGTCTGCTGGCAGACGCACTGACCGCTGGGCAGTCTTTCGGGCTAGTACTGATGGGAGGCTACGCCGTCCAGGCTCACGGCCTCGTTCACCAGCCGAGCCAGGACCTCGACTTCGCCACGGAACATCCGGCAGCGATGAGTCAGATCATCGTTCCTGCGCAAGCTCGACACCCTGGCCGTCCCGGATAACCCGCGTCGTCGACAACGCGGGCTTCTTCCACGCCGGCCGCGATCCTCAAGCCGTCGACGATCAACTGCTGTACGACCGGCTGGTGAACGAGCTCCCCACGTGCCTGACCGACGCCCGCACTGCCGGAGTCATCCCTTGACGCTCCTCGGCTCAAGGCCTCCAGACCTCGGCGGATCAGCCGTGTCGAGGGACCGAAGGGACTGGCATCTCGGATGGGTGTACGGGGGCACTGCGCTGGTGTGGGGGTCAGCCGGCAGAGGGTGACAGTTCGCCCGAGGTGGCGGACATTTCTGAGGTCTGGCCGGCTGCGGTCGCTTCCGCTGTCTCGGCGGGGACGTCGCGTCGGACGCCCCTCAGATGCGGCGGCCGGCAGGGCAACCCTGTGGGTGGGTGGTGAGTCTTCTGAGCGGTCACGTTGTGATCGGAACCACGAGGAGAGACATCATCAACGCCATACGCAAGACCCTGACCGCCACCGCCGTCGTCGGTGCCGTCCTCGCGGGTTCCGCCGCCTGTGGAACGGTGGAGCAGCTGTCTGCCGGCAGGAAGCTCGAGCAGGCCTTCGAGAAGCTCGGCAAGAAGAACACGCTCTCCTTCGAGATCGACCTGAACACCGACGCCGCGTCCTTGAAGGCGCTGGACGCCGCGTCCGACCCCGAACCCGGGGAAGAGATCCCGGACGAGGTTGCCGAGTTGCTCAGCGACGCGAAGATCACCGTGACCGTGCAGTCGAGGAAGGCGCTCGACAAGTCCGGCGAGAAGGACCTCGTCGGCACGGCCGTGAAGGTCGGCACCGCGGACGGCGACCTTGTCGAGTACCGGGTGATCGGCGACTACACCTACCTCCGTGCCGACACGGACGTCCTGGGCAAGACGATGGGCAGCCCCCTGCCCGACGCCGACGAACTGCCCCCGGAGGCCGGGGCGATGAAGGACGTCCTTGAGGGCAAGTGGGTCAAGTTCAACACCGAGGAGATGGACAAGGCCGCCGAGGGGCAGGAAGCCGAGGGTGGTCCCGCGCCGTCCCTCAACGCCAAGACGCAGAAGAAGCTCGTCAAGGCCCTCCGCAAAGTCATCGCCCGTGAGGTGGAGTTCAAGACGACCGGTGACGGGGGCGATACCGAGCACGTCACCGCCACGGCGCCCTTCCGCACGCTGGTCACTGAACTGTTCGGCGAGATCCGACCCCTGGTGAAGGACCTGCCGACGGGCATGGAGCTGCCGACGGACAAGGACCTGAAGGACGCTCCCAACGCCAAGGTGACAGCCGACTTCACACTCAAGAACGGCGAGCTGGCCCAGGTGGACCTCGACCTCGCCAAGCTGGCCGAGAACGCCAAGGTGAAGAAGCTCGGCCTGACACTGCGGATGCGCGAGGGCACCAAGCCCACCGCTCCGGCCGGAGCCACGACGCTCGACCTCGCCGACCTCATGAACGGCTTCCTCGGCGGTCCGGCGATGAGCGATGCCGAACTCGGCACGAGCGATCTCGCCGACGAGAGCGCCCTGTAAAGCCGAGTGCCGATCACGCGTGAGACGCGGCGGCCCGTCCTTTTCCGTCCCCCGTGACGGAAAAGGACGGCCCCGGCCTCTTGCGCCGGACGCCCCGTCAGTACAGCTTGTTGACCGCCGTGGTCGTGGTCTTCTTGAAGGCGGTCACGGGAGCGCCCTTGAAGCCGCCCATCTGGCCCCACTGCAGGACGGTGACGGTCCTGCCGTCCCGTCCGACCGACAGCAGCGCGATGTCGCTGGCGCCGATGGACGTCTCGGTGTGCAGGCCGCGGACGTGGGCGCCCTCCTCGACCGGCAGGCTGCCGTAGTCGCGGCCCTCGGCCTCGATGTCGGGCGAGGCCTTCTCGATGCGGTCGGCGCAAGTGCGGATCAGGTCGTCGTAGTGCTTCGCCAACGCCTTGGCCTGGGCGGCCGTGCCCGTCACCACGGTCAGCTGCACGGCGCCGGTGTCCAGATCGGTCCGGAACGTGCGGTGCCGGTAGTCGTAGTCGAGCACGCCCTCCGTGCTCACGCAGAAGCCGAGTTCCTCCGGGAACCCTTCGGTGACCGGGCCGGCGGTCCAGGACGACGTCGGGTGCGGCGGCAGCTGGGACGCCGACAGGAACTTCGGGACGGCCGCCTTCGGCGCGGCACCAGCCGGTGCCGTAAGGACCATGCCCGCCGCGACAGCGGCAACGGCGAGTGCGGTCAGAGCGCTCGTGCGGATACGCATGGACATGGGTGTTCCCCCGTGAATGAGTTACGTGGACGTGGATACCGCGGCGAGTGCGGCTGGTCGGTCCGGACCCGGTCGGCGCGACACCAAGAGCATCACCGGTCACAGCCACCGGCCGCAACAACCGACAGCCGATCGCCCACCATGAAACCATCCCAGGCCCTCTGACCTGCACAGACATGCAGTACCTGGGACACTGTCCCCGGCCGGGCGAGGGTCGTACGAGGACGAGGGAAGCCTGCGCCGGCACACGCCGACACCAACGACATCGCTCGGGACGGCAGCACGACCGTTCTTCACGCTTCGAGGTGTCGAACAACGTCGCGTGAAGGAACGGCTGCTGGTGACGAACCAAGATCAGCGGGTTGGCTGGACGGCCGAGGCCGAACAGCAGGGCTAGTTGTAGTGCGGCCTCAGGTGCAGCGAGTTGATGGGGCCCAGGTCGCGGTACTCGCCGCGACCTTCCGCGATCGACGACGTGCAGTCGTTCGCGTTGTAGCTGAGGCACAGCTCGACGACCGCGCCGTCGTACTGGTTGTTCAGCACCCAGTGGTTGCCCACCTGGTTGCTGAGGTTGTGGGCGCCGTAGGTCCAGTAGATGTGGCTCGGGGAGACGGCCGGGTTCTGGTTCTGCGGGTAGATGCAGACCGCGCCGTAGGGGCAACCTGCCCAGTCGGCGGCCGGCTTGGCCTGTGCGGTGCCCGTCGCGACGACGGCCGCGGTAACGGTGGCGAAGGCCAGCGCGGCGGCGCGCCTCAGCATGGTGCGCATGGAAGGTGATTCCTCTCCCGTGGACTTGGTGATCGCCGGAACTGTATGGAGTGGGTGGGCCGGCAGGTCCTGACAGATGTCAGGGCCCGGTGGGCAGCGCGGGTGCGTACGTTCGCGGAAGACCACCGAGACCAGGGGGAATGCCGTGGACAGAGTGCGAAGATCTTGGGCTGCGGGGAGAGCCGGGTGGGGCGAGCGGCCGTGGGGGCGCCGGGTGCGGCTGCTGCTGGCCGCGCTCGTGACAGTGGTGAGCCTCGGACTGCCGGTCGCCTCGGCCTCCCCGGCGGCCGCCGCCACGGGGTGCGCACCGCTCCAGGCCGGTGCGAGCCAGGCGGCGCAGGCGGCCGTCCAGGTCGCGTGCCGTTACGTCGGGCGGCAGTACGCCTGGGGCGGCGGTCACGCGCAGGGGATGCCGGGTCCCAGCCAGGGCATCTACGACGAGTGGTACCCGGAAACCGCCGCGGACCCGACGTACTGGAGCTTCGACTGCATCGGCCTGGTGCGCTGGGCCTGGTACAAGGCGACCGGCCGGGACCTCATCACCGAGCGCACGACGCAGGCGACCTTCGCCGCGCCCGGGTACGCGCACACGAAGCTGCTGAAGTCGCAGGGGTCTGCCGCGCTGCTGCCCGGCGACATCATGTACTTCGGTCCTGAAGGCGCGGGGCCGACGCACGTCGCGCTCTACCTCGGCAACGGGCTGATGGTGGAGGCGCCGGAATCCGGTATGAAGATCCAGGTCAACTCCATCAGTGCCCGCTGGGACCGCTACAAGGGCGCGTTCCGTCCGCACGCCGAGGCCGTGCCGGTGGTCTGGAACTGGGAGGGTCGCGGTTCGTTCCACAAGACGTGGGGCCAGCCCAATCTGCGGCAGGACTCGAACACCGGCAGCCAGATCAACTTCACCAACGGCAACGGCATCTCCGTGGAGGTACGGGTGCTGTGCCAGCGGGTGGGTGAGCGGGCCACGGTCGACGGCATGGTGAACAACGTCTGGTCGTATCTGCCGGACTACAACAGCTGGATCAGCAATCTCTTCGTCCAAGGGCCGGCGTTGCTCAAGGACGTACCATCCTGCGGCGACTTCCCACCGATCGGCGGAACGCTGGCCGGCGCGGAGAACAACACGTCCTGCGGCGACGGCACCCAGCCCGACTCGGCGGGTGCCTGGACGGCGAAGTCGACCACCGTCTTCGGCCGTACCGTGGAACTCCGCTACAACGGCACCACCGAGTGCGCCTGGGGCCGCATCACCGGGGGCACGGTCGGCGACGAGATCTGGGTGGACCGCAGCGCCGACGGAGGCAACACCTGGCAGCCGATGCTGGGCTACACCACCGTCACCTCGGGCAACGACGCGTACACCACCCAGTGGAACGACTCCGGCCTCCTGATGCGCGCCTGCGGCACCAACGGCCGGGGCGGCAGCATCGAATGCACCGGCTGGTTCTGACCGACGGTGCTACACCGCACGGCCGGGTGATCACGGCGTCCCTGCCCTGATCATCCGGCCTCCCGGCTCCCGTCACGCGCCGGCTCACTTCCGCCCGTGCCATCCGCGAGAGCTCCATCGGGTCCTGGCCGACGCCGTCTCGACCGCGCTGCTGGTGGTGCCGGAGACGCTGGCGCCGGTGGAGCAGGCAGTGTTCGTGCTGTGCCAGGCGTCCGCGTTCTCGCGTGCGGAGATCGGGGAGTTCTTCGGGCGGCCCGAGGCGACCGTGCAGCAGATCGTCCACCGGGTCCGTAAGCGCGTGGACGAGCGGTGATCCCGCTTCGGCGCCGACATCGTGTGGCACCACGAAGTCGCCGCGCGGTTCCGGGCGGCATGTGCGGCTCCTGGCTCGGCTCAAGGCCTCCAGCCCCCGGCGGATCAGCCGTAGTTGAGGGACCGAAGGGACTGGCATCCCAGATGGATGCAGCCCCACGACCATGCTCAAGGATGCGGCGCCCCTGAGCTGTTCGGGAGGGTCACTCCGGCGTACGGCGGAGGACTGGCAAGCGTGCTTCTGGCCGTCGTGGGTTCCCGCTTCGACGGGGGCCGGCAGAGCGGAAGCCTAGGAGTTGGGTGCCACGTGGCCGGTGTGGCAACGAGGGCTCACTTGGATTCGGTTCGTCCTACCGGGTTGGAGTCGGCCAGCAGTGCCTCGGATGCCGTTTGCCAGGTAGGGGCGCCAGGGTGGAGTTGGGTGTGGAGGTAGGACGCGGTGAGGTGGGCGAGGGCGGTGACTCGGTCGGGGTTTTCGTCGGTGGTTTCGGCGGCGTCGTAGCCGGCGATTCCGCCGAGTCCGTGTTCCGCGTCGAAGAGGGTGAGCAGGGTTTTGGGGGCGGGGGCGAGCGTGTAGGGGTCGGTGTGCCAGTCCGGTCCCATGTCGGTGAAGTGGTGGGGGTCGTCCTTGTCGCCGGCGACGACCAGTGCGGGGGTGGTCATGGTGGAGAAGTCGACGGCCCCGATGATCGGCCACTGCTGGGCCATGGGGCCGTTGAGGACTTCACCGCCCCTGCCGGGCGCGGCGAGCAGTACGCCTGCCTTGATGCGGGGTTCGGCGAGGTGCACCAGGTTCCCGGTGTCGGGGTCGGTGATTCCGGCGCCGAGGAGGAGGGCGGCGGTGAAGCCTCCGAGTGAGTGTCCTGCGAGGGCGATCTTGGTGGGGTCGATCCGTCCGGCGAGCTGCGGCACGGTGTGCTCGATCACGTCGAGCCGGTCGAGGATGTGGGTCATGTCCTCGGCGCGGGAGCGCCAGAAGTCGGGTGCGCCGGGTGCGTCGGCGACGAGGTGGCTCAGTGTCCTGGAGGTGAGGTGGGTGGGCTGGATGACGATGAATCCGTGTGCTGCCCAGAGGTTGGCCAGCGGTGCGTAGCCGTTGAGTGAGGAGAGGTTGTGGGAGGGGCCGTGGCCGTGGGAGAGGAGGATGACGGGGAGGTCGGTTCCCGTCGTGGGGGCTGAGACGCGCAGCTGGAGGTCTACGGGGCGTCCGGGCACGGAGAGGACTACGGGGCTGAAGGAGAGGACCGGGGTGGGCGTGCTCAGGGTGTCGGTGGTGGGTGTGCTCACGGTGAGGTTCCCTTTTTGAGTGGTGGCTGCCGTGCGGCTCGGCTCTGAGAGTGGCGACAGGGCAGGGGCAGCAGCGGGCCGTTTCGGTTAGGCTGAAGCGGAGCGCTGCTCCATTTAGTATTCGGAGCGCTGCTCCGTTTTGTCAATCGGTGTGGGAGGACGAGGACTCGTGATGGCCGACGAGAGCTCTGCGGGGGAGGCGCCGTCCCGAGGTAAGCGGGCTGACGCGCAGCGCAATCGGGAGACGGTGCTCGCTGCTGCCGCCGCGGTGTTCGTCAGTTCCGGTGTCGACGCGCCGATCCGGCAGATCGCGGCCCAGGCGGGGGTCGGGATGGCCACGATCTATCGCCACTTCCCGACCCGGGCGGATCTTGTCACCGCCGTCTACCGTCATCAGATCGAGGCGTGCGCCGAAGCTGGGCCGAACCTGTTGGGCAGTGCCGAATCACCGCTCGACGCGCTGCGTCAGTGGATCGACCTCTTTGTCGACTTCCTGGTCACCAAGCACGGCCTCGCCGATGCGCTGCAGTCCGACAGCGACCGTTTCGCCGCGTTGCACTCCTACTTCCTGGATCGGCTGCTGCCTGTCTGTGCTCAGCTGCTCGACGCCGCGGTGGAGGCTGGTGACATCAGGGCCGGCACGCAGCCCTACGAGCTGATGCGTGGCATCGGCAACCTCTGCATCGGGCACGACAACGACCCCCGCTACGACCCCCGCCGCCTGATCGCCCTCCTCCTCCAAGGGCTCCAGCAGCAACCCCCCACGTCCTGACGTGCGAGAGGGACGACCAGTGGTCAGGGGGTGGGGGCGGGGGTGGCTGGCCAGTTGCGCAGGAGGGTGTCCAGGGCATCCAGGATGCGGGTCCAGGTTTCCTGGGTGTCGGGGGCGCTGTGGCTGAAGCCGCCGCCCATTTCCAGGCTGATGTAGCCGTGGAAGGTGCTGCCCAGGAGGCGGACGGCGTGGGTCTGGTCGGGTTCTGTCAGGTCGTAGCCGCGCAGGATCGCCCGGGTCATCTGGGAGTGTCTGGCACCGGCGCTGGCTGCGGCTGCTTCCGGGGTGAGGCGTAGTTGGGCTGCGGCGTAGCGGCCAGGGTGTTCGCGGGCGTAGTCGCGGTAGACGTCGGCCAGGGCGGTGAGGGCGTCTTTTCCGGCTCGGCCGGCGAGGGCGGTGGTGCCTCGGTCGGCGAGTTCCTCCAGGGCGAGGAGGGCGATCCTGGTTTTGAGGTCGTGGGAGTTCTTCACGTGCGAGTACAGGCTCGCGACCTTGACGTCGAAGTGTCTGGCGAGTGCGGAGACGGTGACCTGGTCGAAGCCGACCTCGTCGGCGAGGTCGGCGCCGGCCTGTGTGAGGCGTTGTGCGGTCAGTCCTGCGCGCGCCATGGTTCTGGACCTCTCGGAGCCGGTGCGGGGTGGTTCGGCTGAGGTCATCTTGTGTTTGCCTAATGGGTTTAGGCAAACAGTGGGGTGAGGGTCGTCAGGTGGTTGTCGGCCAGGTGCGCAGCAGGGTCGCGATGCGAGGTGTGGTGCAGGTGGGGTCGCGGAGGAGGTCGCGCAGGGCGATCGCGTCGTTGCGGGTGGGCTTGAGGGGGATGCCCGAGGCTTCGAGGTACATGACGCCGGTCGCGGCGGCTACGGCCATGTTGGAGCGCTCCAGCCAGCGGCAGCGGCCGAGGATGTGGACGAGGGCGGCGGCGCGGGCGTAGGGGCCGTCGTAGACCGGCTGGTCCAGGAGTTCGGCCTTGTGGGCTGCCACTGCGGCTACCGGGATGCCGTAGTCGTCGGGGGCGGGGTCGCGGGCGCCAGCGATCTCGGCGACCTGCAGGATCCAGGGGACGTCGATGTGCAGGTCCATTACGCGGCGTGGGCTCCCGGAGCGGTGCGGTCGGCGTCCTCGGCCTCGTCGAAGATCGCCTGGTGTTCGTCGAGGAAGCGGCGGGCGGCGTCCAGGCCGCGGGCTCGCAGGCCGTCGGTGTCTTCGCGGACGAGTTCGGCGATGTAGTCGCCGATGCTCAGGCCGCGGTCCTTGGCTCGGGCCTTGGCGAGTTCGGCGACCTCGTCGTCCACACGGGCGCCCAGTTGCGTCTTTGCCATAGGGGCATGGTAACAGGTGTTACCAGACTTTGTGGGGCGGAGTGCGGTGGGGGCGGCGGTCCGCTCGGACCAGGAGGGGTGAGCGGACCGCCGAGAGGGGGAGGGTTAGGCGATGGCCTGGGCGAAGGTGAAGTAGCGGTGGGGGTCGTAGTTGGCCTTGACGGCCTGGAGGACGGGGTAGTTGCGGCCGTAGTAGGCCTGCTGCCAGTTGGGCAGGGCCGGGTCCATGAAGTTCTGGTAGGACTCGTGGTTGCCGGCTGTCTCGACCGTGGTGAAGGTGGTGTTGAGCCAGGCATCTCCTGCGGCCCGGTCTTCCTGGGTCGGGGCCGCTGTGGTGTGGGCGAGCTGGATGCCTACCTCGAACTCGGTGGTGCGGTGGGAGTAGGCGGTGGCGCCGACGCCGTAGTCGTTGACGCGGCCACCGTAGGAGAGCAGGGCCAGGACGCGGAACTGGCCGGGGCGCAGGGAGGCTTCCATTCGGGCCAGGGTGTCCTGGATGGAGGTGCGGGTCTGGGCCTTGCTGAAGAGTGTGTTGCGGTAGGTGGCGTTGTACTCGCGGGGCAGGACGGCCTCGGGCGAGTAGCCGACGCGGTGGCATTCGCTGACGGTCTGCGTGCCGCAGCCGAAGATGGTCATCATGGCCTGCTGGTAGGGCAGTTCGACGACCTGTCGGGTCACGCTGGCCTTGCCGTGGGACGTCATGAAGGTGTTGAGGGCGGTCTCGGCGGCGGCCTGCGCGCCCGCGTAGGTGCCGGTGAGGATGACGTGCGGCTCGCCGCCCTGGTCGGTCGCCAGGGTGAACAGCAGCTGCGTGTTCAGCTCCCGCGGACCGCTGATGATCCACTGCTGCCAGGCCTGGACGATGTCGGCGGCGTCGGACCAGGCGAAGGTCAGGTTGAACAGCGTGAGGGACGGGATCGAGACCGGGCGTACCTCGTACTCCGTGACAACGCCGAAGTTGCCGCCGCCTCCGCCGCGCAGGGCCCAGAACAGGTCCGGGTTGTCGTTGGCCGTGGCCGTGACCGACTTGCCGTCGGCCAGGACCACCCTCGCCGAGACCAGGCGGTCGGCGGCCGTGCCGTACTTGCGGGATGCCGGGCCGAGGCCGCCGCCCTGGAGGAAGCCGCCCATCGCGACCGTGGGGCAGGTGCCGGAGACGACCTGGAGACCCAGCGCGGAGAGGGTGTTGGTGATGTCGACGCCCTGGGCGCCGGGGCCGAGGCGGACCGTGGATCCCGTGGTGCGCACGGAGTTGAGGCGGGAGACATCGACGACCAGGCCGGGCGAGGTGGAGTAGCCGGCGTTGCTGTGGCCGCCGCTGCGGACCGAGAAGGCGAGGCTGTTGTTCTGGGCGAAGCGGATACAGGTGGCGACGTCGGACGCGGTCTTGCAGTACGCGACCGCCTGGGGGTGGATCGCGTCCCACTTGGCCTGGTGGAGCTGGATCGCCTGACCGTAGGTGGACTCGCCGGGCAGCACGAGGGTGCCGTTGAGTGCGGCTCGCAGGCTGTCCCAGGAGGGCGCGGCTGACGCGGAGCCGGCTCCGGCCAGCAGCATCCCGCCGGTCGAGACGGTCAGCGCGGCGGTCGCGCCAACGCCTGCACCGGTGCGTATGAGCGAGCGTCTGCTGATCACAGGATCCCCTTTGTGGTCGCGTTCCTGGCCACGGCGTAGCGAGCTGCCGTACGCGTGGGTCGTACGGGGCGAGCCTTTCGGGTGTCCCTTGCACACGGCTAAATCTGCCGATAGTCGGATGTGGAGGGCGGGGTTGGGGATGGTGGGTGGGGTCGGAGGGTCAGGGGGCGGGCTGGTGTGTGCGGGGGTGGACCACGCCGGCTCCGTAGGCGATGGCGACCAGGCCGGCCCGGCGGCGGGCGCCGAGTTTGACCATGGTGCGTCTGACGTGGGTGCGGGCGGTGAAGTGGGAGATGACCAGGCGGTCGGCGATCTCCCGGATGGACAGGCCTGCGCCGGTCAGGGCCAGGACCTCGCGTTCGCGTGGGGTGAGGCGGTCCAGGGCGGGGAGGGGAGAGCGCTGTACGCAGGCGTCGATCAGGGGCCAGGTGATCCGGGGTGACAGCACCGCCTGGCCGTCGGCGACCAGGCGTACCGCACGGGGTAGCCGGTCGTCGTCGGTGTCCTTGAACAGCAGGCCGTGGGCGCCTGCTTGCAGGGTCTCGAGGGCCGCGTGCAGTGGCTCGGGGTCGGCGAGCACCAGTACGGGGATGCGGTGCGGGCCCTGCGTGAGGCGTCGGATCAGTCCGGTGCCGTGGGCGCCGGTTCCGGGTAGTCGCGGGTCGGTCAGGACCACGTCGGGGATGCGACGCTCGAGCTGGGTGTGGACCTCCGCTTCGTCCGAGCAGGTGGCCATGACCTCCAAGTCGGGCTCGGCGGCCAGGAGTGCGGCGCGGCGGGCCCGCCGGCCTGTGCAGGGTTCGGCCAGGACAAGAGTGGTGGTGCTCTTCGGGAGGGTTGCCGAAGGATGGGTCATGACGCAGTGTGCGCATGTGGTGGCAGAGGATCGCTAAAGGCCGGATCCGGGTGTGGTGGGGAGAGGCGGGGAGGAGTGGTTCAGCGGGGCGCTTTTCGGGTGGCTCGTAGCCATTCCTTGTTCATGGCGGTGATGGAGACCAGCGGGATGCCCTTGGGGCAGGCGGTCGCGCATTCCCCAGCCAGCGTGCAGCCTCCGAAGCCCTCGTCGTCCATCTGCGCGACCATGTCCAGTACACGGGTCTCCCGCTCCGGCGCCCCCTGCGGCAGCACGTTGAGATGGTTGACCTTGGCCGAGGTGAACAGCATCGCGGCCCCGTTGGGGCAGGCGGCGACGCAGGCCCCGCAGCCGATGCACTCCGCGTGCTCGAACGCGAAGTCCGCGTCCGGCTTCGGCACCGGCGTGGCATGGGCCTCCGGTGCGGCGCCGGTGGGTGCGGTGATGTAGCCGCCGGCCTGGATGATCCGGTCGAAGGCGGTGCGGTCGACGACCAGGTCCTTGATCACCGGGAACGCGGAGGCCCGCCACGGCTCGATGTCGATCGTGTCGCCGTCCTTGAAGGACCGCATGTGCAACTGGCAGGTCGTGGTGCGTTCCGGGCCGTGCGCGTCGCCGTTGATGACCAGGGAGCAGGCGCCGCAGATGCCTTCGCGGCAGTCGTGGTCGAAGGCGACCGGGTCCTCGCCGCGCAGGATGAGTTCCTCGTTGAGGGTGTCGAGCATCTCCAGGAACGACATGTCCGAGGAGATGCCGTCCACCTCGTACGTGGACATGGCACCGTCGGCGTCGGCGTTCTTCTGCCGCCAGACGCGCAGGGTGAGCTTCATGCGTAGCTCCGCTGAGTGGGGTGGACGTACTCGAAGACCAGGTCTTCCCGGTGCAGAACAGGGGCATCACCGGTAGCGGTGAATTCCCAGGCGGCCGCGTAGGCGAACTCCTCATCCCGGCGCGCCGCCTCCCCCTCGGGAGTCTGGGACTCCTCACGGAAGTGACCGCCGCAGGACTCCGCGCGGTGCAGCGCATCCAGGCACATCAGCTCGGCGAGTTCCAGGTAGTCGACGATCCGGTTCGCCTTCTCCAGCGACTGGTTGAACTCCTCACCGACGCCCGGGACCTTGATGCGGCGCCAGAACTCCTCCCGGATCTGCGGGATGCGCTCCAGCGCCTTGCGCAGACCGGCATCGGTGCGGGCCATGCCGCAGAACTCCCACATCAACTCGCCGACCTCGCGGTGGAAGGAGTCGGGGGTGCGGTCGCCGTCCACGGACAGGAGGCGGTTGAGCCGGTCCTCGGTCTCCGCCAGCACCTCGTGCACGGCCGGGTGTTCGGCAGTCACGGTGGACTGGTGGGGGTTGCGGGCCAGGTAGTCGTTGATGGTGGCCGGCAGGACGAAGTACCCGTCCGCCAGCCCCTGCATCAGCGCGGAGGCGCCGAGCCGGTTCGCCCCGTGGTCGGAGAAGTTGGCCTCACCGACCGCGAACAGGCCAGGGATCGTGGTCTGGAGGTCGTAGTCGACCCACAAACCGCCCATCGTGTAATGCACGGCCGGGTAGATCCGCATCGGGACCTCGTACGGATCCTCATCCGTGATCCGCTGGTACATGTCGAAGAGGTTGCCGTACTTGGCCTCGACGGCTTTACGGCCCATCCGCGCGATGGCGTCGGCGAAGTCGAGGTAGACGCCCTGGCCGCCCGGGCCCACTCCCCTGCCCTCGTCGCAGACGTTCTTCGCGGCGCGGGAGGCGATATCCCGCGGGACCAGGTTGCCGAACGACGGATAGATCCGCTCCAGGTAATAGTCCCGCTCCTCCTCCGGAATCTGGTGCGCGGGACGGGTGTCGCCCTTGGCCTTCGGCACCCAGATCCGGCCGTCATTACGCAGCGACTCGCTCATCAGCGTGAGCTTGGACTGGTGGTCGCCGGTGCGCGGGATGCAGGTGGGGTGGATCTGCGTGAAGCAGGGGTTGGCGAAATACGCGCCACGCCGGTGCGCCCGCCAGACGGCGGTGGCGTTGGAGTTCATGGCGTTGGTCGACAGGTAGAAGACGTTGCCGTAACCACCGGAAGCCAGCACGACGGCATCAGCGAAGTAGGTGTCGACCTTGCCGGTGACGAGGTCCCGTGCGACGATCCCGCGCGCCTTCCCGTCGATGACGATCAGGTCGAGCATCTCGGTACGTGCGTGCATCTCGATGTTTCCGGCGGCGATCTGCCGGCTCAGCGCCTGATACGCACCCAGCAGCAACTGCTGCCCCGTCTGACCCCGGGCGTAGAACGTCCGCGACACCTGCACCCCACCAAAGGAGCGCGTGTCCAGCAGACCGCCGTACTCCCGCGCGAACGGCACCCCCTGCGCCACACACTGGTCGATGATCTCCACCGAGATCTGCGCCAGCCGGTGCACATTCGACTCCCGCGCCCGGAAGTCCCCGCCCTTGACGGTGTCGTAGAACAGCCGGTGAATCGAGTCGCCGTCATTGCGGTAGTTCTTCGCCGCGTTGATACCGCCCTGCGCGGCAATCGAATGCGCCCGTCGCGGGGAGTCCTGATAGCAGAACTGCACGACGTGGTAACCCTGTTCAGCGAGCGTCGCACCCGCGGAACCACCCGCCAGACCAGTACCGACGACAATCACCGTGTGCTTGCGCCGGTTCGCCGGATTCACCAGCTTGGCCTCGAAACGGCGCTTGTCCCAGCGCTCGTTGACCGGGCCGGAGGGTGCCTTGCCGTCGATGAGCGGCTCACCGGTCTCGTAATCCACGTACGAAGTCATCTTCAGCTCACCACTCCGGTCATCACGCTCACGGGCACGACGAGGAAGCCGACCGTGAGCAGTAGTGCGAGGACATTGGCTGTGGCCTTCAGGGCGCGGTCTCGGGTGCGGTTGCCGGCGCCCAACGTCTGGGCGGCGCTCCAGAAGCCGTGCCGGATGTGCAGGCCCAAAGCCGAGACCGCCGCGAAATAGACCACGTTGCCGTACCAAGTGGAGAAGGTGTCCACGACGTTCTGGTAGGGGCGGCCTTTCTCGAAGCCGCCTGAGTGGACCGTGCCGGTCGTCAGGTCCAGCAGGTGCCAGATGATGAACAGGCCGAGGATGATCCCGCCCCAGCGCAGGGTTCTCGTCGCGTAGGTGGTTCTCTGCTTCTTGTGGACGTACGGGGTGGGGCGTGCCTTGATGTCGCGGCGGCTGAGTTGGTAGGCGGAGATTCCGTGGGCGACGACCGCGATCACCAGCACGATGCGTAGGCCCCACAGGACCCATTCGTAGTGCAGGGCCGGTTCCCCCAGGGTGCGCAGCCAGTGGGCGTATTCGTTGAAGTCGTCGGTGCCGAAGAAGATCTTCAGGTTGCCGAGCATGTGAAGGACCAGGTACAGCAGCATGATCAGACCGCTGACGGCCATGACGGTTTTCTTGCCGATGGAGCTGTCCCACAGGGTGCGTGCCATGGACGGTCGTCGGTCTGTCCGCGTTGCCAGAGCCATGTCATAAGACGGTAGGGCGGGGCGGGTCGAGAGATCCAAGACGGACGCTGGAGCGGGGCTCGGCGGCCGTGGTGGGCGGGGGGTGTGGTCCGTGGATGGCAAGCGCATGGCAAGGGCCGCGTGGGGGCGTGTACGGCGTATGGCAGGACGGGCCGGGTCGGGGGCGGGCGTGGCAGCGGGCAGGGGGGCAAAGGCGGTTCTGCGTGCGAGTGCGGGCCTCGAAGGGCGGTTTCGTTGACGGGTGTTGACGTCTGTCGGCACGCTCGCTGCATCCCGATCCGCCGAAGCGGGAGACACGAGATGACAGAGCCGACGTACTCGCCGACGTATCCGCTGACACACCTTTGGAGCCGCGTATATGGCAGCGCTGCACCGCCCTGGGCGGGTCCACCGGGCGCGGTGGTCTGTGCTTGAGGGTGCGACCTGAGGGTGGGCTTGGCCCGCTTCTGCTCGACGCCGTCCGGCTGACCCGCCGCTGCTTCTGACGCGCTGGTTCGGCTCTTCCTCTCCCCCGTTCTCGCGGCCCGGACCGCCGCACCACGTCGCTCACCCGGGCCCGTGTCCGTTGCTGCCCTTCGACTGCCCGAAAAGTTAAGAAAAGGACGTTATGACCCTCGCCATCGCGCATCCCCTCGTACCGGCCCGGTCTGGCGGCCGTGTGCGAGGGATACGGGCCGGCGGACGGGGTGCGGGCGAGCGTCGAGCGCCTCATCGCCGCCCAGGCGGCCCACCGCTACCACCGACCGAGCCTGCCCGAGGAGTGAACCCACCATGCTGAGGACGCTGATCGTCGGTTTCGGCCGCTCCGGCCACGGACTGCACTGGAGTGTGCTGCGCCGTCTGCGCCGTATGGAGCGCTATGCCGGACTCTTCTCCGACGAGCCACCCGTCGTCTATGACGCCGACCCTCGCACGCCGCAGCTGTCGGACTCCGATGTGATCGCCGTGGACAGTCTGACCCGGGCGCGGGAGCTGCTGGACCCCGAGAACACCATCGTTCATCTTTGCACCCCGCCCACCCACCGCCTGGCCCCGCTGACCCAGCTCGCCGATCTCGGTTTCCGCAAGATCCTCGTGGAGAAGCCCCTGGTGGCCACCGTTGCCGAGCTGCCCGCCATCGATGACCTGCGGCGCGAGCGCAAGCTGGAGCTCATGGTGGTCGCGCACTGGCTCCAGAGCGCGCTGACCCTGCGCCTGCACGATCTGGTGCAGGGCGGTGAACTGGGCGAGCTGGAGACGGTGTTCATCGCCCAGCGCAAGCCCCGGATCACCCGCACGCTGGCCACCGAGGGGCATCCGACCGCCTTCGACGTGGAGCTCCCGCACTCGGTGGGGGTGGTGCTGTCGCTGGCCGGCGAGGCGAAGACCGTGGGTGCCGAGCTGCGCGATCTGCGGGTGAAGAACGTCGTGGTGCCCGAGATGGGTGCCGCACGGCTCTTCCTGGACCACACCGCGGGCTGCCAGACGGAGATCTTCTCCGACCTCGCCTCACCGCTGCGGGAGCGGGTCATCCGGCTCGGCTTCAGCCGGGGCTGGGCGGTGGGCCACTACCCGATCAGCGAGAGCGACGACCACGCGCACCTGACCACCTCCATCGAGGGCCTGGCTCCGCAGCCGGTGTTCCGCGACGACTCGCTCGCCCGGTTCCTGGTGCACGCCTACGAGCAGTTCGCCTACGGCGCCGACCTGGAGCCCGACTTCCAGCTCAACGCCGGTGTGACCACCCTGCTCGCCGAGGCGAAGGAGCACGCGCGGCTGTCCCGTCTGGGGGCCGAGGTCTCGGCCTTCCAGCCGGAGGTCGTGCCTCATGCTTCCTGACCGCACCGTGGCCGTCGGCCCGCTTCCGCGGGGGGAGGCGGTGCCCGGGATCCTCTACGCCGGTATCGGCGACGAGGCCGGACGCAGCCTCGACCACCAGATCGCGGCGGTCACGAGCCTGGGCTGGCAGCTGATCGAGCTGCGCAGCATCGACGGGGTCGCCCTCGCCGACCTGGACGGCGAAGCCTTCGACACCTGCGTGCGCACGGTACGTGCGGCGGGGCTCGGCATCGCCTGCGTGGACTCGCGGATCGCCGACTGGTCACGGCCGATCAGCCAGGGCATCGACGCCGATCTGTGGGAGCTGGAGCGGCTCGGCCCCCGCTGCGCGGCGCTCGGCACCCGCTACGTGAGAGTCATGTCGTATCCCAACGACGGTCTCGACGACGCCGACTGGGGCGCCGAGGTGATCCGCCGGATGCGGGTGCTGACCGCACGAGCCGCCGAGTACGGGCTGGTGCTCCTGCACGAGAACTGCGCCGGCTGGGCGGGGCGCAGCGCGGAGCGGATGTGGCGGCTGCTGACCGAGGTCGACAGTCCCGCGCTGCGGCTGCTGTTCGACACCGGCAACGGTGCCGCCTACCACTACCGGGCCTACGACGAGCTGGTGCGGCTGCTGGAGCTCTGTCCGGAGGCTGTAGCCCACGTCCACGTCAAGGACGCCGTGGGCAGTGGAACCGGCGCCGCCTACACCCTGCCGGGCGAGGGCGAGAGCCGGGTGGCGGACTGTCTGCGGCTGCTGCTGGAGGCCGGTTACGCCGGCGTCTGGTCGATCGAACCGCATCTGGCGCTGCGGCCCCACGAGAGCCGTACCGAGCTGGGCGATGACGGGCCCGTCCTGTTCGCCGAGTACGGCCGCCACCTCGAGCAGCTCGTCGCCACCGAAGTCCTTGATCCCCACCGTACCGTTCGAGAGGAGTCCAGTCGTGTCCGCTCCGACCGCTGAGGGAACGCGCCACGCGCCGCTGACCCGAGACGACGACCAGCTGCTGCTGCATCTGCTGTCGCTGACCACGGCCGGCCCGCTGGAGGGCACGCCGAACGGTGAGGTCCGGCTGTGGGAGGCCCAGCGCGCCTACGCGGAGGCGGCCCGCGCTTTCGGGTTCACCGTCGAGTGGCACGGCGTGTGCGCGGCGGAGGAGCTCACCGACGAGCAGGTGCCGGCCGCGGTGCGTGCCGCGATCGCCCGCGATCCCGAGTTCCTGCGGGTGCAGCCCAGTCTGGTGCTGCGGTTGGGGCCGGAGCTGCCCCGGCAGTCGACGGTGATGTTCAACGTGCACATGGACACCGTCGCCGGGCGGCAGCCGGTGAAGCTGGACGGTGACACGTTCTTCGGGCGTGGCGCCATCGACGCGAAGGGGCCCGCGGTGGCGCTGCTCGCCGGCATCCGCGCGGCGGCCGCCGAGGATCCGCGGATCGGCACCGAGATCGGTGTGCTGATCCAGGTGGTGTCCGGTGAAGAGGGCGGCGCCATGGGGGTGTTCGGCACCCGGCCGCTGGTCGAGCAGGGGTACACGGGCCGGCTGAACATCTTCTGCGAGCCCACCCGCGGCCGGCTGCTGACCCGCTCCACGGCCGCGATGACCGCCCGCGTGCAGGTCGACGGGGACGACGCGATCGACGACGCCCCGGCTGCCGGGCACAACGCGAGCGTGCTGCTGGGCCATCTGGCCGGGCACCTGGCGCTGACGCTGCCCACCCAGGCCGGCAGCGGGCAGGTGTGCGTGGCGGGCCTGCAGACCGGGCCGCTGCACAACAAGGTCTACGGCAGTGGGCAGTTACTGCTGAACCTGTCGTACGGCTCCGCCGCCGAGGGCGCCGCTCTGGAGAAGGCGCTGCACGACGAGGTGCGGGCGGGGCTCACCGGGTTCCGTGCCCTGTTCGCCGACAGCACGCTGCTGGCGAAGACCGCCGCGGACAGTGCGCTGATCACCCGGGTGGACTGGCTCAAACGACGCCTTCCCACGCTGGACGCCCACGACGGCTGGGCCGAGGAGCTGCTGACCGGGCGGGTGGGTCTGCCCCGCTGGCCCGCCGACCTGCCGGCCTTCACCTGCGACGCGATCTGGACGGGCGGCCTGCCGGGGGTGTTCACCGCGGTGCTCGGGCCGGGCGACCTGGAGGCCAACCACGCGCATGCCGACAGCGAGTTCGCCGAGCGGGCCGAGCTGGAGGCGTTCGCGGGGGACGTGGCCGGGCTGCTGACCGCGTTCGCCGCGACCGCGCACACCGAACTGCTCTGAGGGCGGGCCGGACCTCACGACCCGGGGGCCGGTCATGGCCCCTGTCGATCCGTCACGGCCCCTGTGAATTTCTGTGAATGAGGAGAAGATGACCACCACTGCGACCGTCGACCGCACCGCCGTTCGCCTGGACTATGACGAGCTGGCCGGATTCACCGCCGAGGTGTTCACCCGGCGCGGTCTGGCCCCCGACCGGGCCGAGATAGCCGCCCGTGCCCTGGTCCACGGCGACCTGACCGGTGTCACCTCGCACGGCCTTGCCAACCTGACCCGGCTCTATCTGCCGCTGTTCGACGACAAGCGCGCCGATCCCGCCGCCGACCTGGAGATCGTCGCCGACCGGGGCGCGGCCCTGCTCGTCGACGCGCACGACGCGCTGGGCCTGTGGTCGGCGCGGGCCGCGATGGATCTGGCCCTGGAACGCGCCGGGACCCACGGCGTCGGCATGGTGTCGCTGTACAACGGCACCCACTTCGGATGCGCCGGCCACTTCACCGCGCACGCGGCCGAGCAGGGCGCCCTCGGGTTCCTGGCCGGCAACTGCGGTGGCCAGCGCATCATCCGGCCGCCGGGCGCCGCGGAGGCGCTGCTGGGCACCAACCCGTTCTCGATCGCCGCACCGGCCGGGCCGTACCCGCCGTATGTGCTGGACATGTCGACCACGGTGGTGCCGACCGGCCGGGTGCGGGCAGCGGCCCGTGCGGGACGGTCGGTACCGGAGGGCTGGCTGGTCGACGATGCGGGCCGGCCGGTCACCGACCCGACGGCGTTCGACCGTGGCGAGGCCCATCTGCAGTGGCTGGGCGGCCGGCCGGAGACCGGCTCGTACAAGGGCTACGCGCTGAGCCTGATGGTGGAGGCGCTGGCGGCGCTGCTGCCGGGTGCCGAGATGGGCCCGACGTCCACCAAGGGCCGTGACGACAACATCGGCTTCTTCGTCCTGGCCATTGCGCCGGGCAGGCTGCGCGACCAGGGCACGTTCCTCCAGCAGTCCGAGGAGCTGTTCGGTGCGCTGCTCGACGCCCCCGCCCTGGACCCCGACTCCCCCGTGCGCTACCCGGGCTGGCCCGAGGCGCAGCACGCCCGCGCCGCCCGTGAGCACGGCGTTCCGCTGGCCGCCCCGCTCTTCGCCGAGCTGGAGACGGTCGCCGCCCAGCACTCCCTGACCGTTCCGACCCCCCTTGGAGAGACCCGATGACCACGCAGCCCCGCATCCGTATCGGCATCATCGGCCTGGGCGTCATCTCCCGCTTCTACGTCGACGCGCTGGCCGGCGAGGTCCAGGACATCGAACTGGCCGCGGTGTGCGACCTGAACGAGGCCACCCTCGAACCACACCGGGGCACCATCCCGGTCTTCACCGACCACCGGGAGCTGCTGGCCTCGACCGAACTGGACGCGGTCGTCGTCAACGTCCCCAACGACGTGCACTTCGAGGTCTGCCGGGACGCCCTGGCCGCGGGCGTGGCGGTGTGTGTGGAGAAGCCGCTCGGCATCACCGTGCAGCAGGGGCGCGCGCTGCGTGACCTGGCCGAGGAGAAGGGGGTGGCGCTGTTCACGGCCTACCACCGCCGCTACAACACCAACGTCCTGGACCTGCTGGCCTCACTGCCGGCGGATGTCCCGGTGGAACGGCTCACCGTGCGCTACTGGGAGAAGATCGAGGAGCACGTCGGCAAGGACCGCTGGTATCTCGACCCGGCGCGCTGCGGTGGCGGCTGCGTGGCGGACAACGGGCCCAACGCCTTCGACGTGGTGCACCTGTTCCTCGGCGACGACGTCGCCTTCAAGGAGGCCAGCGTGGGCCGCGACCAACAGGGCATCGACCGGCTGGCGGTGATCACCCTTCAGGACACCGAGGGTGTCACGGCCGTGGTGGACCTGGACTGGGCCTACGAGCACGGGGAGCGCAAGGACGTCGAGGTCCTCCTCGCCGACGGCCGCCTCCTGACGACCGACATGCTGGCCGGCTATCCGGACTTCAAGAGCTCCCTGGCCCACGAGTACGTCGGCGTGCTGCGGGAGTTCGGCGAAGTACTGCGCGGCGAGCGGGCGACCTGGCCCAACGGTCTGGCCACGCTCGAGCTCGTCGGCCAGGTCTACGCCGCCGAACCCCCCGCCGGCCGGAGCTGAACCGGCGTGGCCCCGCCCCGCCGCCGACCCCCCGCCTCACCTCCCGCCACGTACCGCCAAGGAGCCGAACGTCATGGCACACCCGGAGAACGGCCGTAAGAAGAGCGTCGACGGCACCGTCGTCAAGGTCCTCAAGCACCACCGTGACGACCGGGGCATGGTGCTCGAGGAGCACACCAGCCGGTGTGTGCAGCGCGGCGAGGTGCATGAGCTGGTCACCACCGACCAGGTGGACACGCCGCCGGGTGGCACCGTCGACCGGGTCGGGTTCCTCGGCTTCGCGGAGATCGCCGGTGCCGGTGTGCTGGATCGCGGCGACGAGGTGTGGGTGGGCCGGGAGCGGATCGGCACGGTCCTGGGGTGGGACGCCTGCCACTTCCCCAACCACTACAACATCCTGATCGCCTGTGACCCGCCGCGCACCGGCCCGGAGGTCGGTCTGGAGCCGGGCGCCGGTATCCGCTTCGTGCCGGCCGCCGGTCACCGGGCCCGCGAGGAGGAACTGGGCTCGCTGCTGGCCACGGTGGACTCCCCGCGGGACCTGCGCCGTCTGGACCACGACGCGCTGCGGTCGCTGGCCGGTGAGATCCGGGACCTGCTGGTGCGCAAGGTCCCCGAGAAGGGCGGGCACCTGGGCTCGAACCTCGGCGTGGTGGAGCTGTCCCTCGCACTGCACCGGGTGTTCGAGTCGCCGCGGGACCAGATCCTGTGGGACATCGGCCACCAGACGTACGCGCACAAGATCCTCACCGGGCGCGCCGACCGGTTCGACTCGCTGCGCCGGGCGGGCGGTCTGTCGGGCTATCCCTCGCAGGCCGAGTCGGTGCACGACCTGGTGGAGAACTCGCACGCCTCCACCGCCCTGTCCTACGCCGACGGTCTGGCCAAGGCGCATCAGCTCAACGGTGAGCGGGAGCGTGCGGTCGTCGCGGTGATCGGTGACGGCGCGCTGACCGGCGGTATGGCCTGGGAGGCCGTCAACAGCATCGCGGCGGCCAAGGACCGGCCCGTCGTCATCGTCCTCAACGACAACGGCCGCTCGGCCGCTTCGGGGGCCGGGCGGGCGACCCGGCTGCGCGGCTCGCCCGCCTACGAGCGGTTCCTGGAGTGGGGCAGGGTCGTCGCCAAGCGGACCCCGGTCCCCGGCGGCACGCTGTACGAGGGCCTGCACGGTGCCCGGCAGAACCTGCGGGAGGTGGCCGCCGCGCAGAACCCGTTCGAGGGGCTGGGCCTCAAGTACGTCGGTCCGGTCGACGGGCACGACATCGAGGCCCTGGAGAGGGCGCTGGAACAGGCCCGGCAGCACGGCGGGCCGGTCCTGGTGCACACCGTGACCGTCAAGGGCGCCGGTCATACGCCCGCCGAGAGCGACGATCCGGACCGCTACCGGGCCCGGGGCTCCTACACCGCGCGAGCCCGACGCGGTGAGGCCGCCGCCGCGCCGGAGCGCACCTGGACGTCGGTGTTCTCCCAGGAGTTGGCCACGGCGGGCCGCGAGCGCCGTGACGTGGTCGCGGTCACCGCCGGGCTGATGGAGCAGAAGGGTCTGTCGGCGTTCTCCCAGGCCTTTCCCGAGCGGACCTTCGACATGGGGGTGGCCGAGCAGCATGCGGTCACCTCGGCGGCCGGGCTCGCGCTGGGCGGTCTGCATCCGGTGGTGGCGATGCACGCCATGTCCGTCAACCGGGCCTTCGACCAGGCACTGCTGGATGTGGCCCTGCACCGGCTGCCGGTGACGCTCGTACTGGACCGGGCCGGGGTGACCGGCGACGACGGGGCGAGCCGCAACGGTGTGTGGGACATGTCGATCCTGCAGATGGTGCCGGGACTGCGGATCGCCGCGCCGCGGGACGGCAGGCGGCTGGGCGAACTGTTCCGGGAAGCCGTGGCCGCCGACGGGCCGACCGCGGTGCGTTTCCCCGACGGAGTGGTGGACGCGGACCTCGACGCGGTCGACACGATCGGCGGGATCGACGTGCTGCACCGCGGCCAGAGCGAGGACGTCCTGATCGTCGCGGTCGGTTCGATGGCGCAGACCGCGCTGGACACCGCCGACCTGCTGGCCGGCGAGGGCGTCGGCTGCACCGTCGTCGACCCGCGCTGGGTCAAGCCCGTCGACCCCGGTCTCATACCTCTGGCCGCCCGGCACCGGCTGGTGGTGACCGTCGAGGAGAACGAGCTGACCGGGGGCGTGGGTTCGGCGGTCGCGCAGGCACTGCGGGCGGCCGGGGTGGACACCCCGCTGCGGAAGTTCGGTATCGCCCAGGAGTTCCTGGAGCACGGCGAACGCGCCGAGATCCTGCGGAAGTTGAGTCTCACCTCGGGAGACATCGCCCTGCACATCGCCGCCACACTCGACCGGCAGGGCGCCGGGGTGCGGCCGGTCGGCACGGCTGCCTGAGCGCTCCGCCGGAAGTGCAGTGGACGCGTTGTTGCTTGTCTGCGGCGCCGTCGTGGCTGGTCGCGCAGTTCCCCGCGCCCCTTCGGGGCGCTGCCGCACCTGGGCGGAGCAGTCCCCGGGGCGGGCGGTCAGGTGGTGGGCAGCGTGTCCTGGAGGCGGTGGCGCAGGACACGGCCGGTCTCGGAGCGAGGGAGCGCCGGGACCAGTTCGAGGCGGGCGGGCAGGTGGGAGGTGAGGATGCCCCGGGCCAGCAAGTGGGCGCGCAGGTCGAGGAGGGAGGGCGGGTCGCCCTCGGGGACGACGACGGCACAGGCGAGCTCGCCGTGTTCGGGGTCGGTGCTGGCGACGACGGCGGCTTCGGCGACGTGCGGATGGGTCAGCAGGTGTTCCTCGACCTCGGTGACGGGGACCAGGAAGACACCGCCGACCTCTTCGACCGTGTGGTCCTCCTCGTGCGGGCCGGCCGGCAGGCCGGTGTCGGTCCAGTCGTCCCCGTCCCAGACCGGGCGCAGCCCACCACTCTCGCGCTGCCATACCGCCAGCGGTGAGGCGGGGCCGCGGCGGTGCCGGCCGGTGTCGGCCAGGGCCGGGTCGCCGTCGGCGTCCCGCGCAGGACTCGTCGTCACGTCCAGCGGCACCCGCAGCGTCTCGTGGACCTGGTGCGCCAGGCGCGTGCTGGCGCCGGCCCGGCCGGGAAGGAGCGCGTGCTCGAGCCGACTGGGCGGGCGCGGCCGCTGTTCCTGGGCGGCGGCCAGTTCCGCCCACTGCGCGGGGGTGGCCAGCGCCGCGCGCACCTCGGCCGAGGCCATCAGGTCCAGGGCGGTCTCCGGGTCCCAGACGTCCTGCAGAACCACGGTGGTGCCGTGGGTGAGCGGGCCGACCATCGTGTGCAGCAGAGACGGCAGCGTGGCCAGCGGCAGTGCCGTGAACGCGGTGACCCGCGAACGCGGATCCAGGCCGGCGTGCAGGGTGTTGGGGGTGTGCATGGCCATGCTGTGTGCGCGGTGCAGGCCCAGTGAGGTGACGGCGAGACTGATCCGGTCGGCCAGGCCGGCGGGCAACGGCAGCCAGCCGTCGCGCCGGTAGCGCTCGTGAGGGGTGTGCACGAAGTGCCGGGTGAAGTCGACCGCGCCGGTGGCGGCCGCGTCGCCCAGGACCACCCGATGGCGCAGCCAGGGCAGGGTGGGCGCGAGGTCGGCCAGGACCTGGGCGGGAGTGGTGCCCTCCCACCGGTCGGGGACGACACAGATCCGGGCCTGCGCCGCGCCGAGAACACTCTCCAGGTCACGGGCCCCGTAACCGGCCATCACGGGCACGGCGACGGCGCCGATCCGCAGACACGCCAGCAGCAGGGCGCAGGTCTCCCACCGGTTGGGCAGTTGGAAGGCGACGGGGTCACCGGCACGTACGCCGAGGGCGTCCAGGGCGTGCGCGAACCGGTCGACGTAGCCGACGAGCTGGCCGTAGGAGATGCGCAGTACACGGGTGGCGGCCGGGTGGTGAGCGCGGTGAGCGACGATCGCGGTGCGGTGCGGGTGTGCCGCGGCGTTGCGGTGCAGGTCGTGCAGGAGTGTGGCGGAGCGCCAGTGTCCCTCGCCGGTGAAGCGGCGGACCTGCTCGGCGGGCGGCCGTACGGCGGCCAGCAGATCGGCGAGGGGGACACTGCCGTCAGGGGAGATCGGCGCCCGGGCGGCGGGCGCCGGAGGTTCCGCCGCCCGCGGGCCGGTACGCAGGGTGGGGCTGTGCGGTGCGGGACGGGATGCCGTCATCAGCGTCTCCTGCCGACGGCCCAGGCCACTTGGACCCTGGAGCGGCAGCCGAGCTTGCGCATCACGTTGCGGACGTGGTTGACGACCGTCCACTCGGCGATCTTGAGCCGGGAGGCGATCTGGCGGTTCGTCATTCCCTCGGCGACCAGGAGCGCCACCTGGAGCTGGCGGGGGGTGAGTGCGGCGGCCTCGCCGCGCTCGGCGCCCTGGCCCGGCTCGACCGCGGCGAGCGCTTCGCCGACCATCGTCTCGGGCCGCAGGCGCAGCCCTTCGACCCAGGCGGTGGCGAACACGCTCCAGCCGAGTTGGCTGCGCAGTTCGGTGACCGCGCCCTGGAGGCGGTCCCAGCGTTCGCCGTCGACCTTCACGCCGGTTCGGCGACGCAGGTTCTCGGCGGCGGCCAGCAGCCGGGTGGCGCGCTGCGGCTGGCCGGCGCCGCGCTGGACGAGCAGGGCGAACGTGTCGAGCGCCGCGGCCAGTTCGGTGCGCTCGTCGATCGAGTCGTACAGGGTCAGGCTCTGCCGCAGCGCCGACTGCGCCCCGGCCTCGTCGTCCTCGTCCCAGGCGAGCTGGGCCCGCAGGTGCAGGGTGCGGGCCAGATCGCGGATCTCGCCGTTCTGTCGCTGGATCCGCTCGGCCCGCTCCAGCAAGGAGAGGGCGTCCTGGGGCTGGTCGGAGGCCATCATCACCTCGGCGAGCGAGGCGGCGGCCTCCGCAGATCCCACGGTGTCGCCCTGTCCTTCCAAGGCGGCGCGGGCCGCGATCAGCAGGGACCGGCCCACCGCCTGGTCACCGCACCGGAACAGCGCGTGCCCCATGCGGGCCGAGGCCAGCGCCCCGGCCCTGGCGTCGCGCAACCGCTTGTACAGGGCGACGGCCCGGCGGTGCCGGTGCGCGGCTCCGTCATGGTCGCCGAGAGCGGCGGCGAGCAGACCGGCGCCGGTGTACAGCCGGGCCCGCAGCCGCAGGTCCGTCTCGTCCTCGTTGCCGGACCGGCCGTCCGCCTCGTGCATGGCCTGTGCGGTGGAGTCGAACCAGTGCAGGCCCGGCTTGAGTTCGCCGCGGACCAGCCAGGGCCGCAGGCAGGCGGTGACCAGGGCGGCGCGCGGCGCGAGGTCGGGTCCTTCGGCCACGTCGTCGAGGGCGGCCAGGACGTTGTCGTGCTCGGCGGCGGCCAGCCGCAGCCAACGCTGCTGCTCGGAGCCGTGGAAGCGGCCTTCGAGGGAGTGCATCAGCTTCTGGTAGTGGCGGGTGTGGACCCGACGGGCCGCCGCGGCCTCCTCCGCGTCGCCGTCGAGGACGGAGAGGCTGTGGACGCGGATGGTGCGCGACATCGTCAGCCGGCTGTCGGTGTGCTGTCTCTCGTCGAGCCGGAGCAGGTTGCGGTCGAGGAGTTCCTCGATCGCGGCGGCGGTCTCGGCAGGAGACAGCGGGGATATCTTCTCGGCGGTGGCGAGGGTGGCGCCCTGCCGGAACAGGGCGAGCCGGGCGAGCAGCGTCCGCTGGCCGTCGGTCAGGCCGCGGCAGCTCCATTCGGCGGCGGCGAGCAGGGAGCGCTGCCGGGGCGGTACGTCGACGAGCCCGGCCAGGTGGCTGTCGCCGCCCCGGTGCAGCCACGACTGCACCTCCTGGAGCGGGAACAGCCGCAGCCGGCGTGCGGCCAGTTCCAGGACGAGGGGTACGCCCTCCAGCAGGTTGCAGATGTCGACGACGGAGGTGACGTTCTCGGCCGTGAGCGCGAATCCGGGGTTCACCTCGTGAGCGCGGCGGGTGAACAGTTGCACGGCCGGGTTGTCCTGGACGTCGGCGACGTCGGGTTCGAAGAGCGGGCCGGGCGGGGGCAGCGGCGCGACGGGCACCACCTGCTCGCCGTAGATACGCAGGACCTCCTGGCCGGTGGCGAGGACGGTGAGCCAGGGGCAGGCGGCCAGGTGATCGGCGACGACCGGGGCCAGCCGGGCGGCGATGTGCTCCACCCCGTCGAGGATCAGCAGTGCTCGGGGGTGGGGCTCGAGGCCGCTCCTCGGGTCGGGCGCGGTGCCGCTCGCCGTCGACGGTTCGTGCGCTGCGGGAAGGGGGCGGCGCAGTGCGTCGACGGCGCGGGCGACGGCGGCCACCGCCTCTTCGGGGCCGGGGCAGGCGGGCAGGTCCACAGTGCGGATGCCACCGGGGAAGGTGTCGTCGAGCAGATGGGCGGCCTCGGCGGCCAGGCGGCTCTTGCCCACGCCACCGGCGCCGGCGAGCGTGATCAGCCGAAGGGAGGAGTCCTCGAGCCGTCCGCACACCGACGTCAGCTCCAGTTCGCGACCCACCATCTCCGTCGTCGGCTCGTGCACCGGCAAATCGGTCAGCATGTTTCCCCTCAGGACCACCGGGCGCCGACTTGCGCCACAGGCTCGGGTACTCCCGGTACTCCACGGTGTGCGACTGAACGCTAGGGACCGTGACTCGACCATGACTTAAGGCCCTCTGAAGAATCCGGCCGTCCGGTTCGTCCCCGTCGGCCGCTCCAACCCCTCTGACCAGGCCGGGAACCCGGTGGAGGACCTCGTTCCAGCCATTTCACGGTCACCGGGCGACAAGGCGGGCTCTGGCGGATTTAGCCCTTCACAAGCCCGGGGCGGTCGAATGGGCGGCCGCGTGAGAGTCCGGAATGAAGCGAGGGACCGACCACAGTGAGCCTTCAGGCCAAGCCAGTTACGCGTCTCGACCGTGTCGTGATCCGCTTCGCGGGCGATTCGGGTGACGGTATGCAGCTCACCGGTGACCGTTTCACCTCCGAGACAGCGACCTTCGGCAACGACCTCTCCACACTGCCGAACTTCCCCGCCGAGATCCGGGCACCCGCCGGAACCCTGCCGGGTGTGTCCAGCTTCCAGCTGCACTTCGCCGACCACGACATCCTCACCCCGGGCGACGCACCCAACGTGCTGGTCGCGATGAACCCGGCCGCCCTCAAAGCCAACATCGCCGACCTGCCGCGCGGCGCGGAGATCATCGTCAACACCGACGAGTTCACCAAACGCGCCATGCAGAAGGTCGGCTACGCGGCCTCACCCCTGGACGACGGCTCCCTGGACGGCTACAGCCTCCACCCCGTCCCCCTGACCACGCTGACCGTCGAGGCCCTCAAGGAATTCGACCTCAGCCGCAAAGAAGCCGAACGCAGCAAGAACATGTTCGCGCTCGGCCTGCTGTCCTGGATGTACCACCGCCCCACCGCGGGCACCGAACGCTTCCTGAAGACCAAGTTCGCCAAGAAACCCGAGATCATGAAGGCGAACCTGGCCGCGTTCCACGCCGGCTGGAACTTCGGCGAGACCACCGAGGACTTCGCGGTCTCCTACGAGGTCGCGCCCGCCGCCACCGCGTTCCCCACCGGCACCTACCGCAACATCTCGGGAAACCTGGCCCTGTCCTACGGACTGGTCACCGCGTCCCGCCAGGCGGACCTGCCCCTCTTCCTGGGCTCGTATCCGATCACCCCGGCCTCCGACATCCTGCACGAGCTGAGCCGCCACAAGAACTTCGGCGTCCGCACCTTCCAGGCCGAGGACGAGATCGCCGGCATCGGCGCCGCCCTGGGCGCCGCCTTCGGCGGCAGCCTCGCCGTAACCACCACATCCGGTCCCGGCGTCGCCCTGAAGTCGGAGACCATCGGCCTGGCCGTCTCGCTGGAACTGCCGCTGCTGGTCATCGACATCCAGCGCGGCGGACCCTCCACCGGCCTGCCGACCAAGACCGAGCAGGCGGACCTGCTCCAGGCGATGTTCGGCCGCAACGGCGAAGCCCCCGTCCCGGTGATCGCGCCGAAGACGCCCGCGGACTGCTTCGACGCCGCCCTGGAAGCGGCCCGCATCGCACTGACGTACCGCACGCCGGTGATGCTCCTGTCGGACGGCTATCTGGCCAACGGCTCCGAGCCCTGGCGGATCCCGGAGATCGACGAACTCCCCGACCTGACCGTCCAGTTCGCCCAGGGGCCGAACCACACCCTGGAGGACGGCAGCGAGGTCTTCTGGCCGTACAAGCGGGACCCGCAGACCCTGGCCCGCCCCTGGGCCATCCCCGGCACACCCGGCCTGGAGCACCGCATCGGCGGCATCGAGAAACAGGACGGCACCGGCAACATCTCCTACGACCCCGCCAACCACGACTTCATGGTCCGCACCCGCCAAGCCAAAATCGACGGCATCGACGTACCCGACCTCGAAGTCGACGACCCGCACGAGGCCCACACCCTCGTCCTGGGCTGGGGCTCCACCTACGGACCCATCACGGCGGCGGTACGGCGACTGCGGACCGCCGGCGAGTCCATCGCACAGGCCCATCTACGCCACCTCAACCCGTTCCCGCGGAATCTCGGCACCGTGCTCAGCCGGTACGAGCATGTCGTCGTCCCCGAGATGAACCTGGGCCAGCTGTCGACACTGCTGCGTGCCCGCTACCTGGTCGACGTACGGCCCTTCACTCAGGTCAACGGCATGCCGTTCAAGGAAGAACAGCTTGCCCACGCACTGGAGGCGACGATCCATGACCACTGAACTCCGCCTCCTGCCCAAGGACTTCAAGTCCGATCAGGAAGTGCGCTGGTGCCCCGGCTGCGGTGACTACGCGATCCTCGCCGCGGTCCAGGGCTTCATGCCGGAACTGGGCCTGGCCAAAGAGAACATCGTCTTCGTCTCCGGCATCGGCTGCTCCTCCCGCTTCCCGTACTACATGGACACCTACGGCATGCACTCCATCCACGGCCGCGCACCCGCGATCGCAACCGGACTCGCCACGTCCAGGCGGGACTTGAGCGTATGGGTGGTCACCGGCGACGGCGACGCCCTGTCCATCGGCGGCAACCACCTCATCCACGCCCTGCGCCGCAACGTGAACCTGAAGATCCTCCTGTTCAACAACCGGATCTACGGCCTCACCAAGGGCCAGTACTCCCCCACCTCCGAGGTCGGCAAGATCACGAAGTCGACGCCGATGGGCTCCCTCGACGCCCCCTTCAACCCGGTGTCGCTGGCCATCGGCGCGGAAGCATCCTTCGTGGCACGCACGGTCGACTCCGACCGCAAGCACCTCACCGAGGTCCTCCGCCAGGCCGCCGCCCACCCCGGCACAGCCCTCGTCGAGATCTACCAGAACTGCAACATCTTCAACGACGGCGCCTTCGAAGTCCTCAAAGACCGGCAGCAAGCCGAAGAAGCGGTGATCCGGTTGGAGCACGGGCAGCCCATCCGCTTCGGCACCGACGGCTCTCGCGGCGTGGTCCGCGACCGGACCACCGGTGGCCTCGAGGTGGTCGACGTGACCCCGGAGAACGCGGCGGACATCCTCGTCCACGACGCCCACTCCCCCTCCCCCGTCACCGCCTTCGCCCTCTCCCGCCTCGCCGACCCGGACACCCTCCACCACACTCCGATCGGTGTCTTCCGCGACGTCGAACGTCCCGTCTACGACGTCCAGATGACCGATCAGCTGGACGCGGCGATCGAACAGAACGGCAAGGGCGACCTGGCCGCCCTGCTGGCCGGCGGCGACACCTGGACCGTCGCCGGGTAATCCCCGCCCCTCCCCGCCTCTCACCCGCCCCCGTTCCCTTTTCCTTTCCTAATTCCTTTCCGAGGAGTCCCCTCATGACGTACGTCATCGCTCAGCCCTGCGTCGAGGTGAAGGACAAGGCCTGCATCGACGAATGCCCCGTGGACTGCATCTACGAGGGACCGCGCATGCTCTACATCCACCCGGACGAATGCGTGGACTGCGGGGCGTGCGAGCCGGTCTGCCCGGTCGAGGCGATCTTCTACGAGGACGATCTGCCGGAGCAGTGGAGTGCGTTCGGCCCGGCCAACGCCGAGGTGTTCGAGACGGTCGGCTCGCCGGGCGGGGCGAGTGCGACGGGCCCGTTGGGCAGCGACCACCCGGTGGTCCAGGGGGCGCCCGTCCTCAGCGCCTGAGCCGTGGTGACGAACAGCGCGCGTCCGCCGGTGTGCCGGCGGGCGCGCGCTGCTTCGGTCTGTGGGTGGCCAGGGCGTCGTGGCTACAGGTTCCAGTCCATGCCCTGAGTCGTCAGGCGTGGTGTCAGATGGTCGACGATGGCGGCGATCGTGGGATGGTCCCAGACCAGGTTCGGGTCGACGATCAGGCCGTGCTCGTCCTCCAGGTCGCCGCACAGGCTCAGTGCCGTCACGGAGTCCATGCCGTAGGCGACGAGCGGGGTGCGGTCGTCCAGGGACTCCTCGGGACGGTCGAGGTAGAGCGCGAGACGAGCGGTGAGCCAGCCGTGCAGCCCTGCGGCGAGTGCGGCCTGCCCGGAGGTACGGGTCGTCATGGAGTGCTCCTCGGCGATGGCGGCCAGGGTGTGGGCCCTGAAAGTGCGGGGTCCGGCCAGTGTCCGCAAGGGGGCTAAAGCCGGGCTTGAAGCTCGCCCCGTCGCTGCCGGAGCCGGGCGGCATGACAGTCGTATGGCAAAGCGCGGTGGAGCGTGTGCCCAGGACCGCGCAATAGCACGCCGCGGCATTCGTGGGGCGGCAGAACACTGGCACGTTTTTTCGGTTGGCGGCACCGGCGCGGGGCCTCGGGCAGCCATTCGTTGACCCGAATTCGGCAAAGAGGATTTGCTTCCCTCGTACCGGAGCCGTGCCATGACAGGCCGTTGCGGCTCCTTCGTCTCTCCCGTGAGTCAACGCCTTGCCGTGCCTATCCATGCCTTTCCACGCCTTTTTACGCCGAGCAGGAGCAACAGATGGGGAACCAGCGACTGACCATGTGCATCATCGGCACCGGGCCCCGCGGCCTGTCGGTGCTGGCACGCGTCTGCGCCAACGCCGCCCTCGCCCCGGACACCGGACTCACCGTGCACGTGGTCGAGTCCGAGCGGCCGGGCTCGGGCCGTGTATGGCGCGGCAGCCAGTCCCGGCATCTGCTGATGAACACCGTCGCCTCCCAGGTGACTCTCTTCACCGACGAGTCGGTGGAGATGGAGGGCCCGCTGGAGACCGGGCCGAGCCTGTACGAGTGGGCGCAGCTCATGGCCTCGCTGGAACCAGGGGAGTCCGGTCTGGACGACGGTTTTCACGCGGAGGCGCGCGGGATGGGCCCCGACACGTATCCGACCCGCGCGTTCTACGGCCACTATCTGGAGTGGGTGTTCAACCGGGTGGTCGCGCTCGCCCCGTTCCACGTCGACATCGTCGTCCACCACACGCGTGCCGTCGCCCTGGACGACGCGGCGGACGAGCCGGACGCGACGCAGACCGTGCGGCTGGAGAACGGCCGCGAACTGACCGGCCTGGACGCGGTGGTGCTGTCCCTGGGGCATGTGGAGGCGGAGGACCCCGACACGCTGGCCCGGCTGCACAAGAAGGCGCAGGCCCTGGGGCTGAGGCATGTGCGGCCGGTCAATCCGGCCGACATCGACCTGGAGTTCGTCGGAGCGGGTGAGCCGGTGCTGCTGCGCGGGCTGGGGCTCAACTTCTTCGACTACATGGCGCTGTTCACCCAGGGGCGCGGCGGTGTGTACGAGGAGGTGGACGGGCGGCTGGTCTATCGGCCCTCGGGCCGTGAGCCCGCCTTGCACGCCGGTTCCCGGCGCGGGGTGCCGTACCACGCGCGCGGCGAGAACGAGAAGGGTGCCCACGGCCGGCACCACCCGCTGCTGCTGGACGAGGCGAAGGTCGCCGAGTTGCGGGCGCGGGCCGCGCGCCGCGGCGGCCTGGACTTCCGGGCCGACATCTGGCCGTTGATCGCCAAGGAGGCGGAGACGGTCTACTACACGGCGCTGCTGGCCCGCACCGAGGAGCCACAGGTCGTGGACGCCTTCCGCAAGGAGCTGCTGGACGCGCCGTGGGAAAGCGCCGCGGAGGGCGAGGTGCTGGACGCGTACGGGGTGGCCGCCGCCGACCGGTGGGACTGGGAGCGCGTCACCCGCCCCGACGAGGGGGCACGCTTCGACAGCCCGGCCGCCTGGCAGGAGTGGCTGCTGACGCGGCTGGGCCAGGACGTGGCGGACGCTCTGGAGGGCAATGTGTCCGGGCCGTTGAAGTCGGCGCTGGACGCGCTGCGGGATCTGCGCAACGAGATACGCCTCCTGATCGACCACAACGGCCTGACCGCGGACTCGCACCGCGACCACCTCGACCGCTGGTACACCCCGCTCAACGCGTTCCTGTCGATCGGGCCGCCCGCCTCCCGCATCCGGGAGATGATCGCGCTGATCGAGGCCGGTGTCCTCACCATCGTGGGCCCCGACGTGCGGATGGAACTGGACGAGGAGGCAGGGGAGTTCGTGGCGTCCTCGCCGAAGGTGCCCGGTTCCGAGGTGCGGGCCGGGGTGCTGATCGAGGCCCGGCTGCCAGACATCGACCTGCGGCGCACCGCCGACCCGCTGCTGCTCCATCTGCGGACGACCGGCCAGTGCAGCCGCTATCGCATCCACGGTCCCGGCACGCGGACGTACGAGACGGGTGGTCTCGCGGTCACCGAGCGGCCCTACCGTCTGGTGGACGCCTCGGGCCGGGCGCATCCGCGGCGGTTCGCGTACGGCGTGCCCACCGAGTCCGTGCACTGGGTGACGGCCGCCGGTATCCGGCCCGGGGTGAACTCGGTGACTCTGGGCGACTCCGACGCGATCGCCCGTGCCGTGCTGTCGCTGGCGTCCGCAGCGGCGTACACCCTGCCGGGTGCGACGGCCGGGAGCGAGGCGGCGTGACGGCATACCCGTGCCGCGCCCTCACCGTGGTGGACGGTGAGGGCGCGGCGGGTCGACCGGGCGCTGTCAGGTGGTCGGCAGCTTCACCGACTGGCTGTGGCGGAAGAAGTCGCGCGGGTCGTACGCCTGCTTGACCTTCTGGAGGCGGGCGTAGCCGGACTTGTAGTACAGGTCGTGCCAGGGCACGCCGGAGGTGTTGTACTTCGGGTCGCTCAGGTCGATGTCCGGGTAGTTGACGTAGGCGCCGTCGGTCACGTCGTTGATGACGGGGACACCGCCCGTGGCGGCGAAGACGCCGTGGTAGAACTCGCGGATCCAGCGCAGTGAGATGTCCTCGGCCGCGGGGTCGTTCCACCACAGTCCCCAGGCCGCCTTGAACGCGGCCTCGCGGTGCGGGGCGGCGGTGGCGTCCGGGGCGACCGCGTTGACCTGGCCGCCGAAGGAGCTCACCTGCACGGCGGCGGTGGAGTTGACCAGGTCGTCCCGTGTCAGGTGCCGGTAGAACTCGTCGATGTGGGCCGTCGGCATGGTCTTGCGGTAGTAGGCGGACTTGAAGTCGGACCTGAAGGTGGGGTCGTTCAGCGTCGGGTTGGTGGTGCCGATGTAGCGGGCGGCCTGGAGCCAGGGCATCCGGCGCGGGGCGGCGAGTTCGGGCATCGCGGCCACCTCGCCCATGGGGGTGGTCATCGGCTCCTGGGCCACGTCCAGGCCTTCGGTGATGGCGCCGAGGTAGTCGTCGAGTATCTTCTGCGCGTCCGGGACGGTCGCGTCGACCTGGGTGACCAGGCCGATGTAGCCGGCCGACTTGTGGTTCAGCCACAGCACGCTGGTCAGGTTGTCGTTGACGGTGCCGGACTTGAGGTTCTTGGTGTGCCAGTCGCCGAAGTTCTTGACCAGCCGTGCGAAGCGGTCCTTGGTCATGTCGGCCCAGGGCCAGGCGGTGGCGTGCAGGAACACCTCGGCCGGCGGCTGCGGAAGCAGTTTCGCGGGGTTGGTGCCGGTCGCTCCGGGAGTGCGGAACCAGAAGCGGGTGACGACGCCGAAGTTGCCGCCTCCGCCGCCGGTGTGGGCCCACCACAGGTCACGGTTGGGGTCGTTCGGCTCGCGGGTCGCGACCTTGACCGTCGCCGTGCCGTCGGCGCCGACGCAGACCACCTCGACGCCGTACAGGTGGTCGACGACCAGCCCCATCTGGCGGCAGAGCAGGCCCCAGCCGCCGCCGCTGACATGGCCGCCGACGCCGACCTGGAAGCAGGTGCCGGCGGGGATGGTGACGCCCCAGGTGCGGTACATGCGCTCGTACACGTTCAGCACCTGCGCGCCGGCTTCGACGCAGACGGCGTTCTTGTCGGGGTCGAAGTAGACCCGGTCCATCCTGGTCATGTCGAGGATGACCTGTACGTCGGGGTTGAACACCCAGTCCTCGAAGCAGTGGCCGCCGCTGCGCACCGTCAGTCGCTTGCCGGCGGTCGCGGCCGCCTGGACGACCGAGCGGACCTGGGCGGTCGTCTCGGCGAGGCAGATCCTCTCGGGTGCGGAGGACCATCTCTGGTTCCAGCCCTGCACCAGGTCCTTGTACCGCTTGTCACCGGGGGCCACCGTGGTGATCGGCCCCGCCGCCGGTACGGCTTGGTCAGCCGCCGCGGACGGTGTGGCGAGGGCCGTTCCGGTCAGGAGGGCGGCTCCTCCGGCAGCCGCGCCCCCGGTGAGGAAGTTCCGCCTGTGGATACCTTCAGCGTGGCGAGCCATCGAGCCAACCCCTTTGTCCTGATGAGTCAATACGGCCACGCTATAGATCGGTTCACGCCACCGGCACTCAGAAAATTGCGCTCGTACTCGGCGGTCTTCCGGCCCGCCCGGAGCATCCTCGGGACGGCCTGCAAACACGGCGGGACGGCTCGCGGGCAGTCGTGCGGAGCGGGCCCGACGGTGTGTGCGGCCTGCGGATTCACGCCGAACGCGGCCGCGTGGACGGCGGGTGACGCTGGGCGTCGCGTGGCGTGGTCCGGCTTCGTCCGCCGCGGGTGCGGGCGGTTGCCTCGTAGGAAAGATCACGCCACGGCGCATGAAGAAGCCCGCCCGGGAGACGTCACGGGCGGGCTGGGTGCGGTGGTGCGGGCGCTCAACTCACATGCAGCGCCGTCTCCTTGCCGGGGGCCGGGGCGGGACCGGAGGCGGATGCCGGGTCCAGATGGATCCGGAGCAGTCGGCGGATCCGTTCATGCCGGCAGACTCGGCGGACATCCCGCGGAAGAAGCGCGTCGACGGGATACTCGGCCGCGGGGCGCGCCAGTGCGTGGGCGAGCCGTGCCTCGAAGCCCCGGTCGTCGGCGCGGCGCACCGCATAGGGGAAGAGTTCCGCCAGCCGCGCGCGGGCCGCGTGCTCGGGGCCTTCCAGAACCGCGCAGACCCCTGTCCCCGTCATGGCCACCAGTACGGGTTCCGCGTCGGTGGCGCCCATGGCCGAGTGGATCTCCAGGCCCGCCCCGCCCGCGCGGTACTCCTGCGGGGTCATGCCCAGTATCGACGAGGAGACGGCGTAGAACTGGCCCGTGGTGGTGAAGCCCGACTGGTAGATCGCGTCGGACACGGTCCGCGCGCGGATCAGCTCCTCGCGCACCCGCTGTGCCCGGACCGCCGTCCAGTAGGCGTGCGGGGTCAGGCCGGTCAGTGACTTGAACATGCGGTGGAAGTGGAACCGGCTGTAGCCGGCGCTCTGCGCCAGGTCGTCCAGGTTGGGTGGCGCCACCGCCGTGTTCATCAGCAGGCAGCTGCGGGCCACGATGGCGGCTTGCAGCCGGTTCGGCTCGGGCTCGCCCGGCTGGCAGCGGCGGCAGGGCCGGTAGCCCCGTGTGTGGAGTTCCTCGAGCGACGCGTGGAACTCCACGTTCTCCCGCCGGGCCAGCCGTGCCGCGCACGAGGGCCGGTTGTAGATCCCGGTCGTCGTCACCGCGTAGTAGAACCGTCCGTCGGCGGCGTCGTCGCGTTCCCGGACCGCTCGCCAGCGCTGTTCGTCGCTCTCGTACGCGCAGAGGTCACCGTCGGCGGCCGCCGGCGGCCGTGTCGGTGCCGGCGCCGCCCTCATCTTCTCTCCCCCGCTCAGAACATGCCGTTGCTGTGCGGCAGTTGCTCGGGGATCTCGGTCCTGATGTCCCAGTACTCGACGATCTTCCCGTCCGCGACGCGGAACAGGTCGCCGAACGCGTGCGGTGTGCCGTTCAGGGTGCCTTCGGAGTGGGTGAAGACGAAGTTGCCCTCGGCCAGGACCCGGTGGACCTTGAGGTAGTCCGCGCCGGCGAGCGTCTCGCGCAGGCCGGCGACACCGTCGGCGACTCCGGGGGCGTGCCGGATCAGCTCGCCGTCCTTGACGTATCCGTCGAGCGCGGCCAGGTCGCCGCCGACGTAGACCTCGTCGATCAGGCGGCGGACCAGTTCCTTGTTGGCGGCGGTGCGGTCGCGGTCGGTGACCTCGGCGGGGCCGTCGCCCATGTCGTGCCCGGACGCGGTCGGGCCGATCTCCGGGCCCAGCGCCTCCCAGTGCTCCTGGATCTTGTCGTCGCCTGCGCGGTACAGGTTGAACAGGATGAGCGGCACCTCGGCGAGGCCGGTGACCCGGGCGTGCAGCAGCACCAGGTCGTCCTCGGCGATCGAGCGCAGCAGCTCGTACTGGGCGCCGGCGCCCTTGGCCCGCTCGGTCAGCTGGCGCAGGCCCGCCGGCCCGTCCGAGCACAGGGGGCTGTGCTGGATGAAGTCGGGCGCGTAGTACTTCTCGAGGGCGCCGTCGGTGTCGGCGCCGCCGGTCAGCTCCAGCACGCCTTCCACGATGAGGTTCTTGGTACTCATCCGAATCTCCAAGGTTGAGGGTGGTTGCCGCGGAACTCAGCCGGTGGTGACCGGGAGTGCTTCCAGTGCGCGGGAGAGCAGGCTGGGCTTGTACGCGAACCGGTCGGCGGCCAGCGTCAGCCCGGGGGCCCGGCGGAAGAGCGTGCCGAGGGCGACCTTGCCCTGGGTGCGGGCCAGGGGCGCGCCGAAGCAGACGTGGATGCCCGAGGCGAAGCTGAGGTGGCGGTTGTCGGTGCGGCCGAGGTCGAGGGTGTCCGGGTCCGGGAAGGCGTCGGGGTCGCGGTTGGCGGCGCCCCGGACGGCGATGACCTGTTCGCCCGCGCCGACCACGTTGCCCTCGCCGAGGTCGACGTCCTGGGACGCCACCCGGATGGACAGGTGGGAAGGCGAGTCGTAGCGCAGGAGTTCCTCGACGGCGCTGGCCGCAAGTTCCGGTTCGGCGCGGAACCGGGCGAGCTGGTCGGGGTGTCGCAGCAGGGCGAGGGCGCCGTTGCCGATGAGGTTGGTGGTCGTGCCGTGTCCGGCGATGAACAGCAGGATGCAGGTGCCCAGGAGCTCCTGTTCGCTGATCTCTCCCTGGTCGGCCGCGGCCGCGAGGCGGCTCAGCACGTCCTCTCCCGGTGTCCGGCGCCGCTCTGCCGCCAGTGCCAGGAAGTAGTCGTTGAGCCCGGTCAGTGCCTCGTCCCTGGCCTGGTGGTTGGCCTGGGAGACGGTGAACGAGGGGCTCACGCCGGCCAGGTAGTCCTGCGCCCACTTCTCGATCATCAGGTGGTCGGGCTCCGGCACCCCGAGCAGGTGGCAGATGACTCCGAACGGCAGCCGGTGCGCGAGGGCGGTGATCAGGTCGAACTCGGGGCCGTTGTCCAGGGCCTCGTCGAGGAGTTGCCCGGTCCGTTGCTCGATGTAGCCGTTGGCGCTGCGCATGACGCGCGGTCCGAAGGTGTCGCGCAGGACGCGGCGCATCCGGGTGTGGTCCGGCGGGTTCATGAAGATGAGCATGTGGCGCTGGTCGGCGAATCCGCCGGGCAGTGCCGTCCCGTCGGGCGTGTCCGGGGCCGTCGCCGCGGGCGACGGATAGCCGAACCGCTCGTCCCTCATGACGAGGTCGCACTCGCGGTGCCGGGTGAGCACCCAGAAGCCCGCCGGGCTGCGGAAGACGGGAGTGCTTTCCCGCAGCCGCCGGTAGTGCTGGTAGGGGTCCTGCTGGAAACCGGGGTCGGTGGGGTCGAAACCGAGCATGCCCCCGGCACCAGCCCGCGTCGTCGTCGTGCCGCTCACATGTCCTCCGCTTGGAGTTGTTTGTCCCCTGTCGCAGAACGCTCGGGACATCCGGCTCCGCCCGCGCTGATCCGCGCCGGCTCGCTGTCTCTTTCGGCCAGTGGGCCTCACGGAACCACAGCGGACAGGGGGCGTGGGAGCCGTCATTTCCTGCATGGCCAGTTGTTGTCAGAGCGCTCGGCTCGGGCCGTGACGGGCAGCGCCATACGCTTTTGCACATGACAAGCGTGGAGCAGTCCGCCCTGGTGGCAGGCGATGTGACGACGCGTGAGCGGATCTTCGACGCGGTGCTGGGACTGTGCCGCGAGCGTGCCTACGAGGCGTTCGACGTGGGTGACGTCGCCCGCCGCGCGGGCGTCGAGGAGGAGGCGGTGCGGGCCGGGTGGCCCGCCAAGAACCTGCTCGTGATGGAGGCGCTGCTGCACGCCGTCGCCCCGCACATGAGGTTCCCCCGCACCGGTGACATCCGGGCCGACCTGGAGCAGCAACTGGCCGCCACCGCGCGGCTGTTCGCCGATCCCGGCATCGGTCCGCACCTGCGGGCCGTCATCGCCGAGATCCACTCGGACGAACGTCTCGCGGCGACCTTCCTGAAGAAGGTGTACACACCCAACCGGACGGTGGCCCGGGCCCGATTCGAACTGGCCCAGGAGCAGGGGCAGTTGCGTACCGACATCGATCTGGACACGGCCGTCGACCTGGTCTTCGGCTCCCTGTGGTTCCGGCTGCTGCTGGGCACCGGCCCGCTCACCGCCGAGCTGGCCGCCTCCGTCGCCGACCACGCACTGGCCGGCCTGGGCGTGCCCGCCTCGCGAGCCTGAGCCCGGACACGGCAGCGGCGGGCCGGCCCGTTCGATACGGGCCGGCCCGCCGCTGCCGTCCTCGGCCCGGATGTCCGGGCCGAGGCTCAAGGGTTCTCGCGGGTCATGTCCAGCGGCCGCTGCCGAAGGTCTCGCTGCTCTGCAGCACCTTCTCCCGCAGGTCGAACCGGCGCACCTTCCAGGTACCGGTGCGCGGGAAGTCCTCCCAGTCGATGATCCGGGGCTCGTCGAGCGCGATCAGACCGGCCGTGGCGCGCTTCCAGGCCTCGCGGTCCAGGGTGCCGCTGTGGGTCGAGATGATCGGCACGGGCAGTCCGTTGGGATTGCCGAGCACGATGACCTCGGAGGCGTCCTCGAGACGTTCCAGCAGCAGGCTCTCCAGCTCTATGCCGCTGGTGCCGGGTATGACGTCGACCTCTCGGTCGAGGATGTCCACGGTGCCGTCCCAACGGTGGACGCCGATGTCACCGGTGTTCCACCAACCGTCCCAGACCTTCTCGTTGTAGCGCTCGGGCTCGCCGAGGTAGCCCAGGCAACGGCCCTTGCCATTGATCAGGACCAGGCCGCTCTTACCGCGTGACACCGGGCGCCGGGTCTCCGGGTCGACCACCTTGATCTTGGTGACGAAGGGGACCGGCCGGCCCACGTTCCGGGTGAACGTCCCGTGGTCGTCGGATCGTTTCCGCATCACCTTGCGCTTGGGGTACTGCGCCAGCGTGGCGGGACCGATCTCGCTCTGCCCCCAGCTCTGCGCCCACACCGGGCGGCGCCGGTGACTGGTCTGCATGAAGGTGCGGATCGTGCTGGGGTGGATGGCGTCGAAGGTGGAGACGAACATCCGTACGTCGCTGAAGAGCTCCGGGTGCGCCTTCGGCAGGTGCTCCCAGCGCTGGAAGATGTTGGGGCAGGCCTCCAGTGTGGTGGGGCGGTTGCGCCCGAGGGTCTCGACGACGACGTCCGGGTCGGAGCCGCCGAGCACCACGACCTTGGAGGGGATCAGCACCGACTGGGCCATCACCCAGGTCACGGCGCGCGAGTGCACGAAGGCGATGCAGGAGGCGACGGTGTCGTCGGGCCGCGTCGACAGGAACGGGATGCGGATGGTCTCCATCACCCCGTACACGCCGATGGTGTCCGCCGAGTGCATCACGAACTTCGGGATGCCCGTGGTGCCGGAGGTGTGGGTGAGCAGCATCGGCTCGGAGTCCGGGCGCAGGTCGGGCGCGGGGATGTCGCTGCCGGCGAGGTCGGCGAGGCGGGTGGCGTCGCCGGACGGCAGCTCGCCCTCGACGGCGAGCACCCGGGTGCCGGGTCCGGCCAGCTGGACGCCCTGTTCCTGGGCGGCCGCCAGCACGTCGTCGGAGGCGACGATCACCTTCGGTTCCAGACGCTCCATCATCTTGCCGAGGGTGTCCGGCGGGAACGTCGAGGTGATCATGGCGGGCAGGCCGCCGATCCGGGCGGCCGCCGCGGCCAGCAGGACGACGTCCATGTGGTTGTGCTTGATGATCGCCAGCCGGTCGCCGCGGCGCAGTCCCGCCGCGTACAGGCGTCCCGACATGTCCTGCACCAGGTGCGCCAGGGACGTGGAGTCGTAGGCGCGGCCCGCGTCCGGGGCGATGTCGAAGGGGCGGTCCAGGTGCCAGATGGGCCCCGGCTTCCCCGCGAAGTGGTCGAAGTGGGCCCCTATGTTCTTGGGGCGCTTGGTCTTGGGCATCGGCCGTTCTCTTCCGTCGTAGGACCTCTCGGGGACGCCTGGAGCCGGGGCCGCCGCCGGCCCGCCCCGCTGTGTGCGGGGTCGGGCCGGCGGCGGCCGGTGCGGCGTCAGTGCGGCTGGCTGGGGACCGGAGTGTCGGTGTCGCTTCCGGTGCGCCCGCCGGGGATCGGCGGTGCCTGCTCCGTTTCGGCCTCGCTGAGGCCGTAGCGGGCGTGGAACTTGCGCAGCGGGCCGGGCGCCCACCAGTTGGCGCTGCCGAACAGCTTCATCAGGGCCGGCAGGAGACCGCCGCGGATCAGGGTGGCGTCCATGAGGATCGCCAGTGCCATACCGAGGCCGATCGCCTTCATGTAGCTGATGCCGGAGGTGATGAGGACCAGGAAGACCAGCGAGAGCAGCACGGCCGCGTAGGTGACGACCTTGCCGACCCGCTCCAGGCCGTTGGCGACGGCCAGTTCGTTGTCGCCGGTGCGGTCGTACTCCTCCTTGATCCGCGACAGCATGAACACCTGGTAGTCCATCGACAGGGCGAAGGCCAGGCCGAAGCACATGATCGGCACGGTCCAGGTGATGCTGCCGGTGATGATGAAGTCACCGAACAGGCTTGCCATGTGGCCTTCCTGGAAGATGAAGACCAGGGCGCCGAAGGTGGCGGTGAGGCTGAGCACGGTCAGCAGGATCGACTGCAGCGGCAGCAGGATGCTGCCGGTGAGCAGGAACAGCAGCAGGAACATGCCGATGAACAGGATCGCCGCGGACAGCGGCAGGTTCTCGCGCAGTGTGTCGAAGGTGTCGACGCTGACCGCCGCCGGACCGCCGACCTTGATGTCGAACGGCGCCTTGGTGTCGCGCACCGCCTCGACGAGCTTCTCGCCCTGCGAACCGTAGGCGTCGACCGACGGCACCACGGACAGGTAGGTGCCCGCGGTCACCCCGAAGCGGGTGTTGGCCTCGGTCGCCTCGGCGACCTTCGCGCCGTCGACGTAGGAGCCGGTCAGGGCGTCGACGCGGCTGACGTCGGCGACCTTGGAGAGGTCCTTGGCGTAGGCGTCGATGGTGTCGGTCTTGGTGCTCGGGTCGCCGGCGTTGGCCGCGACCACGGTCAGGGCCTGCTGCTCGCGGGTGTCGAAGTCCTTCTTCAGCACCTGGGCGACCTGGGCGGACTTGGCGTCGGCGGGCAGGACCGCCTCGTCGGGCAGCCGCAGCTTCATGTCCATGGCCGGCAGGCCGAGGGTGATGACGACGGCGAGGATCAGCACGGCGACCCGCACCGGGCGGCGCATCACGGCGGTGGACGTGCGGTGCCAGAAGCCGCCGCCGTCGTTGGCCGGGTCCTGCTTGCGCTTGAACAGGCTCCACTTGTCGACGCGCGGGCCGATCCAGCGCAGCACCGCCGGGGCCAGGATCAGGGTGACCGCGGCGGCGACCAGTGCGGTGGTCATGCAGCCGATCGCGAGCGAACGCAGCATCGTGAACGGCAGGACGAGCAGACCGACGAACGCGACGGCCACGGTGAGCGCGGAGAACAGGATGGTGCGGCCGGCGGTGCGCAGGGTCGTGGTGATCGCGGTGTTGATGTCCCGGCCCTGGCGCAGTTCCTCGCGGTAGCGGGTCACGAACAGCAGGCAGTAGTCGATGCCCAGACCGATACCGAGGAACGTCGTGGTGTTGACGACGACGCTGGAGGTGTCGTTGAAGAAGGTGATGGTGAACAGCGCACCCATCGACGCCAGCATCGCGCCGAACGCGACGGCCACCGGCAGCAGCGCGACCAGGGCGCTGCCGAAGATGACGACCAGCACGATGAGGAGCAGCGGGAAGACCATGCCCTCGGCCTTGGAGGCGTCCTTGCTGGACGTCTCGATGTTCTCGTGCCACATCATGGCCGAGCCACCGGTCTTGACCTCGAGGCCGTCGACGGTGCCGGAGTACTTCTCGTCGATCTTCTTCGCCCAGTCGATCTGGTCGTCGAAGTCGCCGTCGATCCGGCCCAGCACGATGGCCTTGTCGCCGTCCTTGCTGCGCAGCGCCTCACTGCCGGTGGTCCAGTAGGAGACGACATCGGTGATGTCGGACTCCTTGGCCAGCTTCTCTGTCAGGTCACGGCCGGCCGCGGCGACGGAGGTGTCGTCGACGCCCCGCTTGTCCTCGACCAGCAGCAGCAGGTTCGGTTCGCCCTGCTTGAAGGTCTTCTCCAACTCCTCTGCCGCAGCACGGGATTCGGTGCCGGTGGCCTCGTAGCCGCCCGAGGTGAGCCGGTCCTGCAGGCCGCCGCCTGCGGCTCCGGCGAGGAACACCAGCAGCAAGGTGAAGAGAACCACCTTGCGCGGTGAGCGCAGCACCAGGCGTGAAAGCCTGTCGAACATCGTTCCTCCTATGGTGTGGGTGAGGGCTTCGGCTTCACGCCGGCCGGGAGGGTCCGCGTACGGCCGCGAATCTGCGGTCGAACCAGTCGCGTGCCAGGTCGTAGAACTCGGCGGCGCCTCGGTGCACGTTCAGCGAGTGGCCGACGCCGGCGACCACGTGGGTCTCCAGCTGGGCCTCGGGCGCGTAGTACTCCCGCTCGAAGTCGTGCACGGACTCGGAGTGGGCGGCGAAGCCCACGTCCGAGCTGCTGAAGAGCGCGTCGTGTTCCCCGACCACCACCAGGACGGGCACCTTGACGGCCCGCGAGTGCTCGGGCCGGTAGGTCTCGGGCAGTGACTTGCCCTCGCCCCAGGTGGCGGTGGACTTGATCAGTTCGTTGTGCGCGGACAGTTCCGGATCGATGCCGCCCGCAAACTCGAGCATCCTGGCGCGGCGTCCGGGACGCTGTGTCAGGTACTCGGCGGGCGCGCCGAGACCGGCGAGCAGGGGGTCCTGGTTCGCCGGGTGGAAGAAGTCGTGGACCTTGTCGACCTTTTCGTAGAAGTCGGTCGTGGTGTGCAGCATGCCGGTGATGACCAGGCCGTCCACGTCCGCGTACCGGGCCGCCTCGACGAGGGCGATGCCCGATCCGTAGGAATGGCCGACGCTGACCACACGGGAGAAGCGGTGGCCCGCCGGGGTGCCCGAGCGCAGCAGCGCGATCGCCCGGTGGATGCTCTCCGCGTGGGCGTCCAGGTCGACGTCGTCCCCGTGGGGCCGGCTGGAGGCTCCGGTGCCGAGACGGTCGAGCAGCAGCACGGCGTATCCGGCGCGCAGCATGTGGGCGCTGTAGTCGTAGGTGCCGGGCAGGGTCCAGTAGCGGCGGTCGTAGGTGAGGCCGGGGATGAGCACCTGGACCGTGTCCGCCCCCTGTTCGGGGACGAGGAGCCGGCCGGCGATGTGCCGGTCGGTGCCGTCCACGGGCACGTGGACGGTGAGGTCCTCGCCGACGCAGGGCGGGGTGTCCGCCTCGGGCAGCGGCGCCGGGACGACGGTCATGGGGTTCTCCTCGTGTTGTGCAGGGGCGTGCCGGGTGCGGTCGTGGACGGCACCTGTTCGGGGGCGGGCGCCGTGGGTCTGGGGCTCCGTCGGGCGGAGAGGTCCGCGATGCTCGTGACGGAGAGGTCCTCGGAGCGGGAGTGCCGGGCGCCGAGGCCGTGGGTGTTGCTGGGCGGTCCGGCCGGGCCGGGGCCGCTGGGACCGCGCAGGGCGGCGGCTATCACCCGCGGCCGGAACATGGCGGCCGGTGAGGCGAGGAGCTGGGTGTGCTGGAGCATCAGCAGGGCCGCGTGCTGGTCGGTGACCGCGGCGGCGGTGAGGCGGTCCACGTAGCGCTTGCCGATCCGCGTCACCGCGTCGGGGCGGGTGACCTCGTAGACCCAGGGATAGGAGAAGTCCATGCCGGTGGCCAGCTGCCACGCGGGGGTCATGGTGCGGGCGAAGGCCTTGCGCAGGCGGCCGGCCAGTCCGATGTGCGTGCCGTGCGCGGCGAGTCGGTCGCTCAGCACCTGGGCGCACAGCACGGCGACGGACATGCCCTGCCCGTAGGAGGGGTTGAAGCCGCCGAACGCGTCGCCGATGACGAGGAATCCGTCGGGCCAGCGGCTCAGCTTCTCGTAGTGCCGCCAGCGGTTCTCGGTGCGGCCCGAGCCGTGGACCGGCTCGAGCGGGGTGGCGGACTCGATGACGTCACGCAGCACCGGGTCGCGCAGGGTGCCCGCGGCGCGCAGCAGCCCCTCGTGGTCGGTGGGCGGGCGGTCCCCGCCGCTGGCGGAGACCGACACCATCCAGCGCCCGCCCTCGATCGGGTTGAGGATGCCCTGGCGGGGGATGTCGGCCGAGGCCATCAGCAGCATGCAGGACCAGTCGGCGGCATGGCCGGCGGGGGGCTCGTAGATGGAGGTGGCGTACGCGGTCTTCGCGTCGACGACGGACTCGCGCGGGCGCTCGTAGCCGAGGTCCTCCAGCCATTGCGGGGCTTTGGACTTGCGGCCGGTGGCGTCGACGACGAAGTCCGCGTCGATGAGGTACTTCTCGCCCCAGCCGGTGCGCGTCTCGCCGTCCCTGCCGCGCACCCACACGCCGGTGACGGTGTCGCCGCGTCCGCTCTGGAGTCCGAGGGCCTCGTGTTCCTCGACGAACTCCACCTTCGGGTCCGAGCGCAGGCGCCGGCGCACCACCGCGTCGATGACGTCGCGGGTGCCGGTCAGCATCGCCAGGTCGGTCTCGAAGCGGGACATCCAGCCGCCGGGTGCGAGCAGCAGCATGTCCTCGGGCATCCGGACGCGGACCATGCCGGCCGTGAGGAGTTCGTCGGTGATGCCGGGGAAGAGCTGCTCCAGGCCCTGGTGGCCGGCGGCCATCAGGTTGTGGGCGTGCCGTGCCTGGGCCACACCTCGCCGCCAGCGAGGCTCCACGGTCAGCCGGTCACGTTCGATGATCGTGACTTTCCGCATGTGCGGGGACAGGGCTCGCGCTGCGGCCATTCCGGCGAGGCTCGACCCGATCACGACGGCGTGGCCGTCACCGCCGTGCCCGCCTCGGGCACCTGGGTTGACGCTCATGTGTGCGCCCTCTCTCGTGCGTTGTGGGAATGCGTGGTGCGGTGCCGTCGCGTCCCGGGACAGGTCCGCGGGACGCGGTGGGGCGGCGGTGCCGGTGACCGGCGGTCCGGTACGGGTGTGTCAGGTCGGGCTTGAGGTGGGGGTCGGGGTCGGGGTGCCGCGCAGGGCGGCCACGGCCGAGGGCAGACCGTCGGCGACGGTCGGATACGCCGGGCGCCAGCCCAGTTCGTCCCGTGCCAGGGCGTTGCTCAGCCGGTAGGAGGTGGTCAGCGAGGTGGTGACGGGGCGGCCGAGGGCGAGCGCGGCCACCGCCCGGGGTACCGGTGCGGCCACTTCGGCGCCCAGCGCGCGGGCGGCCTCGCGGGCGAACCGCGCCAGCGGCAGCGGCTCGTCGTCGGCGATGTTGTACTCGGCGCCGGCCGGTGCCCGTTCCAGGGCGGCCACATAGGCGGCCGCCAGGTCGTCGAGGTGGACGCAGCTCCAGTGGTTGGAGCCGTCGCCGGGGTGACGGATGCGCCCGCTCCGGCTCGCCTGGTCGGCGAAGGCGGCCCGGAAGTTGCCGCCCGGTCCGTAGACGAATCCGGCGTGCAGCACCACCGAGTCCAGGCCGTCGGCCGCCATGGCGCGCAGCCGGGCCGTCGCCGCGGCGTGCCACACCCCGAGCGGGGCGGGGCGGTGCGGCACCGACTCGTCGATCCACCGCTCGCCGTGGTCGCCGTAGACCCAGGCACCGCTCGCGTACAGCAGCCGTCGGCCGTGAGTGCGGCAGGCCTCCGCCAGGGCCCCCGCCATGACGGCGTCGGCCTGGCGGATGCGCCGGATGCGCGCCGTGGTGAGCCGGCCGGTGAAGCGCAGCTGTGCGGCGTGCACGACCGCGTCGGCGTCCTGGACGAGCGGTACGTACGTCTGGGGGCGCAGCATGTCGCCGATGCGCAGGTCGGCCCCGGCGGCGGCCAGTCGGGCCGCCCGGGACGGGTCGCGCACCAGGCCCGTCACCCTGTGCCCGGCGGCCAGCAGGGCATGGGCGACGGCGCCGCCGATGTACCCGCTCGCGCCGGTGACCAGGACGTGCCGGGCGGCGCCGGTCACAGGTACTCCACCGTCGGTGCGGCCGGCAGCCGGTGGCGGGTGTCCAGGATGAACCGGGCGTGCTGGGTGATGAGGTCGAGGTCGAAGGCGCTGTGGTCGGTCAGCAGGACGACCGCGTCGGCAGCGGCGAGTTCCTGCTCGTCCAGTTCGGTGCGGATGACCCGCGGGTCGACGGGGGCGCTCTCCACGACGTGCGGGTCGACGGCCCGCACCTCGGCGCCCAGCCGCAGCAGTCCGTCCACGACCCGGACGGCGGGCGACTCACGGGCGTCGCCGGTGTCCGGCTTGTAGGCCAGGCCGAGTACCAGCACGCGGGAGCCGGACAGGGCGCGGCCGCGCTCGTTGAACGCGGTCAGCAGCCGCTGCACGACGTAGGCGGGCATGTGGTCGTTGACGTCGTTGGCGAGCTCGACGAAGCGGAAGCGGTGGCCGAGGGCCCGGTTGACCCGCCAGGACAGGTAGACCGGGTCCACGGGCAGACAGTGGCCGCCGACGCCGGGGCCGGGGGTGAAGCGCATGAAGCCGAACGGCTTGGAGGAGGCGGCGTCCACCGCTTCCCATACGTCGATGCCCAACTCGCGTGCGTAGACGGCGAGTTCGTTGACCAGGGCGATGTTGACGTGCCGGAAGGTGTTCTCGACCAGTTTGGTCAGCTCCGCCACCTTCGGCGACTTCACCGGCACGGTCGTGTCGACGACCGTGCGGTAGAAGGCGTCGACGGCTTCGAGGGAGGCCTCGTCGACACCGGAGACGACCTTGGGGGTGGTCTCCAGGGTCCACACCCGGTTGCCCGGGTCGATCCGCTCCGGGCTGTAGCCCAGGTGGAAGTCGACGCCCACGGTCAGGCCGGAGTACTCCTCCAGGATCGGGGCGACCAGTTCCTCGGTGGTTCCGGGGTAGGTGGTGGACTCCAGGACGACCGTGGAGCCCTGGCGCAGGAACCGGCCCAGGATCCGGGCGGCCGACTCGATGGCCCTGAGGTCGGGGACGCCCTCGCGCAGCGGCGTCGGCACGCTGATGACGGCCACGTCGAAGCCGCCGACCGCGCGTTCCTCGGTGGTGGGCAGATAGCGCCCGGTGGCCAGTGCGGCCGACAGCCGCTGCGGTGCGACGTCCTCGACGAAGGACTCGCCCGCGGCAAGCCGCTTGACGCGGTCCTCGTCGACGTCGAAACCGACGACCGTGGTGTCCTCGCCGGCCTCCACGGCGCGTACCGCGAGCGGCAGGCCGACGTACCCCTGGCCCATGATGACGATCTTTGGCATCGACCCGTCCGTTTCTGATGAAGTCGTGTGGTGGCGGTCGTCGGTTCAGGTCCAGCGGCCGGTGCCGAAGGTGGCCTGGGAGTCGAGCACCTGCTGGCGCAGGTCGAAGCGGCGCACCTTCCAGGTGCCGGTGCGCGGGAAGTCCTCCCACGCGATGACGTGCGGCGGGGCCAGCTCGGGCAGGTCGCGGGTGGCTTCCTGCCACTCCGCCTCGCTCAGCTCGCCCTCGGACAGGCTGAGCACCGGGACCGGCCTGCCGCCCTCGGGGTCGCCCAGGACGATCACCTCGGTGGCTCGCCGGATGCGCTCCAGCAGGATCGACTCCAGGGCGATGGAGCTGGTGCCGGGGATCAGGTCGACCTCGCGGTCCTGGAGGCGCAGTGCGCCGGTGCGCGACTTCACCCCGAGGTCGCCGGTGTTCCACCAGCCGTCCCAGTCCTTCTCCTGGGCGCGGTCGTCCTCACCGAGGTAGGTGAGGCAGCGTCCCTTGGTCTTGACGAGGACCACGCCGGCCTCGCCGGCCGGAACCCGCTTGCGGGTGTCCGGGTCGACGATCTTGACCTGGGTGATGAAGGGGATCGGGCGGCCGACGACGTTGGTGACCGGGTCGAGGGCGCCTTCGTTCTTGCGGATCTGCTTGCGGGAGTAGACGGCCATGGCGACCGGTCCCGTCTCGCTCTGCCCCCACACCTGTCCCCACACCGGGCGGCGCTGGTCGGAGGCGTCCATGAACGCCCGCACGGTGGGCGGGTGGATCGCGTCGAAGGTGTTGACGAAGAACCGGACGCGGCTGAACGCGGCACGGTGCGTCTCGGTGAGCTGCTCCCAGCGCTGGAAGATGTTCGGGCAGGCCTCCAGCACGGTCGGCCGGTGCTCACTGAGCACCTTGGCGACCAGGTCCGGCTCGTTGCCGCCGAGGATGACGACCTTCTTCGGCGGGCGGGCCAGCTGGGCGAAGGTCCAGGTGATGGCGCGGCCGTGGACGAAGGCGATACAGGACGCGAAGACGTCGTCGGGCCGGATGGACAGGCCCGGCAGCGGCATCGTCTCCAGCTTGGTGAGCACGCCGAGGAGGGTGTTCGGGGAGTGCACGACCAGCTTCGGCACACCGGTGGTGCCGGAGGTGTGGGTGCAGATCATCGGCTCGTGGTCCGGGCGCAGGTTCATCGGCGGGATGTCGGCGCCGGCGAGCGAGGCCAGGCTGATCCCGCCGTCGGCGAGCGCGGGGTCGCCGTCGATGGCGATGACCTGGCAGCCCGGGCCGGTCAGCCGTACGCCCTGGGCGGCCGCCGCGCCGAGCACCGAGCCGGAGGCGACGAGCACCTTCGGCTGGAACCGCTCCATGATCTTGGCGTGCACGTCGGGGGCGTTGGAGGAGGAGATCATCGCGGGCAGCGCGCCGATCCGGGCGGCGGCCGCGGCGAGCAGCACCACGTCGTGGTGGTTCTCCTTGATGATGGCCAGGTGGTCGCCGCGGCGCAGACCGGCCGCGTGCAGGCGTCCCGACATGTCGGCGACCAGCCGGGCCAGGGCGGCGACGTCGTACTCCCGGCCGCCCTCGGGGGCGATGTCGTAGGGCCGGTCGAGGTGCCAGGTGGGCGTGTTCGCGTCGGCGTAGTACTCGAACAACGCACCCAGGTTCTTGGGGCGTGGGGTCTTCTTCATTGCTCTGCCTTGCCTTCCTGGGGGTTCAGCGGATGACGAGCAGGTTGGCGATCAGCAGTGCCGCCACCCCGAGTCGGTGGGTGTCGACGCCGAGCTTGCGGGCCAGCAGCGCGTTGTTCTGGCCCAGGCCCGCTCGCAGTTGCCGGGCCCGCATCACCAGGACCGGGACCATGCACAGCAGGAACCAGCCGGGGACGGCGTCGGCCGCCCAGGCGATCAGCAGCGCCGCGGTCTCGGTCAGCGAGATCAGGGCGATGGCCACGGAGTAGGCGGACGGCGTCAGCACGGTGGCGAGGTTCTTGCGGCCGGCCGCGCGGTCGCCTTCGCGGTCGTTGACGTTGGAGTACACCGACACCAGCAGCGACCAGACGCCGATCAGATACGTCTCCAGCGCGATGACGCCGGTGAAGTGGCCGTCGACCAGGCCGTAGGGGATCAGCGCCATCAGGCCGGGGCTCAGCAGCAGCACCAGTTCCTGACCGCCGCGGTAGCTGAGCCGCATTCCGTGCGAGTACTGGACGCTGATCGCGATCTGGAACGGGATCAGCAGGAGCACCCAGGCCGGGGTGTGCGGGGCGATGGCCACGGCCACGCCCATCCAGAGCAGGCTGGCCAGCAGGGCCAGATATCCGAACCGCAGCGCCTGGTGTTCCGTCAGGTCACCGTTGAGCAGCGGCTTGCGCTCACGGTTGCGCAGCGCGGCTTTCGGGTCGTAGTTGACGTCGTCGCTGCCGTCCCTGAAGCCGTGCACGTCGTCGAAGGCGACCGTCGCCGCGGTCATCGCCACCCAGCCGAGCGTGGTGACGACCAGCGTCCAGAGCACCTTCGGGTCGTTTCGCAGATCGGAGGGCAGCAGCGCCCATACGACCGGCGCGGCCAGGTAGTAGTCGAAGAACGACAGCTTCGCCAGCCGCGCGTAGGCGCGCAGCCGCCCGGTCGGCTTGACCGCGATGGCCTGGCTCATGTCCGCTCCTCCTCTCTTCGTCGTCTTGAGTGACCGTCAGGCCGTGCGGGGCTTGCGGCCGACGGTGGATATCTGGACCTGGCTGAGCCAGTTGTGGGACGGGTCGCCCATCTCGGTGATCGCCTCGGTGATGCGCTCCTGGGTCACCAGGCCGGCGGCGACGATCTGGGGGGCCATGAACTCCAGCCACAGCTGGTAGTGGCGGGCCTGTTCGGAGCCACCGCGCACCATGACCACGCGGCCCTCGGCGGTGACGTCCTCGAGGCCGGAGGCGAGCGCCAGTTCCAGGTCGACGTGGCCGCCGCGCGGGTCGTGGCCGGCTTCGCGCATCAGTCCGTAGCCGGCGGCGCGCACGTCCTGGAGGAAGTCCTCGCCGGACGCGGAGCGGAACAGGGTGGAGGAGTCGGTGTCCTCCAGGAACAGCAGGCCGCCGGGGCGCAGCGCGCGCACGAACTTGTCGATGACGGCCTGGCGGCCGGGCAGGTGCTGCACCAGCATCCGGGCGTGCACCAGGTCGAAGGAGTTCTCGGGGAGTTCGTCCTCGCGGATGTCGATCTCCCAGACGTCGAGGGTGCCCTTCTTCTGGTCCTCGAGCAGGCGCACGGTCTTCAGGTCGGCGGCGACCGCCCGGCCGGTGGGTCCGACCAGCTGGGCGAGGCGGCGGGCGGCCGCGCCGGAGCCGGCGCCGACCTCCAGGACGTGCCAGCCCTCGCTCACGCCGAGTTTGTCGAAGCGCTCGAAGGTTCCCGGGTCCCAGATGGCCTCGTTGGTGATCAGCCGCTCGGTCTCCTTGTCCCACGAGGAGTCGAAGACGTACTCCTGCGAGGCGTCGGCGCTCTGGACGGTTGTCGTCATGACAGGTGGCCCTCCGGGTCCTTAGGCGAAGAAGTCGCAGATGGTGTCGGCGATGCGCTCGACGTCGGCGTCGGTCAGGTGCGGCCAGATCGGGATGGCCAGGTTCGACCGGCTGGCCCAGCGCGCGTTCGGCCAGTCGGCACCCTCGGGGGCCCAGGCGTTGAAGGCGGGCTGCAGCGGCAGCGGCGTGGGGTAGTAGACGTGCGAGCCGATGCCGTGCTCGGTCAGGTAGGCGCGAAGGTCCTCGCGGCGGGACACCTGGATCGAATAGACGTAGAAGCAGCGGCCGTTGCGGCCGGCGGGCGGTGCCTTGACGCCTCGCTCGGCCAGCGGGGCGAACCGCTCGGTGTAGTAGTCCGCGATGGTGGCGCGGCGTTCCAGGCGGTCGGCGAGGGTGGGCAGCCGGTGCATCTGGAAGGCCGCGATGACCTCGTCGAAGCGGCTGTTGCGGCCGACGCGGTGGTGCAGGAAGCGGTTCACGCCGTCCTGGCCGTGGTTGCGCAGCATCCGTACGGCGCGGGCCAGTTCGGGGTCGTCGGTGAGGACGACGCCGCCCTCGCCGGCCGTGCCGAACGCCTTGACCTGGAAGAAGGAGAAGACGCCGAGGGTGCCCCAGCGGCCGGCCGGGACCCCGTCGAGTTCCGCGCCCTGGACGACGGCCGCGTCCTCGATCACCGCGATGTCGTGGCGCCGCGCGATCTCGTTGATCCGCGGCATGTCCGCCATGATGTTGAACAGGTGGGCGGGCAGTACCGCGCGGGTGCGCTCGGTGATCAGGGACTCCACCGAGTCCGGGTCGATGACCATCGTCCACGGGTCGACGTCGGCGAAGACGGGTGTGGCGCCCGCGTTGATGACGGACGAGGCGACCGGCTGGCAGCAGAACGCGGGGACGATGACCTCGTCGCCGGGCCCGATGTCCAGGGCGCCGACGGCCAGTTCCAGGCCGCCGGTGCCGCTGCCGCACGCCACGACGTCGTGGGCGCCGGTGGCTTTCTTGATCTCCTGCTCGAACTCGGCGGTGCGGCGGCCGAGGATGAAGCGCTGCTCGGGGTCGGTGCCCACGTCGAACATCGCCTTGAGCAACGCGTCGCGGTCCGCCTCGAAGAGGTCGGGCGGGAAGAAGGGCAGTGTCCTCACAGCTGGCTCCCCTGGAAGAAATCCCGGACGGCGTCGGCGACGAGGTCGAGCTGTGCCTCGGTCAGGTCCGGATAGAACGGCAGCGCCACGGCGTTGCGGCAGGCGGCTTCCGCGACCGGGAAGTCGCCCTCGCTGTAGCCGAGTTCGGCGAAGCAGGGCTGTACGTGCAGCGGGATCGGGTAGTACGTCTCGGTGCCGATGCCGCGTGCGGTCAGGTGGGCGACGAGTTCGTCGCGCCGCTCGACCTCGATCTCGTAGACGTAGAAGACCGGGGTGGTGGGGACCGCGCGCTCCACGACGGTGGGCACGCGCAGGACGCCCGGGATGTCCTTGAGGCGCTCGGTGTAGGCCTCGGCGAGCTGGGCGCGGCGGGCGATGTCCCGGTCCAGGTCGGTCAGTTTCGCCAGGAGGACGGCCGCCTGGATGTCGTCCATCTTGGAGTTGGTGCCCGAGGCGCCGGACAGGTTGGAGATGCCGGCGATGTGGTCGATGGTCTTGCCCATACGACCGTGGTGGCGCAGGATCCCGGCCCGCTCGGCGACTTCCTCGTCGTCGGTGAGGATCATGCCCGCGTCACCGATGGCGCCGAGGGTCTTGGTGGGGAAGAACGACAGGACGCCACCGCGCCCGAGGAGGCCGGCGTGCTTGCCGTTCCAGCGCATGCCGATCGACTCGGCGCTGTCCTCCAGGACGGTCACGCCGTGCGCGGCGGCGATCTCGCCGATCGCGTCCATGTCGGCGAGCTGGGTGAACAGATGGGCCGGCATGACGGCCTTCGTGCGTTCGGTCACCGCCCGGGCGAAGGACGCCGGGTCCATCGCGTACGTCACCGGGTCGACGTCGGCGAAGACCGGCGTGGCTCCGGCCAGGGCCACCGATGTGGCGGTCGCCGCGAAGGTGAAGGCGGGCACCACGACCTCGTCGCCGCGCTGCACCCCGGCCGCCCGCAGCAGGAGCACCAGGGCGTCGGTGCCGTTGTTCACGGCGATGGCGTGCCGGGCCCCGGTGTACTCGGCGATCGCGCGTTCCAGTTCCAGGACCTTGCGGCCGTGCGAGTACTTGCCGCGTTCCAGCACGTCCGAGGTGTGGGCCTCGATCTGCGGCCACAGCCGTTCGAAGGTGGCCGCCTGGGAGAAGAACGGCACCCCGGCCGCGGTCTGTGCGCCGGCCGGGGCCGGCGTCGCCACACTGTTCACGCTGCTCCTTCACGGATAGAGGGACCGCCGCGGTGCGCGGTGTCGGTCGGCACGGTCACGCCCGGTGCCGGGGCCTGGGCGGTGTGCGCCGTCCGACGGCACGACCGCGGGAGGGCAGCGGCGTCCGCGCTGCCGTCGGCCATGTCCCGCAGGACCGGGCTCGGCCGGTCGATGCGCAGGGGGAGGCGAGGGCCGCTCCCCCGCTTCGGGCGCATGCCGAGAGGGAGGTCGGCCTTGGCCGGTGCCCGGACGATGACGCTCACGGGCGTACGTCCAAAGGCTCGATCATGAACATGACCTTCCTGACGATGGGCAGGGACGCCTGAGTGGTGCGCCGCTCGGGTTGAGGGGTGCAGAACCGTGGTGCAGGAAACGGACCCTGCGCCGGTGAGTCTGGGCAGCGCGACCTGCGTATGGCTAAAGCCACGAGCGAGCGGCCGTTTCACCGGCCGGGGGAAGCCCGGGGCGGCGGGACGTGGGGCGGGCCCTGCTCGCAGCGGCGGCGGGCCCCGCCGGCAGCGGCAGGGACAAGGAATGCCTGCGGCGCAACTTGCTGCCATCGCCATCTACTTGGCCCGGGCGGGCGAAGTGGCGAGGCTGGTGCGCAGCCCGGTGGGGCCGCCCGCCTCCCGAGACACCACCGGACCCGTCGCCGGGCACCATCGGCCCGCCCTTACCGAGGAGCCGACCATGTCCCAGCACGCAGTCCTCGGCGCTCTGGACACCACCGCCGTCGCCCGGCGCCTGGTCCACAGCGAGCACCCGCACAGCGCCCCGGCCGGAGAACAGCGCTTCGTCCTGCGCGACGACATGCCGCTCGGGCACCCGCTGTTCAACGACACCCCGGGCCTGCACGACCCCCTGGTCTTCGTGGAGCTGGTCCGCCGGGCCGGCCTGCATGTCGGGCACCGTCATTTCGGGGTGCCGGTCGAACGGCCCGCGCTGTTCTACCGGTTCGCCCTGCGCCTGTCCGACCCCGCCGTGTGGCAGGACTCCGCCGAGGGCGCCCGGCTGGCTCTGGAGATGCGGGCCGAGCCGACCCGGACGGTGGCCGGTGTGCCGCGCAGTCTGCGGCTGGGCGGGACGTTGCGGCTGGAGGGCGCCGAAGCCTGCACCGGCTCGGCCGAACTCGTCTTCGTCACCCCGACGGTGGCCCGCAACCACCGTGCCACCAGCCGCCTCGGGGCTCTGGTCCGCACGCCCGCCGCCGACGGTCCGCGCCCCGGCACCCGGCCCGCCGCCCCCTCGCTGGTCGGCCGGTGCACCCCCGACAACGTGGTCGTCTCGGAGCCGGTGCGTCAGGCGTCGACGCTCACCACGACCGTCCTGGTCGACCCGTCCCACCCGGTCTTCTTCACGGAGGCCACCGACTCGGTGCCCGGCCTGCTGCTCGTGGAGGCCCTGCGCCAGAGCGCGTTGCTGGCCGTCGCCTCCGACGGGGCCGCGCCGTGCGCGACGGCCCTGACGTGGCTGTCGGTCCACCTGCGCGGCCACGCCGAACTGGACCTGCCCCTCACCTGCACCGCCCGCAGCGCGCCCGGCGGCATCGATGCCCTGGGCCGCCGCCTGACCCGGGTCCTGCTCACCCTGCGCCAGGCGGGACGGACCACCGCGCAGGCGGAGGCGGTGACGGCGGAGGCCGGATGAGTCGGCACTCGCGGCACGCCGCGCACGGTGGCGCGGGCGGCGACCACGGGCCCGACGGCTGCCGTCCGGCCGCCCGCCTGCGGATCGGCCCCGCATCCCGGGCCCCGGCCCGCCCCTGTCCGCCGACCGTACGAAGAGGTGCCAAGCCCTCATGACTGCCGGTACTGCCTTCTCCCCCGGGTCCGCCCTGGCCCTGGCCGGGCACGTAGCGCTGCCGGACGACCTCGACGGCCGGGCCGGCGGCGGGCTGCGGGCGTTCCTGCGGGACGCGCTCGACGGCGCACGGGGACCGTGCCCGCCGCTGGGCGAGGGCCGGCCCCTGCTGCTGTCGGGGACGTACGTGACCGATCCGCCGTTCTACGGCGACGGCGACATCGGCCATGTCGCGGCGTGCGGCGCGGTCAACGAACTGGCGGCCGCGGGCGCGCGGCCCCTCGGTCTGTCGGTGTCGGCGGTGGTCGAGGCGGGCCTGCCGCTGCGTCAGGTGCGCCGCGTGGCCGACTCGGTCCGCGACATCGCCGAGGCGGCCGGGGTGGTGGTCCTCGACGTGGACGCCCGTGTGGTGCGCGCGGGTGAGGCCGACCAGATCTATCTGCACACCGCCGGACTGGGAGTTCTCCCGGCCGGCGCCGAGCAGGAGACACCGCCGCGGGCGGGCGACCGCCTCCTGGTCAGCGCCCCGCTCGGCGGTTTCGGCGCCCATCTGCTCTCGGCCCGGGCAGGGCTCGGGCACGAGGGTGTGGTCTCCGCCGAGTGCGTACCGCTGGCCGGGCTGCTGGAGCAGGTGCGCGGCGCGGGAGCCGGCGGTGCGCTGCGGGCGGTGCGCGTCGTGGGCCGGGCCGGGCTGGCCGGTGCCCTGCACGCGTACGCGGCCGGTACGGGCCTGGGCCTGCGCGTCGAGGAGGTGGCGCTGCCGGTGCACTACGAGGTGCGTGTGGCCCTCGACGAGCTCGGCGTCGACCCCGTGCACGCGGCGACCGCGAGCTGTGTGTGCCTCGTCGTCGCCGCCGAGGCCTCGGACGACGTCCTGGCCGCGCTGCGCGCCCACCCGTACGGCCGTGATGCCGCCGTCGTCGGCGAGGTGACGCCGCCCGGCCGCCACCGGGTCGAGCTCGCACTCGCCGACGGACACACGATCCCCCTCGGGTCCGCGCCCGAGCCGCCCGCCCGGCTGGCCTGACCCGAGCAGGCCCGGGACCGGTTCCCGGGCCCGTAAGGTTGCCTGGCGACTGATTTCCATTCCGCGGGGGGTAAACGCAGGATGCCGGAAATATCCCTTTCTGACGCCGCTTTCGATGAGCTGGACGAAAGGGGGATAGCGGCGTACCGGGAAGCCGTCCACGCCGGTCGCTACGCGCCCGAGCACATCGCACAGGCGGTCGGCATCCCGCTCGAGCAGGCGGACACCATCGGTCGACAGCTGGTGCGCCTGTGCCTGTTGCGTCCGATGCCCGGCTCCCCCGACGTCCTCGTGCCGGTGAGCCCCGACGCGGCGGCCGCCAACCTGGTCGGGCCCGCCGAGGAGCAGATCCGCGAACTGCAGCAGTCCGTCTCGCGGACCCGCGACGGCCTGCTCGCCCTGCTGCCCGCCTACTTCGAGAGCCGCCGGCAGCGCAACCCGATGGAGTCCTTCGACATCATCAGCGACTACCTCGTCGTCGAAGCCCTCCTGAAGGACTGCGGGGACCGCTGCCGCACCGAGGTCCTCACCGTCCAGCCCGGCGGCCCGCGCCCCAACCACCTGCTGGAGAGCGCACGCAGCATCACCGCCGAACGCCTCGCCCGGGGCATCCGGGTCCAGCACATCTACCAGCACACCGTGCGCGGAGACCTCGCCAACACGGCGTACATACGCGATGTCACCGCGCTCGGCGCCGAGGTACGCACCACGGACCAACTGGTCGACCGAATGATCATCTACGACCGGGAGATCGTGTTCCTGCCCGAACAGGGCGTCGAGGGGCGCCCACCGGGAGCCATCGTGGTGCGCGAACCGACCCTGGTGGCGTTCCTGTGCAAGCTCTACGACCATCTGTGGTTGCAGGCCACCCCGTTCGAGCCCGACGCCGAGGAGCACGCCGACATCTCCGACGATGTGAAGTGGGCCATCGTCAAGCTGATGGCCCAGGGCTACAAGGACGAGATGGTGGCCCGCAGGCTCGGGATGTCGGTGCGCACCTGCCGCCGCCACATCTCGGAGATCATGGAGGAGTTGGACGCCACCAGCCGCTTCCAGGCCGGGGTGAACGCGGTGCTCTCCGGCCTGTTCCCCGGCTCCGACCCCTCGCCGCCCCCCTGACCGGAGGGCGGCCCGCGAGGGCGCCAACGGCGGCTCCCGGCAGGGAAGTTGCTGCCGCGGAAGTTGCTGCCGCGCAGCTTGCTGCCGCCGGTCCGCACTGGTGCCGGCCCCGTGTCACCGCCACCCTGAAACAGGCGGCATACAAGCCGCGGTCCGGCCCGAGGGCCCACTTCCGGGGCCGGATCGCGGCGCAACGCGACACGAGGCGGTGACGGCATGGACGGCATGAGCCACTCCGCGCTGGCCGACCCGCCCGCACCCGGCGGCGGCACCCGCAGCCTGGTCCACCGCCAGCGCTCCTGGGAGCCGTTCGGCCTGTCCGACGCGACCGCGGACCAGCGCCAGGACTTCGTGCTGACCGGGGAGCTCACCACCGGCCACCCGCTCGTCGCCGCCGGCCCCCACCGCTTCCACGACCTGCAGACGGCCGTCGAGATGGTCCGGGAGACCGGCGAGTTCATCGGGCAGACCCACTTCTCGGTGCCCGCCAACCGCACCGCCGTCTTCTACCGGGTCGCCGTCGCCACCCGGGACGTCTCCGCCTGGCGCGCCTCCGCGGACGCCCGGGAACGCCCCGCGCTGCTCACCAGCGAGCTGCGGGTGCGTCCCGACAAGGTCATCGACGGGGTGCCGCGCTCGCTCCGGTTCAGCACCGTGCTGAGCATCGACGACGTGCCGTGCGGCTCGGGCAGCGCCGACGTGGTGTTCCTGCCGCCGGTGGTGCACCGCAACCACCGCGTGCTCAGCCTCGCGACCGCACTGACCGCGCCCACCGGCGAGTCCGGCGCCGGCCGGCCGGCCGACCCCGTCGACGTGGGGCGCAGCCACCCGGAGACCGTCCTGGTGCACGGCCCCTTCGACCTCACGCACGGCCGGCTGTCGGCCACCGTGCGCATCCCCGACAGCTGGCCGCTGCCCGACGGCGCGGCCGAGGGCCACATGCCGGCCCTCGTCCAGCTCGAGGCGTTGCGCCAGACCGCGCTGCTCGCCGCCGGGCGCATGCACCAACTGGCCACCGACCGGTGCACGTTGGGCTCGTTGAAGGTCCACTTCCGCGGATACGCGGAGCCAGACATGGCGATGCGGTGCGCGGCGGTGGTCGGGCTGTGCGGACGGGATGCCGAGGGCCGCAGACTCAGCCCGGTCACCCTGACCCTGGCCCAGGGGGGACGGGCCGTGCTGGAGGCGGTCGTCACGGTGGTCGAGGACCTGTGAGCGGCCACTCCCCCACCCCGTCAGCCGACCGCGGCCAGTGCCCCGGTGATGGCCGTGACCGTCTCCGCGTCGAGCATCGTGGCGACATCGGTGTCCAGGGTGCGGCCCAGCCCGGTGTCGTGCACGGCCGCGCTCATCACGAAGGCGGCGCCGCCCGCGTCCACGGCGTAGGTACGGAAGGACCACTGGGCGCCGGTGCCCGCGCTGCCGTCCGGACGGTGGACCCGTACCGGCATCGTTTCGGGGCCGAAGCCGAACTCCGTGAAACGGAACGCCATGCCCTGCCCGATCGCCTTGCTGTAGGCCTCCTTCAGCGTCCACAGCCGCACCAGGCCGACATTGCGGTCCTCCTGCGGCAGCCGCTCCAGGTCCCTGCTCTCCTGCGGGGTGCAGATGCGCCGCTTCAGACTCGGGCGGTACAGGTGCCGGGCGGCAGGCTCGACATCCACCCCGATCAGCCCCCGGGTGGTCAGGCCGACCAGCAGCCGGTCGCCGGTGTGACTGAGGCTGATGTCGATCTGGTCGAAGCCGCGCAGCGAAGGACGGCCCGTCGGCCCGTACGTCAGCTCCAGGTCGGCGGAGCCGACCCCCAGCGCGGCGGCCGCCGCGCCCTTGAGCAGCCGGCGCGAGGCGGCGTAGCGGGCGCGCAGCTCCGCGTCGTCGAGAGAGAGGTAGCGCGGCAGGTCACGGCCCAGCACCTCGCGCAGCAGGCTCTCCTCGCCGGGCGGCAGCCGCCAGTCGGCGAGGCCGCCGTGCACCAGCGCGGTGCCATGGCGGCGCAGGTCGGCGCGGAGCAGCGACCAGTCGGCGCCGTCGGATGTCACGGCGATCGGCTCGTTCGGCAGCGGATGCGCCGAAGGGCCGGCCGGGGGGCCGGTTCCAGGGCGCGCGCGGTCCGCCGCGGCGCCGCTCTCGCGGACCGCGGCGCACAGGGGCGTGGCCAGGTTCATCGGTCAACTCCTCACTTCCGTCCGGCTCGTGACAGCGCCTGTCCGGGCAGGCCGTCAGCCGGCCAGCGGCATGTTGTAGAGGTCGAAGCCGTGCGGGTCACGGAACCTGGTCAGCACCTCCCGGTGCACTCGGGAAAGGCATTCCTCGGGCAGTTCGACGTCCCTGATGCCGAGGCGCCCGGCGATGCGGTGCAGGGCCGCCGCCGCCCAGGCGGGATCGGCGAGGAACGGGTCGCTGAGCGCGTCGCTGTGGCGCCACACCCCCAGCACCGCGGCCGCGGCCAGTACCAGGACGTACCGGTCGGTGAGCGCGAACCACGCCGGGCTGACGGTGCCGTGCGGGCCGGGCGCCTCCAGCGCGAGCACGCGGCGGCGCAGGTCCCGTAGTTCGTCGACCATCCGCTCGCCCAGGGTGCGCAGGACGCGCTGTACCGGATCGGCGCCGGGCAGCCCGGCCACGGCGGCCGGCAAGGAGGCGCTCAGGCTGTCGCGTCCGTCGGTCAGCGCGAGCCCGTCGTAGGCGAACGGCGGTAAGGGGGCGCCCGGCCGGAACATCGCCGCCGGTGCCTCCTCGTCCACGAACCACGAGCGGCGGGCCAGCCGCGGCAGTTGCGGCATGATCGTGGCCTGGCAGGCGGCGGTGCCCGCGTGTCCGAGGCTGACGATCGGCAGGTCGCGCAGATGCTTCTGGAAGACGCCGACCGGGCCCTCGCGGGTGTAGATCTGCGAGCCGAGCACGCCGGCCAGGTCGTGGAGGGTGTCCCTGAGGACCTTCGGCAGCAGCGACCTGACGGCCGCCGAGTACAGGCTGGTCTCGGCGGGCCGCAGGTGCAGCGCCCGGGTGGCGACCACCGCCAGGCTGTCGTAGAGCAGCAGGTCGATGAACGCGCGGGCGAGCGTCGCCGCCCTACTGCGCGGGTCCGGAGCCTTGTCGGCCCCCGGGCCCGGGTCCTGGCCGTGTCCGGCGAGGAGGGCGGTGCGCAGGCCGGTGTCGACGGCGGCGGCCGCCAAGGACGCCACCAGCGTGCGGCTCATCTGGAAGGAGAGCAGCGAGGTGGCCACCCCGCTGCCCACCGGTCCGAGCAGGGCGGCCTCGGGCACCGGGCAGTCGGTGAAACGGGCCCCGGTGCTGAAGTAGCCCCGCAGTCCCACCACATCGGCGCTCGGCCGGCGGGTGACCTCGAAACGGCCGCGCGGCAGCTCGTCCGGGGCCAGCATCAGCGCGGACAGACAGCCGCTGCCGTGTCCTTCGGCGGTACGCAGCACCAGGACGAGCGTGTCGGCCCGTTGAAGGTTGTTGACGACGGGCTTGCCCCCGGTCACCGACAGTCCGCCGGGCCGGGGGGTGCCACGTACCTGGCTGCGCACGAAGTCGTTGGTGTGGGCGGTCTCGTGCTGGGCGATGGCCGCCTTGGAGCCGTTCAGCAGCTGCCCGGCCAAGGTCCGCCGCTGAACGGCGGTTCCCCGCATCCACACATAGTTGGCGGCCACGAAGCTGGTCATGCCGTACCCCATGCCGAGGCCGACGTCACGGCGGAAGACCGCCCGCATCACCTGGAGCAGCGTCTCGGGCGAGTCGAAGCGGCCGCCCAGGGCGGTGGGCACGAACTCCTCGTTCATCCCGAAGGAGTCCAGCACCGCCTCGGCCGGGTCACAGATCACCGCGGCCCGGTCGGCGTCGAGCAGCGTCCGGTAACCCGAAGGGTTGGCGTCCTCGGCCGGATCGCCCAGCAGCGCCTCGATCCGGCGCACCCGCTCGCGCGCCGTCGCAGCCTGAGCCGGCGCCCCGCCCTCCGAGCGGCGGACCGGCTCCGTGATCGTGGACAACGAGCTCAAGTCGACCCCCCTCGGATGCGCCCCGGCACCGCACGCCGCACCGCACGGCGCTGCGCTCTCAGTCCGGATCGTGTCGAGACCGGCTAAAGAGACGCTTGTGAACACCGCACCCTCATCGGCGTTTCCGCAGGAAAAGGCCCTCGATCCGGAAGACTGGGTGTGCCTGTCCGAGTCACCGGGGATGCCTTGTCCCTACAGTGCACATGCCTCATGCCCTTGAGCGGCTGATCGCACGGCCAAGGGTCCGGCACGTCCCGTACCGACGGCAGAGAGCGGGGGTTCTCGTATGCGATTCAAGGTGCTGGGACCTCTGGAGGTGACCACCGCGGCCGACGCCCGGACCGTGACACCGCGCGCCGCCAAGGTGCGGGTGGTCCTCTCGACGCTGCTGGTGCGTCCCAACGAGGTCGTCTCCGTCGACGGGTTGATCGACGAGCTGTGGAACGAACAACCGCCGCGCACCGCGATGACCACGCTCCAGGTGTACATCTCCCAGCTGCGCAAGCTGCTCCAGGACGTGCAGCCGGATCTGGGCCGCGACGCCCTGCTCACCCGCGCTCCCGGCTATCTGCTGCGCGTGGACGCCGGCCAGCTGGACCTGGCCGTCTTCGAGGACCTGCACCGCCAGGGCCGCGAGGCGCTCGCGGAGGGCGACCACGCGACCGCCGCCGATCTCCAGCGGCAGGCGCTCGCCCTGTGGCGAGGGCCGCTGCTGTCGGACACCCCGCACGGCAGCTTGCTGAAGAGCATGTCCGTCCGGCTCACCGAGGCCCGCCTCGCCGCTCTCGAACAGCGGGTGCGCGCCGAACTCCAGCTGGGACGGCACCAGGAAGTCCTCGGCGAACTCCAGGCGTTGACCACCGAGCTGCCCCTGCACGAGGACTTCCACGCGCACCTGATGGTGGCGCTGTACCGCACCGGCAGGCAGGCGGACGCGCTGCGCACCTTCGGCGAGCTGCGGCGCACGCTGGTCCGGGAACTGGCCATCGAGCCGGGTCGGCGGCTCCAGCAGTTGCACAGCCGTATCCTGACCGGCGACCCGTCGCTGCTCGAGCCCGCGGCACAGCGGCAGCAGCGGCTCACCGCCGATCGGCAGCCCGCCGCGGCCCTCGCCGAGCCGACCCGCACCACACCTCTGAAGCCCGCTCGGTTCCCGTCCGCCGACCCGTTGTTCACGGGCCGGAAGAACCAACTGGAGCAGCTCACCAGGTGGCTGCGCGACCGGCCCGGCGGCTGCGTCCAGGTGACCGGACCGGCGGGCATGGGCAAGACCGCCCTCGCCGTGAGCGCGGCGCACCGCGTGGCGGAGCTGTTCCCCGACGGGCGGGTCCTGGTCGGGCTGCGCGACGAGACGGGGCATCCCCTGCCCGGAGCGCGGGTCCTGCACGCGGTGCTGCGTGCCCTCGGCGCCGACGGCCAGCAGCCGCGCTCCGCGGCCGCCCTGCGCGATGCCGTGCACCGGCTGACCGAGGGACGCCGCCTGCTGCTGGTCCTGGACGACGCGGTCGACACCGACCAGCTGAGCCCGCTGCTGCCGCTGCCTGCGGGCTGCGCGGCCCTGGTCACCTGCCGCCCCGTGCTGTCCGGCTTCGACGGCCCCGTCCTGCCGCTCGAGGAACTGTCGTCCGCTGACGCCCGCGAGCTGCTGCTCACGTCGTACAGCCGCCGACCCGCCCCGTACCCCGGCATCGACGCACCCTCCGAGAACAGCTCCGGCGACCGGCTCGGGGACACCGGGCACAACGGATACGACGGATACGCCGACGAGGGGCACGGCGACGCCACGGGCGAGCCGGGGACCGCGCCGGGAGAGAGCGACACGAGGGACGTCTGGGACCGGCTGGCCGATCAGTGCGGCCGGTTCCCGGGGGCACTGCGCGTCGTGGCCCAGCATCTGACGTTCCACCCGCACCACTCCCCCGCCGACATCGCCACCCGCCTGTCGGCCGCAGAGAGCCGCCCGGCCACGCTGCGCGCGCTCGACGAGGAGTACGGGCGATCGCTGTACGCCGCGTACGCGGCGGCGCCCGAGGACGTACGGCAGGCCGCCCGCCTGCTGAGCCTTCTGCCCTCGGGCCCGTTCACCACCACCGCGGCGGCTGTCGCTCTCGGCGTACCCGAGGAGAACGCGCGGCTCTCCGTGCAATCGCTGGTCACAGCAGGCCTGGTGGTCTCCTCCCCCGACGGCACCGCTCACCGTTTCCCCGAACTGCAACGGCTCACCGCCGGCGAGGCCCTCGGCGAGGAGCAGCCGGCCCTGGTGCGGGCCGCCCTCACCCGGCTCAGCGGGGCGGCCGCCGACCAGGCCGAGACGGCGCAGCACGCGGCCCGTGTGGAGGGTCTGCATCCCCTGGACTGGTTCGCACGGCGGCAGCGGGATCTGGTCGCCCTGCTCGACCAGGTCCACGACGCGGGCCTGTGGGCGCAGACCGTGCGGCTGGCCGACGCCATGACCGCCTTCTTGGAGGCACTGGCCGCCTGGGACGTCTGGGGACACACCCATACCCTGGCCTTGGACGCCGCCGGACAGCTGACGGACGAGGCGGCTCGGGCGCGTCTGCTGCGCTCACTGGGCGACCTGGCCTGGCAGCGCCAACGGCCCGACGAGGCACGCGAACTGTACGAGCGGGTACTGGCCAGCCCGGACGCCGTCAGCACCGAGCGCAGCCGTGCCCTGGCCGGGCTCGCCGATGTGCACCTGGGCGAAGGAGCCGGCACCGTCGCGGCCGGTCTCGTCACGCCGACCCTGCTCCGGACGCCCGGCGACACCCGCGGCTGCTTCGAGGCCCACCGGGTGCTCGGCCTGCACACGCTCGCCGCCGAGGGGCCTTCCGCGGCCGAGGGTCACTTCCGACAGTGCCTCGCCCTCGCCGGCACCCTGGGCGACCGCCGCCTGGAGACCTACGCACGCCGCTGGCTGGGCCGCCTGCGGGACGGGGCGGTCCACCCGGGCTGGACGGAGGTCCGGCCCGGCGTCTGGCGGGGAAGGCGTGAGTCCAGGGTTCAGGCGGAGGCCGGTGCCGGGGTGCGGTCGCCCCGCAGGTCTCAGGGGAGTTCGCCGCGCCGGGAGCTGCCGAGTCTGCGATAGGCGTGGGTGGGGTGCCGCTCCCCCGTCGCCGCGGCGGGCAGACAACGCAGGACGCCGTACGGGACATCCCGTACGGCGTCGGTCGTGTCTTGGGCCGACTCCTCCAACGGCGGGCTCTTGCCTCGGCGTTTCGGAGTCAGGCGGTCCCTACTGCCACTTCTCATCCGCGAAAGAGAGCACGGCGCTGCCTCCGTCCGCTACGACCGACGTCGAGGTGACCATGTCAACAGCAGCCTTTGCGGTCATCGCGTGCCCACCTTTCGGTGTGAGGGAAGTCGGGTACGAAGTTCATCTAACACCCGCGAACCGGGGTGCCCCCGAAACTTCAATCTGCCCAGGACCCGCTCTGTACGCCCTCTCAAGAGCCCGACGGAGCAGGCGAGTTCGAGCAGAGGTCCGCCCTCGACTATTACGTCGTAATAGGGGTCCGACCGCAGGGCGTTGACGGGATGCGGGCACCGCGACGAGCCCTCGCCGCGGATGCCGACCACGAGGGAAGCAATCCTCACCGGCCTGCACGAAGTCGTGGCCGCGGCCGACCTTATGTGGGGCGCCCCCTTGTTACCGGTCTGCCCCCATGAATTCGGCAAGGGAGACGAGGACATGAGCGAAAAGGCGTCGGAGCAACTGCCCGACGACTTGGCTGAACTCGCCGGCCCCACAGAGGGCGCTGTCTGTCTCCCGCTACCTCGACGCCGCGCAGCTGATCGCGCACTGGCCAGTGCTGCGCAAGATGCTGGGCCGCGGTGTACGCACCGTGTGGGAGGCTCGCTTCGCACCCTTGCGGCCGGCAGCCGCCGCGTGACACTGCCGAACCTGCCTGACCGTCACCGTCGTCTGCTGGCAGACCAAAGTGCGCGCGCTGGGAGACCGCGGTCTGGCTCGTGACGCAATCGACGTCCATGCCGCCCGTGACTACATACGCAGAGCCGGACGAGTAGTCCCCGCCATCGGACAGTGTCCCGCCCAGGACACCCTCCTCGACGCTGCGCAGAAGGGCGCGTGCATGACCTGCGCCTTCGCCGTGAACGTGGCTCCACCACCCGCGGGGACACCACCGTCCCGGTTGGTCGGATGACGGCCCCCAGGGCGAGTTCCGATCGGCCGCAGCGCGCCGCATCGCTGGGGGAACGCAAAAAAGGCTCCCGCTTCGCCGGGAAGTCGGCGAAACGGGAGCCTTGAGGGTGGGGTCAGGAGGTCGGGGTGCCTTCGAAGATCAGGATCCTGCCCTTGGTGTTGCGGACGCGGAGGGGGACGATCTCCTGGTAGGCCGGGGAGTCGTACCAGCGCTGGGCCGCTTCGGGCGACGGGAACTCTATGACGCCGGTGAAGGCCTTGCTCTCGCCCTCCAGGATCTGCCAGGGGGCGCCGCGGACCAGGTAGCGGCCGCCGTGGGGTTCGATCGTGGAGACCAGCTTGGCGCTGTAGGTGGCCACCATCTCGGGGTCGCCGGTGAGTTCTGCCTCGGCTATGACGTAGGCGGTCATGTGGTGTCCTCGTGGGTCGCGAACGCGTCCGGCCCGCCAGCTGGTGCTGGCGGGCCGGACGCGTCGGGTGTCTGGGGGCTGTGGCCTGGCTAGGAGCGGGTGGCCAGGGGGGTTTCGGTGGGGGTCGCGGGGGACTGCGTCCGGTGGGTGATCGCGGAGAAGGACAGCAGGGCGAAGGCCGCCAGTGCGGCGACCGTGCGTACCGCGTGGGACGTCTGCCACTTGTCCCTCACGTCGGCCCAGTCGGACGGCGGGGACGTGACCGTCCAGTCCTTCTGGTCCGCGTTGATCGGGAGGTTCACCGCGATCGTCAGGATCAGGATCAGGAGGAGCAGGGCCAGGGCTGCCAGGGGGAGCCACAATTCCCGGCCCTTGGCCTTCCAGGCTCCTATCACCAGGATCGCCGTCGCGATGATCGTGGGGATCAGGGTGGCGGAGGCCAGGGTGTCCAGGGAGTCGAGTTCTACCTGGCGGACCTGGGCGTAGACCTTGGCGTCGTAGTCGCGCAGGGAGGTCTCCAGGACCAGTACGCAGACCAGGAAGCCCGTGAAGACGCCGCCGAAGATCAGGCCTATCCAGCGGGCGATCGAGAACAGCGGACCTTGCTTCATTCACAACTCCAGGGCGGCTGCGGGGTGGTGTGGCGCTCAGTCACTCAGTCACTCACTCCGCCAGCCTTCCACAGATGTGGTCGAGTCCTGGTGGAGTCTTCAGGCGGCTTCCGCCTTGGCTCGCGGGGCCTCGCCCGACTGCCAGACCAGGTCGAAGACGAAGCGGTGGATGCGCCAGCCGTGCGGGGTGCGGCGGGCTTCGGCCTCGTAGTGGCCGCCGATGGTGAAGTCGGCGGCCGGCTCGTCGGCCCGGCGTACGTGGACCGCCATCAGGTGGGCGGCCACCCGGGCCTCGTCGCCGTCCAGTTCCACGGTGTGGTTGGCGCTGATGTGGTGGGTGCGGGCGAAGGTGGTGCGGGCCATCTGCTGGAAGCGGACCAGGCCTTCCAGGCCCTTGAACTCGCCGAAGGGGAACGACAGGTGGACGTCCTCGGTGAAGATCTTGTCGAGCCAGGCGTCGCTGCCGCGGTCCTTGTCGAGGTGGTGGACGTAGCGGTCGCAGAGCTGGGTGAGCTCCAGGCGGTCGTTGAGGAGCCGCAGTTGGCGGTGGAGGCTTTCCAAGCCGGCCTCGTCCTGGGTTATAGACATCTTCGAGTCCTTCTCTAGTGAGGCGTGCGGGTCAGGCTGCTCGCTGGAACTGGATGCTGCGCCAGGCTCGGGGCTGGAACGGGGTGGGCTGCTGGCGGTGCCAGCGGGCCGCGGTGGGTGGTCGGCGGCCCTCCGTAGGACTGGGCGGTGCGCTCATCAGGCGCTGGTGCAGGACGGCTATGACCGCGGCCAGCTCTTCGGGGGTCGGGTTGCCTCGCTCGATCTTCAGCTCGAGAGGTGTCATCGGTGGCCTTTCACTGGGGTGGCGTGCCGTGCTTACGGCGGGGCAGGGACGCGTCCTTCGCAGCGAGCATCCTCAGGGCACTGATGAGTGACAAGCGGGTGTCGGCCGGGTCGATGACGTCGTCCACCAAGCCGCGCTCGGCCGCGTAATAGGGGTGGACCAGGTTCCGCTTGTACTCGTCGATCTTCTGGGCGCGCGTCTCCTCCGGGTTGTCGGACGCCGCTATCTCCCGGCGGAAGACGACATTGGCGGCGCCCTCCGCGCCCATCACCGCTATCTCGTTCGTCGGCCAGGCCAGTGCCACGTCGGCGCCGATCGAGCGGGAGTCCATGACGATGTACGCGCCGCCGTACGCCTTGCGCAGCACCACCGAGACGCGGGGGACGGTGGCGTTGCAGTAGGCGTACAGGAGTTTGGCGCCGCGGCGGATGATGCCCTCGTGTTCCTGGTCGACGCCGGGCAGGAAGCCGGGGACGTCGACGAGGGTGACCAGGGGGATGTTGAAGGCGTCGCAGAACTGGACGAAGCGTGCGCCCTTCTCGCTGGCCTTGATGTCCAGGACGCCGGCCATGGAGGCGGGCTGGTTGGCGACGATGCCGACCGTGCGGCCGTCCAGGCGGGCCAGCGCGCACACGATGTTGGGGGCCCAGGCGGCGTGGACCTCCATGTACTCGCCGTCGTCGACCAGTTCCTCGATGACGGTGCGGATGTCGTAGGAGCGGTTGCCGTCCGCCGGGACCGAGTCCAGGAGGGCGGGGCAGCTGCGGTCGGCGGGGTCCTCGGTGTGGGTCTCCGGGGGGAGTTCCCGGTTGTTGGACGGCAGCATCGAGACCAGGTAGCGGACCTCGGCGATGCAGGTCTCCTCGTCGTCGTAGACGAAGTGGGCCACTCCGGAGGTGGCGGCGTGGACGTCCGCGCCGCCCAGGCCGTTCTGGGAGATCTCCTCGCCCGTCACCGCCTTGACGACGTCGGGGCCCGTGATGAACATCTGCGAGATCTCGCGGACCGTGAAGACGAAGTCGGTCAGGGCGGGCGAGTACGCGGCGCCGCCCGCGCACGGGCCGAGCATCACGGAGATCTGCGGGATGACGCCGGACGCCAGGGTGTTGCGGCGGAAGATGCCGCCGTAGCCGGCCAGCGCCGAGACGCCTTCCTGGATGCGGGCGCCCGCGCCGTCGTTCAGGGAGATCAGGGGGGCGCCGGCCGCGATGGCCATGTCCATGATCTTGTGGATCTTGGTGGCGTGGGCCTCGCCCAGGGCGCCGCCGAAGATACGGAAGTCATGGGCGTAGACGAAGACCGTGCGGCCGTCGACCGTGCCCCAGCCGGTGATGACGCCGTCGGTGTAGGGCCGCTTGTCCTCCAGGCCGAAACCGGTGGCCCGGTGCCGGCGCAGGGCCTCGATCTCGGTGAAACTGCCCTTGTCGAGGAGGAGCGCGATGCGTTCGTGGGCTGTCAACTTGCCCTTGGCGTGCTGACGTTCGGTCGCGGCGGGATCGGGGCCCTCGAGGATGCGGTCCTTGATCTCCTTCAGTTCCAGCGTCGCCGCGGTGGACGGTGTGGTGTGCATGGCCATCACTCCCAGTTGGGGCAGACCTGCCGCTCGGCGGCGATCCGTTCGGTGGCGTCGTCGGTGTAGAGGCACTCGGTCGGCAGCCGGCGAGCGAGGATGTCGGGCCCCTCGGCGCCGGCGGGGGCCGCGATGGCGACGGCGGCCACGTGCGCGGGGCAGCTCGGCATGTTCTCGATGCGCCAGCCCCTCGGACGGGCGGGAGCGTCCGGGCCGGTGCGCTCGCCCAGGTAGTCCGAGTTCAGTTCGCGACCCAAACCGGTGCCCAGGCCCTTGAAGTAGGCCTCCTTGCGGGTCCACAACCGGCCGAACGCGAGGGGCTGTTCGGCGTCGGAGAGCGCCCGCAGTTCCCGCTGTTCCGCCGGGTGCAGTTCCGGCAGGCACAGTTCGACCGTCTCCAGCGTCGGCACCCGCTGGACATCCACGCCCAAAGGCGCGTCCGCGATGCTGATCAGGGCGATGCCGTGACTGTGGGAGAGGGAGAAGTGCAGCCCCGTGCCGTGCAGGACGGGGCGGCCGTGCGGGCCTCCGCAGCACGGGCAGGTGTCCCGGCCGAGCGGGAGCTCGGCGGGCGGGATGCCGGTGTAGGCGGACAGCAGGCGGCGCAGCGCGATGTGCGCCATCAGGTAGGTGAGGCGGTCCAGGGGGCGGACGAACGCCGCCGCCCGTTCTCGTTCACGGTCGTCCAGTTCGCTGATGACCATGTGCTCGGGGTGCTCGCCCGCCCATTCGGTGCCGATCACCCACAGATGGATCTGCTGCGGGTCGACACTCAGCCGGGGGACGGTGCGCAGGAGTGGGGCGGCGGAGCGCACTGGGCTCATCGCGCCGTCCCGTAGGCGGGCGCGGCCACCGATACGGCCAGCAGGGCGGCGATCTCGCCGACCGTGTCGTCACGCAGCAGGTCGTGCGTCTTGATCCGGACGTCGAGCTCGTCCTCCAGGCGGCGCTTGAGGCACAGCGCCGTCAGGGAGTCCACGCCGAGGGCGCGCAACGGCCGGTCGGGGCCCACCCGGTGAGCCGGCGGCACGTCGAGGACGTGGGCCAGTTCCCGGCAGAGCCAGGAGACGATCGTCCGGGTGCGGGCGTCGAGGTCCATGGCGCGCAGCGCGGACGGTGCGGGTGGCCGTACGAACAGCGGGGTGCTGGTGTGGTTCATGGACGTGTCGCTTCCGTCGAGGGGGGCGCGGGGCGGTGATGGTGCGTGCGGGTGGGGGGTTGGGCTGTCAGGCGGCCGCGGGCAGCGGCACGGTGGTGCCGGTGACCGCGTGCCCGGCGAGGCACTCCTCGAGGAAGGCGAGGGCGCGCAGGTGGTAGGTGTGGGCGGTCCAGCCGAGGCTGATGTTGTGGCCGGCCTGCGGCAGGCGTTCCACCAGGACGCGGGGGGCGCGCGGCAGCAGTCCGGCCAGTTCGGCCAGCGCGTGCTCGTCGTGGCGCCACCACTTCTCGTACGCGGCGAACGTGAACCGGACGGGCACCCGGACCCGGGCGGCCACCGACGCGAACCGGGCGGGCCAGGACCGTACTTCGGCGCGTTCCCTCTCGGGCATGGGCGCGACGGGACACTGGCGGAAGGTGTCGGGCGGGTACAGGCGCAGGGCGCCCCAGTTGTGTTTCCAGTGACCCTGGCCGTCGGCCGAGGGCAGATCGTGGGCCGGTACGGCCAGACGGTGGCCCAGCCCTGAGATGTCCAGGCCCAGCAGGGGTGCCGGGAGGCCGTCCGCGGCCGAGGTCAGGGCGAGTTTGCCGCCGTAGGAGTGGCCGACGACGAACACGCCGGCGCCCAGGTCGTGCGTGGCCGCGTAGTGGGCGAGGGCCGTGCGGACCGTGGCCGACTGCTCGGCGAGGGTCTGGCCCGTCGGCAGGTCGGGGGTGGAGGCGCCGTAGCCCGGGCGGTCCAGGGCGAGGACCGTGTAGCCCAGGCGGGCGCCGAGAGTGAGCAGTGACTGGCCGGGGTGGGCCCGGCCGTCGAAGTAGCCGGCGGTCATGCCGCCGCCGTGCAGGGCGAGAACGGTGGCCCGGGGCGCGCCGCCGGGCGGGGTGGCGAGCAGGGCCGACAGACGCAGGCCCGCCGCGTCCAGCGTGACGTGGCGGGGCCCGGTGGCGGGCGGGGCGTCAACTACCGTGCACGCCCCGCCCGTTGGTGGGAGGTCCACGCTCACGCCGTGCTCCCCGATGTGCTGTCCTGCGCTTCGCCGAACCAGCGGTGCAGTGCGGTGCGCAGTTCGGCCGGGTCCGCCGTGGTGCCGGTGGCCCAGGCGATGTAGCCGTCGGGGCGGACCAGGAGGGCGGTGGTGGCCGTCAGGACGGGTTCCGTGTCCTGCGGGCGGACCGTCACCGTCGTCACCCGGTCCTGCCACGGGGCCGCCGCCTCCCGCAGGGCCGGGTCGTCGGCGAGGTCGATCAGGACGCCGCGGCCCGGGTGCAGGAGTTCCATCGTGGTGACGGGGCCCTCGGCACCGGTCAGGGTGCGCGGGGGCAGGCGGCGGCCCAGCAGGGGGTGGGTGCCCTCGCCCACGTCGTAGCGGACGTCCAGGCCGGAGACCAGACCGGACAGGTGCCGCTTGACGTCGTCGTACTGGATGAGCTCGCCCATCAGCTCGCGCAGCGGGCTCATCTCCGGGCCGCCGACGAAGAGCATGCCTTGGGCGTGGGTGTTCATCAGCAGACGGGCACCGGCCGCGTGGCGTTCGCTGTGGTAGGTGTCGAGCAGGCCGATGGGCGCGCGGCCGCGGACCTCGGCGGCCAGCTTCCAGCCGAGGTTGGCGGCGTCCTGGACGCCGGTGCTCAACCCCTGCCCGCCCGCCGGGAGATGGACGTGCGCGGCGTCCCCGGCGAGCAGGATGCGGCCGCGCCGGTACTCGGTGACCTGCCGGGTGGCGTCCGTGAACGAGCTGACCCAGTGGGCGGTGCCGGCGCTGATGTCCTCGCCGGTGATGTCCTGCCAGGCGTCGGCGACCTCCGTGAAGCTCACCGACCGCTCCCGTTCACGGCCGGGCTCGACGTCGGGGACGACGATGATGCGGTCCACACCGTCACCGAGCGGGGCCGCCATCACCATGCCGCCCGGCAGGCGCTCGCCGAGGAAGCGCGGGCGCAGGTCGCAGCCGGCGACGTCGGCGAGGTACATGGTGCGGGTGGCGTCCGTGCCGGGGAAGGAGAACCCGGCCGCCCGCCGCACGGGGCTGCTGCCGCCGCCGCAGCCCACCAGGTAGGCGGCGGTGAGGCGTTGGACGCCCTGCGGGGTGGCGACGGTGATCTCGACGTGGTCGCCCTTCTCGTCGAGCTCGAGGAACTCCCAGCCGCGCCGGATGTCCGCGTCCAGCGAGATCGCCCACCGCTCCAGAACGTCCTCGGTGTGCGACTGCGGCACACCGCGCGCACCGAAGTGCGCGTCCTGAAGGACGGTGTAGTCGAACTGCACGCCCCCGAAGTGACCCATGGGGGCCTTCTCCAGGTCCCCGAACCACGGCAGCAGGCCGCGCTGTTCGAAAACCTCCATGGCGCGTGCGGTGAAGCCGAGCCCGCGGGACTGGCCGGTGGGCTGCTCCAGGCGTTCCACCACGACGACGTGGGCGCCGCCCAGGCGCAGTTCCCCGGCGAGCATCAGACCGGTCGGGCCGGCCCCGACGATGATGACGTCGGCGTCCATGGTCTCTCCTCTCCCCTACTCGTGAGTGGTGGTCAGCCGAACAGTCCGGCGATGTGCTCCGGCGCCTTCGTGCGGCCCCATTCCAGGGCCTGGCCGAGCAGTTCCGGCGTCGCCTCGAAGCACTTGTTGGCCGGGTCGCCGAGCGCGAACGGCTCCGGCAGGAACTTCGACTCCCGCAACTGCTCGAAGAGCAGCTCGGCGGCCTCCCCCGGCTCCAGCCCCCCGGCCTCGACGGCCTGGCAGGTGCTGCGGGTCAAGGTGAGCAGGGAGCTGATGTCCTCGCCGACCGGCGCGGGCAGACCGGGCGTGGTGGTCTGCTCCAGGTCCTTCAGGATCTGCTCGTCGCGGTTCTCCATGAAGCGGCGGTAGGCCCGCTCGACGGTCATCGTCGGCATGATGCTCGTCGACTCCCACACCCGGGTGACCGCGTTCCACAGGTCGTAGTGCTGGAAGCCCACGAACGAGCTGTAGACGAGGTCGTCGTGGACGTCGTACAGGCCCTGCTGGAGCCGGTCGATGTACTCGAAGCGCTCGGTGGACCAGTCGCCGTCCCGGGACGCCTCGATCAGGCGCCACGCCAGGGAGTTGACGACCTCCAGGGTGTTGGTCAGGCCACGCGAGTACAGCGCGTCGATGAAGCCGGCGGCGTGCGCGGTCAGGCAGTGGCGCTCGCCGACCGTGCTGGAGGAGGAGTACTGGAGGCGGCCCGTGGCGACCCAGGGGCGCACCGCGCGGGCGTCGGTGAACTGCTCGGCGATCTGCGGGAAGCGCGCCAGGAACGCGTCGAACTCCTGCTGCGGGGAGAGGTCCTGGGACTTGGGGAACTTCCGCTCGTCGAAGGTGAGACCCACGCTGCACAGCGGGCTGATCGCGCCGTCGTGGTTGTCGAAGGGGATGACCCACAGCCAGCCGCCGTCGAAGACGTGGTGCAGGGTGCCGTGGTGCCAGGGGCTGGGCTGCTGGTGTCCGGCGGCGGACGGGGCGTCGTCGTAGGGGGTGACGCCGACCATGTGGGTGAACAGGGTGCGGGAGTGGTGGCGGGCGCGGGTGGGCTCCTCGCGCAGACCGAACGCGTCGGCGACCGGGGAACGGAAACCGCTGCCGTCGACCAGGTACTCGGCCCGGTACTCCACGCCGCGGTCCGAGCGCAGCACCGCGCCGTCGGGGCCCGTCTCGATGTCGGTGATACGGGTGCCGAGCAGCGGGGTGGCGCCGTAGCGGACGGCCAGGTGGAACAGGTAGGCGTCGGTGTCCTGGCGGAACAGGTGGCTCTCGGTGCGCTGCCACTCCGGGACGACCAGCTGGTTGATCTCGTCGGGGTTCTGGTCCTGGCCCTCGCGGTGGTAGACGAAGCCGAAGTTCTGCTTGCGGCCGCTCATCGGGGAGACGTGGTCCTGGATGCCGCGGAAGCTCGCCATGTGCACGATCTCGGGGACCTCGTAGCGTTCGCCGACGATACGGGTCATCGCGGAGGTGTACGGGATCGTGGACTCGCCGACGGCGAAGCGGGGGTGGGTGCCGGCGTCGATGAGGAGCACCTTCACACCGTTGCGGGCGAGGACCGCGCCGAGCATGCCGCCGGCCATGCCCGCGCCGAGGATGGCCACGTCGTAGCGCTCGTGCGCGTGGTCTTTCGTGTTCATGGGGTCACCCTTCGGGGAGTCGTTGGCGGCTGCCGGTTCCGAGGTGGAGAGTGCTGCTTTGGACTCGGGCGCGAGTACGGGACCCGGCGTCGATGTCGTGCCCTCTGGCGGGCGTTCCGTCGTGGGCGGGCCGAACCAGTGGGTCAGGGCCTCCGGCAGGGGGGTGTCGCTCGGGGACGTCCAGGCGATGTGGCCGTCGGGGCGGAGCAGGACGGCGTCCGTGCCGGGCAGGTCGGCCGTGGCGGTGAGTGTGGTGACGTAGTCCGACCAGGGGGCCGCCTGCTCGTGGAACGGGGCGGCCTCCGGGGTCAGGAGGAGCAGCAGCGGACGGGCCGGGTGCAGCAACTCCGTTGTCGTGTACTGGCGGTCGCCCGTCGTCAGGGTGGTGCGCGGCAGGCGTACGCCCTGGTCTCCGTAGCTGATGTCCAGGCCCGCGATCATCGACGCCAGGTGGGTGCGGACCTTCTCGGAGGGCAGGAGTTCCGCGAACAGGGCCCTGGTGGAGTTGGATTCCGGGCCGCCCAGGAGCAGTTGGGACTGGACCTTGATGTTGGCGAGGACTCTGCGGCCCACCTCGTGGCGTTCGGCGTGGTAGGTGTCGAGCACGTCAGCCGGGGCCCTGCCGGTGGCCACCGCGGCCAGTTTCCAGCCGAGGTTCACCGCGTCCTGGAGTCCCAGGTTGAGGGCCTGGCCGCCGATCGGCATCTGGCGGTGGGCGGCGTCGCCGGCGAACAGGACGCGGTCGTGCCGGTAGGCGGACAGTTGGCGGTTCGCGTCGCCGAAGGAGTTCACCCACAGCGGCGTGCCCGAGGTGATGTCCTCCCCCGTGACCCGCTGCCAGACCTCGCACACCTCCGCGAAGTCAGGTTCCCTGGTGCGGGGTTGGGCCTCGCGGCCGAACTCGTGCACCATCACGCGGGTGACGCCGTCGCCGCGCCGGGCGGCCACCGCCATGCCGCGTTCCAGACGCTGGAAACGCCGGTTCGGTACGTCGATGCCGGCAACGTCGGCGCGCAGCAGCTCGCGGTGCGCGTCCTCGCCGGGGAAGTCGGCGCCCAGCAGTCGGCGTACGGTCGAGTTCTCGCCGTCGCAGCCCACCAGGTACGCCGCCCGGATCCGTACCGGCCCGCCGGGACCGGCGGCCACCGCCTCCACGCCCTCGCCGGTGGTGCGCAGGGCGCGCAGGGTGTGGCATCGCTTGATACGCGCGCCCAGGCCGGCCGCCCAGTCCTGCAGCAGGCGTTCGGTCTCGGTCTGCGGGACCTTCCACTGCCCGGGGTGGGTGCTGGGCAGGGTCAGGTCCAGGGGGGTGCCGCCGAAGTGCCCGCGCACCTCGCACGGCGGGGTGCCGAAGGCCTGAAGCAGGCCCCGGCTGTCGAGAATCTCCATGGTGCGGGCGTGCAGGGTCGAGGCCCGCGACTCGGTCGTCGGCGCCTCGCGGGTCTCCAGTACGACGACGTCGGCGCCGCCGAGGCGGAGTTCACCGGCGAGCATCAGCCCGACCGGTCCCCCGCCCACGACGACGACGTCGGCCTCCAGCCGCTGGTACGCCATGGTCAGCGCTGGTTCTCGGCGTGGTCCTTGGCGTAACCCAGGGTGGCGCGGCTGTTGGTGCTCAGCGCCCCGTGGACGTACGCGCGGGCGTCCGCGACCGTGGCGTCCTCGCCGAGGATCCTCGCGATGTTCGCGGTGTTGAGGACCACGGTGTGCTGGGAGGAGGCGGTGGTGGTGCCGTCGGCGGCCTCGGTGAACGTCCAGTAGCCGGTGTGCAGGGTCATCAGCGCGGGCAGCGTGACCTGCTTGTAGGCGATCTTGTGGTGCGGGAACGTCACCCGGTACGACTTGGTGGTGTGCGTGGAGCCGTCCTTGGCGCGGGTGTCCATCTCCAGGCTCTGCAGACCGGGGGACGGCTCCTCGAACCGGACGGTGGCCACGTGCGGCAGCCGCTCGGGCCACAGACCGGCCTCGTTGACGAAGTCGTAGGCGTCCTTGGCGGAGCCGGCGATCGTCACGGAGTCCTCGAAGGAGAACGTGACGTCCTCGGTGGCGTGGGCGAGTTCGACGTTGGTCTTCAGTGCCGCGAGCTCCGAGCGGGAGTTGCGGTCGACGGCCTCGTCGATCCAGGCCAGGCCCTTGGGGTCGTCGTCGATGGCCCGGTAGTCGTGCAGCAGCCGCACCCGGGAGGTGGACTCGGTGAGCGGCTCGATGATCCAGGTGCCGCCCATCGCGGCGACCGGCGGGGTGGAGACCTCCTGGCGGAAGGTGATGACCAGGGCCTCGGCGTCCAGGGTGCGGCGCGAGGTCCAGTTCTTCGGCTCGCCGTTGGCGGTGGCCCAGATACGGATCCGCTCGCTGTCACCGTCGGCTTCGACACGGTCGACGAAGATGGTGGGCGGGAAGATCCGCGGCCAGTTCTCCACCTCGGCGATCAGGCGGTAGACGGCCGTCGCGGGGGCGTCGACGTCGACGGTGTGCTCGACCTCGCGGAGCGTCATGGCTGAACTCCCTTCAGGGGCAGGGGTGTTGGGCCTGTCCGGCGGATCAGGCTGAAGGAGACGGGCGGTACCTCGGTGATGCGGGTGAGCGGGGCGCTCCGGGGGCGGGTGTGCGGGGCCCCGCGTGCGTCTGTGGCGTGATCCGCCGGGCAGGCCCTCAGAAGTTGCCGAGGCCGCCGCAGACGTTGAGCGCCTGTGCGGTGATGGAGGCCGCGGTGTCGGAGGCGAGGTAGCCGACCAGGCCGGCGACCTCTTCGGGGGTCGAGTAGCGGCCGAGCGGGATCTTCGCCTGGAACTTGGTGAGGATGGCGTCCTCGGTGGTGTCGTAGGCGGCCGCGTAGCCCTGGCGCACGCGCTGCGCCATCGGGGTCTCCACATAGCCGGGGCAGACCGCGTTGACGGTGATGCCGGTCGGCGCGAGCTCGTTGCCGAGGGCCTTGGTGAAGCCGACGACGCCGTGCTTGGAGGCGGAGTAGGGGGCGCCGAGGATCACGCCCTGCTTGCCGGCGGTGGAGGCGATGTTGATGATCCGGCCGCGGTCCTTGTGGCGCATGCCGCCGGCGTTGAGGACCGCGCGGGTCATGCGGAAGACGCTGTTGAGGTTGGTGTCGATGACGTCGTCCCACAGCTCGTCGTCGATGTCGGCGGTGACGCCGCCGCCGCTGCGGCCCGCGTTGTTGACGAGCACGTCGACGGTGCCGAACCGCTCGACGGCGGCGGTGACGAACGCGGTGACGCTGTCGGAGTCGCGGACGTCGACGGCGGCTCCGTCGACGTCGAGGCCTTCCTCGCGCAGCTGCTTTACGGTGCTGGTGACGTTCTCGGCGGTACGGGCGCCGATGAAGACGCGGTGGCCGCCGGCGGCCAGGATCCGGGCGGCCGCGAGGCCGATTCCGCTGGTGGCGCCGGTGACGAGAGCGACGCGCTGGTCCTGCTGCATGGTGGCTTCTCCCTGGGTCCGGTCGGGTCAGGCGGCGGTGGCGGCCGGCGACAGCAGTTCGTTGACGGCGGCGATGAGGGTGCGGGGGGTGCGGTTGTCGGTGAAGACGTCGTCGTCGAGGGCGATGCCGTACTCGCGCTCGATGCGGCCGCCGGTCTCCAGCAGGGCCAGCGACTCGTAGCCGAGCGCCTCGAAGTCGAGGTCGAGGATGTCGCCGTCCAGGTCGATGCCGTCGTCGGCGCCGGCGCCCTCCAGGAGGATGCGCTTGAGGTCGGCGAGGGCGAACGCGGAGGTGCTCATGGGTGGGGGTTCCCTTCGGGGATTGACGGTGGTGGGTGGGGTGGGCATGGCGATGCCCCTGCCGGTGGGGCTTGGCAGGGGCATCAGGTTGAACAGGAGAGAGCGCCTAGAAGCTCGGGGGGTTGTGTCGGCTTGCGGCTGCGGGTTCGTTGTGGCTGGTCGCGCAGTTCCCCGCGCCCCTATGGGGCGCGGTGGTTTCTGTCGGCTTGCGGCTGCGGGTTCGATGGGGCTGGTCGCGCAGTTCCCCGCGCCGCTAAGGGGCTGCGCCCCTAAGGGGGCGCCAGCCCTCCGCGGGCATGGGAACGCCCCTGCCGGGGCGGGGGATGTCGCCGGCAGGGGCGTGCTCCAGGGGCCCGTCAGGGGGCCTTGGGGGTCAGAGGCCCCACAGGTGGCGCTTCTTGTAGCTCGACTCCCAGAACAGCTTGTTGAGGACCTTCACCGGCGCGGGCATGGTGTCCAGGAACGCCTTGCGGTCGGTGTCGTTCTGCTCGTCGGTGATCCAGGGGAAGTAGACGGCCGCGCCCTTGGGGCCCTGCTTGCGGGCCATCGCGCCGCGGAAGGCGTCCCAGTCCTTGGTGGTGCAGGCGTCCTGGATGAGCGGGAGCGCCTCGCTCTCCTCGTGCTTCATGTGGTCGCCGAGGACCCGGATGAGTTCGGCGACGCGGTCGGCGAGGTCGGGGGTGTTGCGGGCCAGGCCGTCGTCGACGGCGGCGAGCACCGGGTCCAGCTGGGCGTGCTCGGCCTCCATCTCGTCGAGCAGCTTCTGGTCGGCGGGCCGGCCGGCGACGGCGGCCGCGACGCGCGGCCACAGGTCGGAGTCCTCGACGGTGTGGTGCACATGCAGCTGGTGCTTGAAGTTCGCCCAGCCGTCGCGCACCTCCGGGGACTGGGAGCGGCCCGCGGCGACCGCCGCGGCGAGCCGCCTCATGTCGCGCCGGAACGCGTCGTGCGTGGCGTACATGACGGCGAAGTTGATCGGGGCCTGCTGTGCGACTGCCATGGTGTGCGTGCCTTTCTTGAGTGACCGGTCGCGGCCGGTCGGCGGTTGGGGTAACTCGCTGTCGCGAGTGGGGAGTTCGGCCCCCTCCGGCCGAGCTCCCCACGCCCCGCGGCCCGGGATGCCCTCGTGAATGAGAGGGATCGGTCATGGCCGGATGTGACATGAACCGCCACCTTTGTGATCTGAATCACATTCGTGGGGGTGATGTCACATTTCCCGGACCAAAGCCGTCTCGGGTGTGAGCTCGTCCCAGGGAGGTGCACCATGTCCGACAGCCAGCCAGGCGACCGCACGGCCGGTTCCGTCGAAGCCTCGACGGAGGTCTTCGTCGGCTACCGCGAGTTGCTGTTCTCGATCGTCTACAACCTGCTCGGAACCGTCGCCGACACCGACGACGTGCTCCAGGAGACCTGGTTGTCGTGGTCGGCGAAGAAGAGCCGCTCCCCGCACGAGGAGATCGACAACCCGCGGGCCTACCTCGTCAGGATCGCGGTCAACCACGCGCTCGCCCGCAAGGCCGCCATCAAGCGACGCCGTGAGACGTACGTGGGTCCCTGGCTGCCGGAACCGCTGGTGACCCGGGGCGCCGCCGAGGAGGAGCCGGTCGCCGAGCCCGCGCACCGGGCCCTGCAGAGCGAGTCGGTGTCGATGGCGCTGATGGTGGTCCTGGAGACGCTGTCCCCGCTGGAGCGGGCGGTGTTCGTGCTGCACGACGTGTTCGGCTACGCGCACGCCGAGATCGCGGGCATCCTCGACCGCAACCCCTCCTCGGTGCGTCAGCTCGCCCACCGGGCCCGCGCCCACGTACAGGCGCGGCGCCCCCGCTACCAGGCCGATCCGCACGTCCAGCAGCAGGTCACCGAGCGGTTCATCGACGCCGCTCTCGGCGGCGACCTCGGTCTGCTGATGGAGATGCTGGCACCGGACGTGACCATGTGGACCGACGGCGGCGGCAAGGTCCGCACCGCGGGCCTGCGTCCGGTCATCGGCCGGGAGAAGGTCTGCCGGCTGCTCGCGGGCTACGCGGGGCGCACCCCCAAGGACATCGACATCCACTACCGGCATGTCAACGGCGACCCGTCGGCGGTGGTGTTCTCCGAGGACTCCCCGTACGCGGTGCTGGTCATGGACCTCACCCCCGACAGCGACCAGGTGCGCGGCATCTACGCCGTGGTCAACCCGGACAAGCTGGCCCGGGTGCGGTCCGACGAGCCCGCCGAGACCACCGAGACGGAGGTCTGAGCCGTGGGTGTCAGTGCGCGCCGCGGCCGGCGGCCGCTTCGGCGACGTCGGCACGCGGTGCGGCGGCCGCCTCGGCGACGTCCGGAGTGCCGACTGCGTTCCCCACCAGGGGCGCCCGGTCGTCGTCGCGCAGCAGCCGGTTGAGGACGGGCGCCGCGATCCCGGTGGTGACCAGGGCCATGAGCACCATCGCGGAGAACAGCTGCACGGTCAGCAGCCCGAGGCTCAACCCCACGTTCAGCAGCACCAGTTCGGTCAGACCGCGGGTGTTCATCAGCACCCCGAGCACGGTGGCGTCCCTCCACTCCATGCCCGTCAGCCGGGCGGACAGGGCGACGCCACCGAGCTTGCCGAGGCAGGCCACCACGATGATGGCCACCGTCTGCAGGACACCGCCCGCGCTGAGCGTGGTGAGGTCCACGGACAGGCCGGTGACGACGAAGAACACCGGAAGCAGCAGCTTGCCGACGGTCTCCAGGGGCGGCATCGCCACCCGGTGCAGCAGGCTGTCGTGACGCCGGGGCATCACCAGACCGAACATGAACGCCCCGAAGATGGCGTGGATGCCGATGTGGGAGGTGACGAACGCCGAGGTGAACACGCCGGAGGCGACGAGCACCGGCACGTACTGCGTGTGCGTGACGCGCAGCCGGTCGCTGATCGTGGCGAGGACGGGGCGTACCAGCCACAGCATGACGACCAGGTAGACCGCCGACCAGGCCATCACCGTCAGGAATCCGGCGGTGCCGGTGGCGGTGGTCAGGGCGACCACGACGGCCAGCATGCACCAGGCGAGCACGTCGTCGGCGGCCGCGAGGCCGAGGGCCAGGGTGCCGGCGCGGGTCTTCTGCAGACCCTGCTCGGCGATGATCCGGGCCAGTACCGGGAAGGCGGTGATGGACATCGCGACGCCGAGGTAGAGCGCGAACTCGGTGAACGGCACGGTCTTTCCGTTGACCACGTCGTGCGAGCCGTAGATCAGCCAGGCGAGCCCGACGCCGAGCGCCATGGGCAGTGCCAGCGAGCTGATCCAGATGGTGCCGGTGGAGCGGAAGCGGCCTTTGAGGGCGCCGCCGTTGAACTCCCAGCCGATGATGAACATGAACAGGAGCAGGCCCACCTGGGAGACGACGCCCAGATGGGGGCGTATCTCGGCGGGGAAGAGCCGGTCGGGCAGGTCGCCGGGGAACAGTCCGAGCAGGCTCGGTCCCAGGCAGATGCCGACGGTGATCTCACCGATGACGGCGGGCTGTTTGATACGGCGGCACAGCGCGGTGACAGCGGCCGCCAGGGCGAGGATCAGGGCGATGCCGCCGATCGCCGTGACGGTGATCCACTCGGAGTGGGGCACAGCGGTCTCCTGTCAGGGGGCGGCGGTCATGGCCGGACCGGCGCGGTCGTGGACGTGGACGTGGCCGCGGCGGCATCGGCGGGGCGCAGTTCGATGAAGTCGAAGGCCTTGAAGCGGCGCAGCAGGGGCCGTAGCGGCGCCGGTACGACGGACTGCTGCGGGTCGGTGAACACCTGCGGCCGGTCCAGGCGGATCAGCCTGCCCCGGGTGTGCAGTTCGCAGCCGCCGCCGGCGATGGTGTTGCGCACCCAGTCGGACTGGGGGCCGTACGGCAGCGACATGACGTAGTTCCCGTCGCGCTTGAACACCTTGACCGGGGTGCGGTAGACGCGCCCGGACTTGCGTCCCACGTGCAGGACGGCGCCGAACCCGGGCATCCGGGTCAGGACGGGGCCGACGAAGCGGTTGGCGAAGGTGCGGTTGAAGCGGGCCAGTCGCCGTTGGATGGCGGACATCCGGAACTCCTTAAGCGTGCGGGGTCAGACGTCGAACATGGGGTGGGTACCGCGCTGTTCGGCCTCCAGGGAGCCCATGGAGCCGCGGAAGAAGATCAGTGGTTCCGACTCGCCGCTGGACACGCCCAGTTCGGCGACCTTACCGATGAAGATCGTGTGGTCGCCGCCCTCGACGGCGTTGACCAGGCGGCACGACAGGAACGCCATGGCGCCGCTGAGCACGGGCACTCCGGCGGTGGAGTAGTGATGGTCGACGCCGTCCAGGTTCGCGGTGTGCCTGCCGGCGAACGCCCAGGCCAGCGGTTCTTGGCGGCCGGCGAGGAAGTTCACCGTGTAGGCGCCGGACTCCTCCACCACCGCGCGCAGGCGGGACGCCTTGTGGAGGCAGAACAGCACCAGCGGCGGGTCGAGGGAGACCGAGGTGAAGGAGTTGACGGTGGTGCCGGCGGCCTGCGAACCGCTGCCGCTGGTGATCACGGTCACGCCGGTCACGAACATGCCGCACACATTGCGCAGCACCTTGCCGTCGATGGGACCGTCGGCCCGTTGTTGCAGGATGCCTGGCTGTGTCGTGGTCATGGGCGCCCCCTGGGGGAAGAAGGCCCCGGCGAGGGGCTCAGCGGATGCTCTGGGCGTACTTGAACAGGCCGTACGGGTCGTAGAGGGCCTTGGTCGCGGCGAGCCGCGGGTAGTTCTCGGCGTAGTAGGACCGCTTCCAGTCCTTCAGGGCCGGGTCGATGAAGTTCTGGTAGGTCTCGCCGCTGGAGTGGGAGTCGATCGCGGCGAACCCGCGGTCCACCCACGCCCGGGCGGCCGCCCGGCCCTCGTCGGTCGGTGAACTGGGGATGGTGGACAGGTAGTTGGTGGTGTAGAGGCTGTCGCGGTGCACGTACGCGGTCGCCGTGCGGGCGAGGTCGGCGGCGGCTCCGCCCACCGGGAGGACCTGGAGCTGGTGGATCTGGCCGGCCTGGCGGTCCGCGTCGAACACGGCGAGGGCCGCCGCCCACCCGTTGCGGGCCATCGGGGTCTTGAACATGCGGCTGCGTTCGAGGCCGAACGCGGGCCGGGTCAGCTGCCCTTCGGGGTGCAGGTCGGCGGCCCGGTGGCACTGCTCGGTGGTCCTGGTGGCGCAGCCGTAGACGCCCATCATCAGCGAGCGGTGCGGCATGACGGCGTCCACCCGGGAGGCGGGCGGCCCGGTCAGGGCGAGCAACCGGCCCACCTCGTCGGCGAGTTGGGGGGCCGTGCCGGTGGAGACCAGCCGGATCGCGGGCACCGGGGTGGCGCCGGGCGCTGCGTCGGGGAGCGTGATCACGCACGCGCCGCCGATGGCGCGGGGGGCGTCCACCAGCCAGCGGGCGTATCCGTCGAGCATGTCGAGCGCCTTGTCGTAGGCGAAGACGAGCGTCGCGGTGGCCACGTCGGTGACGGCGGCGGCCTTGGCGGTGTACGAGGTGACGACGCCGAAGTTGCCGCCGCCACCGCCGCGTATCGCCCAGAACAGATCGCTGTGCCGGTTCGGTGCGGCGGTCACGATCCGGCCGTCGGCCAGGACGACGGTCGCGGAGGTCAGGGCGTCGCAGGCCACGCCGAGCGGGCGGGTCAGAAAGCCGAGGCCGCCGCCCTGGACGAAGCCGCCGGCCGCGACGGTGGGGCCGGCGCCGCCGACCACGGCGAGCCCCGCGGGGGCGAGCGCGTTCAGCATGTCGACGTTCTGGGCGCCGGGCCCGAACGTCGCCGTGGTGCCGGTGAGGCTGATGGAGTTCAGCCGGGACACGTCGACGACCAGGCCGGTGGTGGTGGAGTAGCCGCCCAGGCTGTGGCCGCCGCTGCGGATGGCGACGGGCAGGGCGTTGTCCTGCACGAACGTCAGGCACAGGGCGACGTCGGCCGCGCTCGCGCAGTACGCGACGGCCTGCGGGTCGATGGTGTCGAACTGCTGGAGTTCGAGCTGTTTGGCGGTGGCGTAGGAGGCTTCGCCGGGCAGCACGAGGGTGCCCGAAAGGCGGCCGCGCAGCTGCTCCCAGGGAGCGGCCGCGCGGGCTGGGGAGGGGTGGAGGGCGGCGAGCGCGAGGGCTCCGCCGGAGGCTCCGAGGAGTGTTCTTCGACTGATCATGTCCGGTCCCAATACAAGCGCCCCCGGCCCAAAGGGGCCGGGGGCGCGGACGGTGGTGCGGTCAGTGCGCGGCGGTGGCGTCCTTCTCGGGCGCGGTCTCCGGCTGCGCGGGCGGCGCGCCGTGGCCCATGCCCGAGGGGGTCGGCCCGCCCTTGAGGGCGAGGCACAGGGCCGCGCCGGCGAACATCGTCAGGGCGGGCACCAGCATGGTGGGCTGGAGCGCGTCGACGAAGCCCTGGTGGAAGACCTTGCCGGCCAGTTCCTGGATGGTGTTGGCGACGTCCTGCGGTACGTCGGCCGGCAGCGAGGCACTCTGCTGGGTGCCGACCTCGACGTGCTGGGCGCCGTCGGCGAACCCGGACACGAAGTCGGCCCGGTAGTCCTGGGGCAGCGACTGGGCGGCGGTGGCGGCCTCCTCGCGCAGCGCGGAGACCAGCTTGGCCTGGAGCACCGCGCCGATGACGGCGCCGGCGAGCACGGAGCCGACCTGGCGCAGCGCGTTGTTGACGCCGGAGGCGGCGCCGGTCAGGTGCGGCGGCACGTTGCGCATCACCTCGGAGCCCATCGGGGCGAAGGTGCAGCCGGCGCCGAGACCGGCGACGAAGAGCGGGCCGACGAACGCGGTCCAGGAGCTGTCGGTGTCGGCGACCATGAAGATCCAGGTGATGCCGATGCCGAACATCGACAGGCCCGCCGTCAGGATGTACTTGCCGCCGAACTTCTCCGACAGGATGCCGGCCGGACCGGCGGTGAACATCGAGCCGAGCGCGAGGGGCACCAGGACCAGGCCGGTCTTGATCGCGCTGAAGCCCAGCACGGACTGCAGGTAGATGGTGGTCGGCAGCAGGATGCCGAGGACACCGAAGGACACCGCGATGCCGACGAGGTTGACGACGGAGAAGTTGCGGTCCTTGAACAGGGAGAACGGCAGCAGCGGCTCGTTGTCCTGCTGGCCGCGCTCGTACATCAGGAACGCGCCGATCAGGACGGCGGAGGAGGCGAGCAGCGCCCAGATGAAGCCGTTCCACTCGTAGCGCTCACCCTCGATGAGGCCGAAGGCCAGGCAGAACAGCGCACCCGAGGCGATGATCACGCCCATCAGGTCGAAGCGGTGCTTGACCACCCGCACGTTCTTGGGGATGAGCTTGAGGCCGAGCACCAGCACCAGCAGGCCGACGGGGATGTTGACGAAGAACACCCACCGCCAGTCCAGGTGGGTGACCAGCAGACCGCCGAGCGTCGGGCCGATCGCTCCGGAGACACCCGCGACCGCGCCCCACACGCCGTAGGCGGCGCCGCGCTTCTCCGGCGGGAACACGTCGGTGATGATCGACAGGGTCTGCGGGATCAGCATCGCGGCGCCCACGCCCTGGAGCGCGCGGAACGCGATCAGCTGGGTGGGGTCCTGGGCCAGACCGCAGGCGAGGGAGGCGAGAGTGAACACGGTGACGCCGGACAGGAAGAGGTTGCCCTTGCCCCGGATGTCACCCAGCCGCCCCGCGGTGATGATCAGCGTGGCGAGGACCAGGGTGTAGGCGTTGACGACCCACAGGATCTTGTCGAGCGAGGCACCGAGGTCGTCGGTCATGTCCGGGATGGCGATGTTCACGATCGTCAGGTCGACCAGGGTCATCACGAACCCCAGGCACAGGACGCTCAGAACCGCCCACGGGTTGGTCTGCCGTTCTTGAGTCATGTTCCTCTCCTTGTCGCGGCGTCTAAGGCGCTCACGTTGTGTGGCGGTGCACCCAAGAGGGCGGTTCCGGTCCGGGTGTGACATGCACGAGCGGCGGTGAGACGCACGTCACATTCAGGCCGTGGGGGTGAGGCGTTCCCGCAGGAAGGCGACGACCCGGGTGCGGGCGGCGAGGGCCTGGTGGCCCGGTGTCTCGCGCACCTCGACGGTCAGCACGGAGTGGGCGCTCTTGGCGAAACCGCCCGCGTTGCCGGGAGCGGAGTCGAGTTCGATGACCTCGAAGGCGTCCCCGAGCCGGGCACGGAGCGTGCCGAACCGCTCGGCCGGGGAGATGCCGTCCTTGCCGAAACGCAGACCGAGCACACACAGTCCCTCGCCGCGCGTGCGGGCGACGACGGCGTCGAGCTCGTCGGCGGCGAGCCCGGCGTCGGCCTTGCGGGTGCGGCTCGTCGGGAACGGCACCGAGGGCTGGCTGACGACGGGCGCGAGGACGGCGGGATCGACGGCGGCGGCCAGCGCGAACCCGCCGGTGAAGCACATGCCGATGACCCCGACGCCGGGGCCCGGGGTGCGCGCGGCCAGGTCACGGGCGAGCGCCCGCAGATAGTCCGCGACGGGGCGGCGGGCGTTCGTGGCGAAGGCCCGGAACTCGGCCGACACGCACAGCCGGGCCACCACACCCAGGGTGTAGGGCGGGGAGTCCGCCCGGCCGGGGGTGCCGAACAGGGAGGGGACCGTGACGGTGAACCCCTCCTCGACCAGGTGCTCGGCCAGGCCCAGCACCTCGGGGGTGATGCCGGGGATCTCCGGGACGAGGATCACCCCGGGCCCGGCCCCCTTCTCGTACACGTCGTGGGTGACGGATCCGGCAGTGAAGGAGCGCCGGCTCCATCCGGTGAGGTCCGAGGTCGGTGCGGTGCCGTTCGTCACGGCGAACTCCTAGTGAGGCGGGCTCAGTTGGCGGGCGAACCCTGCCGGGCCCGCAGCAGCACGTCAACTGCCGGCGAAGGGGCCCGCCCTGGCCGCCGTAGGACCGGAGCCGTACGGCGGTCAGGACGCGGCCGGCCGGTCAGGCGACGCAGATGCCCTCGACGGCGATCTTCTCGTAGACGTGCGGGTAGGCCGTGATGCCGTCGGGGTACTTGGCCGCCGACTGCTGGAACTCCGGCTTGCTGAAGGCCGCGAACAGGGCCTCGGTGGACTCCCACACGGCGACGTTCACCAGCAGGCGGCTGCCGGCGATGCCCTTGTGCAGCTGGGTCTGGATGCAGCCTGGGCTGCCCTTCATGTACGCGGCGTCCTCCTGCCAGATCTTGAGGAACTCGTCGTACAACTCGGCCGGCACGTCGAAGACGTTGACCAGGGTGATCGGCCCGCTCTTCTCCTGGAACTGCTTGATGAGGGGGGTGGCCGGGTCCAGCGCCTCGATCTTCATCTGTTTCCTTTCCTGGTGGCGGGGGTGCTCAGAGCTCTTGCGGGTCGAGGTCGTCGGGGGTGATCTCCAGGACCGGGATGGGGCGGGCGGCGCGCTTCTGGAACTCGGCGATGAACGGGAAGACCTCGCAGAACTCGCGCCACCGGCGGTCGCGTTCGTCGCCGGCGAGGATCCGCACGGTGGCCGGGAACTGCTCGGGGCCGATGTCCACGGTCACCTGCGGGGTGGCGCGCACGTTGTGGAACCAGGCGGGGTGGCTGGCCTGCGGGCCGCCGGGCACGTCGAAGTGGCCGGGGGCGGCGCACACGATGTAGCGGCCGTTGTCGTAGACGTAGCCGACCGGCAGGGTGCGCGCCAGGCCCGTCTTGCGGCCGGTGGTGGTCAGCAGCATCGCGTCGAGGCGCCCGAAGTGCCCCATGATCTTTCCGCGGGACTTGCGGTACAGGAACAGATGCAGGTGCAGGAAGGACTTGTTGACCTTCTTGACGTACTTGTTCGGCGGCTTGGAGTACAGGTAGACGTTGAACCGGGTGAACGCCTGCACCAGCGGGTTGGTGTTCTCCATCTGGGGGCGGGTGGAGGACCAGGAGGACAGCGCCGCCTCGTCCTCGGGTCGTGCGGTGGTCTGGGACATGGCCGTCCTTCCTCAGAGAGCCTTCTTGCCCTGGAGAGCCGAGCGCAGGCCGCTCTTCACCAGGGAGCGGGCGATGTCGCGCATCTCGCCCTCGGGGGCCTTGCGCAGCGACCAGTTCATGAACTTCGCGACCATCGCCGTGGTCGGGTACACGAACCGCGTGGAGTCGTCGTCCTTCCAGCCGAACACCGGGTTCAGGCCCTCGCACTCACGCAGCGCCGCGAAGATCGTGTCCGCCGCGGTGTCCCCGTCCAGCTCGCCGATCTCGTACTTCTCGCAGACCTCGGCGGTCAGTTCGAGGATCTTCTTGAACTCGTCGTGCGGCCACCACAGGCCCGGGTACGGGGTGTTCTCCAGCTCCTTCAAGTGCTGTTCGTCGCCGGTGAGTTCGTACTGGGCGCGGGCCCGGTGCAGCCGCATCACGCCCGGCGTGAGGAACCCGCCCCACACCCGGAACACCGCGTTCCACAGCCGGAAGTGGGAGAAGGAGATGTAGGAGGCGTTGACGAGGTCGTCGTTGTACTGGAGCAGACCGCGCTCCAGCTGCTCGACGTACTCGAACCGCTCCACCGACCAGTCGTCGTCCTTGACCGACTCCAGGATGCGGGTGCACAGCGAGTACACCACCTCGAAGGTGTTGGACAGGCCGCGCGAGTACAGCGGGTCCAGGAAGCCGGCCGCGTGCGACATCAGGCACCAGCGCGGGCCGATGGACCGGCTGGAGGAGTACTGGAGGCGGTCCGTGGAGATCCACTCGCGGACCCGCTTGGCGCCCACGAACTGCCGCTTGACCGCCGGGTACTTGTCGAGGAAGCCCTGCCACTCCTGCTCGGGCGTGAGGTCGGTGGGCTTGGGGTAGGTGCGCTCGTCCATGGTGATGCCGACCGAGCACATCGGGTTCTTGGAGCCCTTGACGTTGTCGAACGGGATGATCCAGAACCAGCCGCGCTCGATGAGGTGGTGCAGGGTGCCGCCGTGCCACTGGGCGGGCGGCCGCTTGCTGACCGGGTGGTGCGAGACGTCGTCGAACGGCTTGACGCCGATGTAGTGCGTGAACATCGAGCGGGCGTGGTGCTTGAAGCGGGCGGGCTGCTCGCGCAGGGCGAACTTCTCCGCCAGCGGGGAGCGGAAGCCGCTCGCGTCGATCAGGTACTTGGCCCGGAACACCTCGCCGTTGCGGCCTGTGATGGTGACGCCGTCGTCGTCGAAGTCGAGGTCGGTGGCGAACCAGTTCTGCCGGGTGACGCAGCCGTACTTGGCGGCGACGTTGAAGTAGTACTGGTCGCTGTCCTGGCGGAACAGATGGCTGGCGTCGGTGAGGACCTTGGGGATGACGAACATCGTCGCCTGCTCCGGGTCCGGTTCCCGGCCCGCCTCGTGCTTGATGAACCCGAAGCTCTGCTTCTTGCCGTGGTGCGGGCCGATGTTGTCGGCGACCGCCTTGGCGCTGAGCAGATGGCCGAGCTCGGGGACGTCGAAGCGCGACTTGAGAATGTGCAGCCACTCGATGAGCTGCGGCGTCATCGACTCGCCGACCGCGAACCGCGGATGCTGCCCGGCGTCGACGAGGACCACCTTGGTGCCCTGGCGGGCCAGGATCGCCCCGGCGACCGAGCCGGCCAGGCCCGATCCCAGGATGAAGACATCGCAGTGCTGGACGTTGTCGGACCTCTTGGCCTGGCCCTTGGCCATCACCTTGCTGGCCATATGCGCCACCCTCTCTTCTGACGTTGTCTGAGCCTTCTGTGTCGGGGCCCGGTCGGCGTTCACGAGCCGCTCCGGCGCACGACCATCGCGGAGTTGAAGCCGCCGTGGCCGCGGGCGAGGACCAGTGCGGTGTCCACCCGGGCACTGCGCGCCTCGCCGGTCACCAGGTCCAGGCGGTAGGCCGGGTCGGGGGTGACGTGGGCGGTGGGCGGGATCACGCCGTCCCGGATGGACAGCAGGGCCGCGGCCACGTCCAGGGAGGCGGCGCCGGACAGCAGGCGTCCGGTCATCGTCTTGGGCGCGGTCACCGGGACCGCTTCGGGGCCGAAGACCTTGGTCACCGCGTCCGCCTCGGCCCGGTCGAGCTCGGGGATCGCGGCGGCGTCCGCGAACACCACGTCGACGTCACCGGCATCGGTGCCGGCGTCGGCGAGTGCCTGGCGGATGGCCCGCTCCAGGCCCGGCTCGCGGCCGGTGCCGGGCGGCGGGTCGAAGGTGGCCGCGTATCCGGCGATCTCGCCGTACACGCGGGCCCCGCGCTCCCTGGCCGCCTCGGCGTCCTCGAGGATGAGCAGGGCGCCGCCCTCGCCCGGCACATGGCCGGCCGCCTCGATGTCGAAGGGCAGGTAGGCGCGGCCGGGGTCGTCGCTGGTGGACAGGCGGCCGCCGGCGAGCTGCGCGACATGCCCCCACGGGCAGATCGAGCCGTCGACGCCGCCGGAGACGATCAGCTTGCTGCCCTTGCGGATCATCCGCCGGCCCTGCGCGAGGGCGTCCAGACCGCCGGCCTGGTCGGAGACGACGACGCCGCTGGGGCCGCGCATGCCGTGCCGGATGGAGATCTGGCCGGTGTTGACGGCGTAGAACCAGGCGAAGGACTGGTACGCGCTGACGTACTGGCCGCCCTTGCTCCACAGCGCCTGCAGTTCGCGCTGGCCGAACTCGAAGCCGCCCGAGGAGCTGGCGGTGACCACGCCCATGTCGAAGGGCGCCCACTCGCCGGGCGTGACGCCCGCGTCCGCGAGGGCCCAGTCGGCGGCGACCAGCGCGAGGCGGGTCATGTGGTCGGTCTGCGGCAGCAGCCGGCCCGGCAGATGGTCCTCGGCGACGAAGCCGGGGACCTCGCCGGCCAGGCGGGCCGGGTAGCCGGAGGCGTCGAAGCGCCGGATCGCGCCGATGCCACTGCGGCCCTCGACGGTGGCACTCCAGAAGTCGTCGGTGCCCAGGCCGTTGGGGGCGGTGACGCCGAGTCCGGTGACGACGACGCGGGTGGTGGTGGCCGCGGTGGCGGTGGCCGTGCTCATGGCCTCGGTCGTCTTCATGCCGCCCTCCGCAACACCATCGCGCTCTGGAACCCGCCGAATCCGCTGCCCACGCTCAGGACCGTGTCGGTGCGCTGTTCACGGGCGTGCACCGGCACGTAGTCCAGGTCGCAGTCGGGGTCGGGTTCGTGGAGGTTGGCCGTCGGCGGCACCACGTTGTTCTCGATCGCGAGGACCGAGGCGGCGATCTCCAGGGAGCCGATCGCGCCGAGCGAGTGCCCGACCATGGACTTGATGGAGCTGACCGGGGTTTCGTAGGCGTGCGCGCCCAGGCTGTGCTTGAACGCCGCGGTCTCGTGCCGGTCGTTCTGCTTGGTGCCCGAGCCGTGGGCGTTGATGTAGTCGACCTGCTCGGGGTTGATGCGCGCCTCGTCCATCGCGAGCCGGATCGCCTCGGCCATCTCCAGTCCGTCGGGCCGCAGCCCGGTCATGTGGAAGGCGTTGCAGCGGGTCGCGAAGCCGGCGATCTCGGCGTAGATGTACGCCCCGCGCCGCTCGGCCCGCTCGCGCTCCTCCAGGACGAACATGGCGGCGCCCTCACCGAGGACGAAGCCGTTGCGGGTCCGGTCGAAGGGGCGGGAGGCGTGCTCGGGGTCGTCGTTGCGGGGGGTGGTCGCCTTGATGGCGTCGAAGCAGGCCACCGTGATGGGCGAGATGGGGGCGGCCGCGGCGCCGGCGAACATGACGTCGGCGCTGCCCTCGCGGATCAGCTCGGTGGCGTATCCCACCGAGTCCAGGCCCGAGGTGCAGCCGGTGGAGACGACGGCGGCGGGGCCCTCGGCGCCGACCTTCCAGGCCACTTCGCTGGCGAAGGAGCTCGGGACGAAGTAGTCGTACAGGTGCGGCACCGCGTAGCGGTGGTCGACCAGGTCGAGGCGGCCGCCGTCGGAGACGATGCGGTACTCGCGGTCCAGGGCCATGGTCGCGCCGACGCCGCTGCCCACGGTGACGCCCGTGCGGTGCGGGTCGAGGTCGCTCAGGGCCAGTCCGCTGTCGGTGAGGGCCTCGGCGGTGGTGACGACCGCGAACTGGGCGGCGCGGTCCATGCGCCGGACCTCCTGCGGGCTCAGGCCGTGCAGTTCGGGGTCGAAGTCGACCTCGGCGGCCACCCGTGAGCGGAACGGTGTCGCGTCGAAGGAGGTGATGGTGCGGGTGGCGGTGCGACCGGTGCTGAGCAGGTTCCAGAAGTCCTTGGTGCCCACACCGCCGGGGGCCACCACACCGATGCCGGTGATCACTACCTGGCGCGCCATCAGGAGGCCCAGTGGTAGAAGCGGGTGGCCATCGCGTCGGCCGGCGAGCGCCAGGTCGCCGGGTCGTAGGCCTCGATGAACGGCTTCAGGTCGTCGCTGACCTGCACGAACCGCGGGTCGGTCTTGGCCTGTTCGATGTGCCGGCCGCCCTGGTCGTCGTCGAAGTCCTGGAGGTGGAAGTACAGGCCGCGGTAGGCGAAGAGCTCACGGCGCCGTGTGCCCATCAGGTGCGGCATCTCGGTGCCGTCGAACTCCTGGAAGATCCGGGCGACATCACCGATGGACGCCGGGTCCATCCGCGCCACGATCAATGTGCTGTGCATGGGCTCTCTCCCTGGGGGAAATTCCGGATGCGTTTCCGAACAAGAACTCCGCGATCTCGTGGACTGCGCGGAAAGGGAATCGGGAGCGCACTGGGCGGGAATTTCTTGAATTCGCATCGCCGTGCGGACAGTTCACCGGATCCTCACTTACAGCTTCTTCGGTCCCTGACCGAATAACAACGCGTATCCGTGCAGATCCATGTCAGAAATTCTTCAAGGGACTGCGGCGGACCGTCAGATTCCGGCGTCGCTGCCGGTGGCGCGACGGCGCGCGAAGCACTCGTGGACGTCCGACTCCGCGTAGTACGTCCGCCCGGCGGTGGACCGCCTGCGCCAGCGCTGTTCGCTGGCGAGCCGGTAGACGGTGCCGGTCGGCGTGGACCACAGCCGGGCCACGTCCGCGGCGGTCAGCCAGCGCTCCTGCGCGGGGCCGTCGTCCGCCCGTCGCATGGCACGGCGCAGCTCGGTCCACAGCCGGCCCGGCCAGCTGTGCGTCCCGTCGGCGTCGCACCGGATACCGGGGCCGGACTCCACGTCACGGCCCCGCAGCTCGGTGACCAGGCGGCCCGGGCAGCCCGGCATCACACAGGGGCCCAGGCTCACCCGGCGCGGCGGCTCGCTGTGGGCCACCCGGTCCGCGGCCCGCACCAGGCGCGCCACCTCGCGGGTGGCGTCGGCGACGGCGGGGTGCGCGGCGAGCCAGGCGGCGTGCCGTACCAGGAGGGCGGCGAGGGCGGTGACCGTGCGCCGCGGGGTCGGCGCGCCGCGTTCGGCGATGACGAGGCCGCTCCACGAGCTGAGGGTGGCGGTGATGTCCGCCCGCACATCGGCGGCGGCGGCGTTGAACGGCAGACCCGAGGGCACCGGCCCGCCGCTGGTGCGCTCCTGGCCCTCACCGGTGGCGCGGCCGCCCAGGACCTCCTCCAGTTCGGCGTGCAGGGCGGGCAGTCGGCGCAGCCGCGCCACGAACAGGTGCAGACACTCCCGGCACAGGCGCAGCCGCGGCGCCGCGGGCTCGGTCTCCTGGACCGCTTTCTTGCGGCAGTCGTCGCCCTCGCAGCGGATGCGGGGCGCGGTGGACGTCATTTCTGGTCGGTTCGTTCGGTTCATTCGAATCCCCCGTGGACGGTGGGCGAGACATTTCACCTTTGCTGCCCTGCACCCGGAAAGGCGTACGTCAGGGACGTACGCCTTCGGGGCACAGGCGATGGATATGTGAATGGGAAGTGCCGCATACGAAAAAACGCGAGGAACGCCGGCGCTCAGGCCCGGCCGATCCGGAAACCCACCCCGTGGACGGTGATGATCCAGTCACGGGAGCCGAGCTTGGTGCGCAGGCTGCTCACATGCGTGTCGACGGTGCGCCGGGACCAGGAGTCGGCCCACACGTCGCGCAGCAGCTGCTCGCGGGTGACGACCGTCTCGGGCCGTGCGGCCAGCAGGTACAGCAGGTCGAACTCCTTGCGGGTCACCGCGATGGTGCGGCCGCCGAGGCGGACCTCGCGCAGCGCCGCGTCGATGCGCAGCGCCCCGATCGACAGCACCCGGCGTTCGATGCGGGGCTGCACCCGGCGCATCACGGCCTCGATACGGGCCAGGAGTTCTCTGAGCCCGCAGGGTTTGACCAGGTAGTCGTCGGCGCCGGCCTGGAGGCCGAGCACGACGTCGAGTTCACTGCCGCGGTCACTGAGCACGACGACCGCGGTGCGGCCGGCCGCGCTCAGCTGACGGCACACCTGAAGGCCGTCGACGTCGGGCAGGTCGGGATCGAGGAGCACGATGTCGACGTCCGCCTCGCCGTAGGTCTCGAGCGCGGCATAGCCGTTGCGGGCACGCTCCACGTGGTGCCCGTGCCGGCGCAGTGCCTCCGCCAGCGGTGCCGCGTCTTCGGCGCGGGCGTCGACGATCAGGACACGCCAAGCCGTGTGCGTCGCCGGAGCGGCGCGGGCCTCTGCTTCGAACACCTCACGGCGCGGTGGTGCCTGTGGGTTCAGCAGGTCGGCTGACGCCTGACGCATGACTCACCTCCACATCAGCCGGAATCGGAGCCTCGTACGGTTTCAGCCACCGTAAGCAACGTCGTGCCAGCTGCCGGTCAGCTCAACCACAGGAGAGGCTCAACGGCAGGCATGGGGTTGGCCAGCCGCGCGGCGGGGCCACGGCGTGCGGGCTTGCAGAAGGTTGACGTACCGGTGCGGTGCAGCTGACACAGCCGTGCGGTCGGGCTGTCATGGCACCGCCGATGCTGACACCAGTACCGGTGTGATCACCGGCCACGACCACGACGACGGGGTGGAGCCATGGACGCGAGCATGCCGGCGGTGCGCCGGCCGACCCGAGACGGTGCCCCGGACGCGCCGCGGCACTTCGCCGTGTGGGCGCCGGCCGCCACGCATCCGCGCACTCCCCCGCTGTTCCCGGTGGAACGGCTGCTGCACGCCGTCGACGGCCGGGACAACGGCCGCGCCTGGGTGCCCGGTTCGGTGCGCACGGTCCGTATCGGCCTCGATGTCACGGGCAGCGCCATGTCCTGGTCGACGTACCTGGGCGAGCTGCGCGACGCCGGCCGCTCCCCGCGCGGCATCGTCGTCGATCTGCCCGCCGCCACCACCAGCGTCGAGCGCGCCGCCAACCTGGTCCTGCCGCTGCTGCGCGCACTGTGCACCTCGACCGGCCCCGACCCACTGCACCTGGCGTTCCTCGTCACCGGCCGGGCCCGCCCCGAACTGGCCGCCGCGCTCGGTGCGGTGGCGCAGATCACCGGCGTCGAGGACGGACGGCTGAACGCGGTGTCGGTACGGGTGGAGACGCCGCCCGGCTGGGCCCGGGACCCCTTCCACGTCGCCCGCGCCGAACTCGCCCTGCCCCGGCCGGGGTTGGCCGAGGTCCGCTACACGGACACCGGGCGCGAGGTCCGGGTCCTGCGGACCCACCCGGCACCCGGCGGCCCGGCCGCACCGGCTCGGCTGCGCCGGGGCGGGCGCTATCTGGTCACAGGCGGCGACGGTGGCGGTGAACGCCTCGCGGTGCGCCTGGTGCGGGAACTGGACGCCCGGGTCGTGCTGTTCGGGGGCGTCGACGGTGCCGGACAGGGCGAGGGGGCCCTTGCGGGCGTACCGGGAGACACCGGCCGGGACATGGCCGGGGCCGGGCCGGGCGCGCGCACACCCGGGCGTCCGAGCCCCTACGCGGACAGGGGCGGGCGCGCCGACGGGACGCTCGTACGGGTGCCCGGGCAGCCGGGCCCACAGGGAGCGGGCGCCCGCGCCGGGCGGGGCGGCGGGGTTCTCGTACGGGTGCCGGGACGGCCGGGGCAGTACGCGGACGTCCGCGGGGCCGTGCATACCGCGCTGCGGGAATTCGGCGGGCTGGACGCAGTGGTCCACTGTCCCGGCGGGGGCCGGGCGCGGCTGCTGGGCGCACTGTCCGTCGGGGCGGCCCGGGAGACGGTCGCCGACGCCGTCAGCGGCGCCACCCACCTCGACCGGGCCACCGCGGGGCTGCCGCTGGAGTTCTTCGCGCTCGCCGTCGACACCGACCCCTACCAGGCCCTCGCCGGCGCCTCGGTGCCCGCCGCGATCGCCCGCGCCTTCGGCTCCGTCGCCGCCGCCCGCACCCGGCTCGCCGCCACCGGCGCCCGCCACGGAGCCTCGCTCGCCGTCTGCCGGCCCGGGGACCTCGCCCACCTGCTCGGCCGCGACCGCGACGCGTGGTCGGGACCCGCTCCGCGGGCCGCCTGACGGGCCCGTACGACGCCGATCTTCCCAGTGGCATGACAAGGTGCCGGACCGCGCCGCACAGCCCCTGACAACAGACCGCTCCCACCGCCCGCCATGACAGGGCTCAGCCACGAAACTTCCGGTCACGCGCACGGTTTCGCCCCACCGTGTGGCGGAATGTTGACCTCCGTCGCGCCCGCTCAGCAACCTCGAGGACTCCGGTCATGCGTACGAATTCCTTGAGAGGAGCGTGAGCGCAATGGACGTACTGGTTGTCGAGGACGATGACGGAATGGCCGAGGCACTTCAACAGATGCTGCATCTGCACGGCCACGACACCCGCCGCAGCGACACCGGTACCGACGCCCTGGCGAGCCTGCCGGGCACAAAACTCGTCCTGCTCGATCTGAGCCTGCCCGACCTGGCCGGACACGAGGTGTGCCGGCGGATCCGGGAGCACTCCTGTGTGCCCATCGTCGTGCTCAGCGGCAGCGACCACGAACTGGACCGGGTGACGGCCCTGTACGCCGGGGCCGACGACTTCGTACCCAAGCCCTTCAGCCGGCACGAACTGCTCGCCCGCATCGAGGCGGTGCTGCGCCGCAGCACCTGCTGCTGCGGACGGTCCCCGGAGGACGAGGCCGCCGACTCCGCGCCGCTCCCCGTCCCCGTGCCGCGTCCGCGCCGTACCCCGCCGGAGTCGGCCGGGGAACCGGCCGTGGCCCCGGACAAGCTGCGCGCGGGCCCGCTGTGGCTCGACACGCGCACCCGCCGGGTGTTCCTCGACGAGGAGGAGGTCCGGGTCACCCGCAAGGAGTTCGACCTGCTCGCCATGCTGCTGGAGGAGCCGGGCACGGTCATGCAGCGCGAGGACATCATGGCCCGGGTGTGGGACGAGAACTGGTTCGGCTCCACCCGCACACTCGACGTCCATGTCGGGTCCCTGCGCGGGAAACTCGGCAGCACCCGGTGGATCGAGACGGTACGGGGAGTGGGGTACCGGCTGACCGTGCCGGCGGCCCTCGGCTCCGGGGCCGAACGATGAACGCCGGCGGTCACGGTGCGACCGTCCTGCCGCACGACACGACCGGCCGTCCGGACGACGCGGGGGTGCGTCCGTACGGCGTGGAGGCTCTGGCGCACGACGCGGCCGACGTGGCCGGTGGCCCGTACGGTCTCGCGGCCGCCGCCGCGCACCAGCTGCGCGGGCCGTTGTCGTCGATCCGGCTGCGGTTGCAGATGCTGGGCGAGCGCAGGCCCGACGTCGCCGAACTCCCCGGGGTGCTGGGCGAGGTGGACCGGCTGGCCGCGCTGCTGAACCAGATCCTCGACTGGGGCTCCGCAGGACAGGGGCCGCCGCCCGAGCCCGTCGAGGTGCTCGACGTCGCCGCCGCCCGGGCGGACGCCTGGAGTGTGCTCGCCGACGCGCGGGACGTCCGTATCGACCTCACCGGGACCGCCGCGACGGCCCTGCAGGCGCACGGGGCACTGGAACACGCCCTGGACGTCCTGCTCGACAACGCGGTGCGGGCGGCCCCGCCCGGCACCACCGTCACCTGCGCCGTACGCGTCGCCGGGCACCACGTCCACGTCAGCGTCACGGACGAGGGACCCGGCATGACGGACGCCGAACTCGCCCACGCCGGGCACCCCTTCCGGCGTGGGACGTCCGGGGCCACCCGCGAGGGCAGCGGGCTCGGACTGGCGATCGCCGCGTCCCTGCTGCGAGCCTCCGGCGGCCTCCTCGGCCTGGGCCGCGCCGCGTCGGGGGGCCTGGCCGCCACGGCGGTCCTGCCGTTGGCACCCGACTGAGACCGCGCCGATCCGCCGAGGGCGGCGAGGTGCGCCGACGCACGCATCCGCCGCATCCCCAACTCGCCTCTGGCAAAAGGTAGTTGCCCCCCACGCGCCGGCCACCGGCGCCCTGCCCCTGGAGCCCGGACATGGCCATCGAGGTACTCCTCGCCCACCCTCACCCCTCCGTACGCGTCGCGCTCGCCGGACTGCTCGGTGGGGAGTCCGACATCGAGGTCGTGGGTGAGTGCGGCGACGGCAGACGGGCGCAGGACCTGGCCGGGCGGCTGCTGCCCGACGTCCTCGTGACGGGGCTGCGGTTACCGGGGCTGGACGGGGTCGAGCTCACGCGCCGCCTCGTCGGGCGGGCCGGGCCGCACGGGCTCCGTGTCGTCGTCCTCGCCGACGCCGCCTCCGGCTCCCTCGCCTACGAGGCGCTCGGGGCGGGCGCCCGCGGACTGCTGTGCCAGGACACCGACACCGGCGAACTGCCGCGCGCGCTACGGCTGGTCAGCCAGGGCGGGGCGCTGGTCTCCCCGCGCCTGACCCGCCCCCTGATCGACGCGTGTCTGCGCGGCCCCGGCCTCCCCGACGTGCCCGCCCTGGACCACCTCACCGCACGCGAACGCGAAGTGCTGTCCCTGGTCGGCACCGGACTCTCCACCCAGGAGATCGCCGACCGTCTCGTCGTCGCCGAGGTCACCGCCAAGACCCATGTCCGCCGCACCATGGTCAAACTGGGCGCCCGCACCCGCACCCAGCTCGTCGCCATCGCCTACGAGAGCGGCATGCTCCGCCCCCGCGTCCGGTCGTAGGGCCCGCCGGTCCGACGGATCAGGCCGACGTCGCGCGCCCTGGCACCCTCCCCCGCGCCCACCCGTGCCCACCCATGCCCACCGCCCCACTCGGCTCGACCGGCGCCCAGGCACGACTGGCCTGTTTCCGGCACCCCCGCGCGACGTCGTCTCAGTCCCGTCTTGAGTCGTGTTCAAGCGTGTCCAGCGATTCTCGAAGCACGGCTCGGCGGAACGGGGCACGGGAAGGGGCCCCGGGGAATCGGGCGCGCACACCGCGGGATGTCCTGAATCCGGCGCTACGCGGCGCCGGGCGGCTGTACGGGGGAACGTATGTCAACGGATCTGTGGACGTACCGACCGGCGGCCGACATGGTGGGCCGGGAGTTCGACCTGATCGGCGTTCAGGGCAGGCTCGAGGATCCTTCCGTCCGGCTGATCACCCTGACCGGGCCCGGCGGAGTGGGCAAGAGCCGACTGGCCGCCGAAGCCGCTGCCGGGGTCGCGGAGCTGTTCCCGGGCGGGATCCACAGCATCGATCTGCCGGCCTGTCTGGACCTGGAGTCGGTGCTCGAGAACATCGACAAGACCGTACGGGACATCGCGGAACGCACACTGCTGCTGCTCGACGGGATCGAGCACATCGCGGGCGGGCTCGCGGTGCCGCTCGCCCGGCATCTCGGCGACACACCCCTGCTCACCGTCCTCGCCACCGGTCAGGAGATCCTGCGGATCTCCGGCGAGTGCGTCCTGCCGGTGCCCCCGCTGCCGCCCCCGGGAGAACTCCTCGAAGCCGATGTCGCCGACGTCCAGGACAATCCGGCCGTCCAGCTCTTCGTCCGCTGCGGCCGCCGGGCCAACCCGGCCTTCGCCCTCACGCCCGAGAACGTCGGCGCCGTCGTCGACATCTGCAACCTTCTCGAGGGCGTCCCGCTGGTCCTGGAACTCGCCTCGCGCCGACTGCGGCTGTATCCGCCGCAGGAACTGCTCGGCTGGCTGCGACGGGGCGGCGACCGTCATCTGCCGGGGCCCGTCGACGTACCGGAGCGGCAGCGCTCCACCCTCGCGATCGCCGAGTGGAGCTGCCGAGGCCTGAGCGCGCCGCAGCGGTCGCTGCTGGCCCAACTCGCCCTGTTCCAGGGGGGTGTCACCCTCCCCACCGCCGAGAAGGTGTCGCCACTGGGGGCGGCGGAGACCGCCGTCGCCCTGGAGACCATGCTCGACCGCGGACTGCTCACCCTCGAGGAACGGCCGCGCGCCGACAGCCGGCTGACGATGCCGCGCACCGTCCGCGCCTACGGTCTCGCCCTGCTCGACGAGGCGGGCGAGGAACGGACCCTGGCCGCCCGGCAGGCGCACGCCCACCACTACCGGCGGCTGCTGCCCGCGCTGGAGGGCCGTTTCCACGGCTCGGAGCAGCAGCGCTGGCTGCGGGTCGCGGTCGCCGAGCACGACAACGTGCTCGCCGCCCTGCGCCACCTCGAGAACGAGGACGGCACAGCCACCGGCACCGGCACGTACGACGGGCATGAGAAAGAGAGGGGGGAAGGAGGCGGGGGCCGCGTGCGTCCCGAACGGGCGGCGGCGCTGCTGGAGAGGGCGGGGCTGGTCACCGCCTGTCTGCAACCCTGGCTCGTCCGCGGCGAGTTGAGGGAAGGGCTGCGCTGGTTCGACGCCACCGGGCAGGCCCTGAAGGGTGCCGAGTGGGGCGAGCGGACCGAGGACGAGGAGTGGCTGCGCACCCGCGCCCGCCTGTACTGCGGCGCGGGCGTACTCGCCGCGGCCCTCGGCGACCACGACGGGGCGGCGCACCGCCACCGCCGGGCCGTCGCCCTGTACAAGCGGCTGCGTGATCCGCAGGCCGCCGCACTGCCCTCCGCCCGCCTGGGACACGCACTGTTCCGGTGCGGCGAGCGGCCCGAGGGCCGGGCCCTGCTGTCCGCGTCCCTCACCGCCCTCGACGCCCACGGCGACACCACCGGATCCGCCGAGGCCGCCGCCGCGCTCGCCGAGGTGCTGCTCGCCTCCGGCGAGACGCGGCAGGCGCGTGCCCTGCTGGAACGGGTCGGCCGCGTCCAGCGGCAGAACGGCGCCGTCCGCGATCTGGCCCGCACCGTCCACCTCGGCGCCCGGCTCTATCTGTGCGAGGGGGACGACGACAGCGCCCGGGCGGCGCTGAGGGAGAGCATCGGACTGTACGAGTCGATCGGCGAGCGCACCGAACTGCCCGCGGTGCTGGAGATGTTCGCCCTGTTGATCCTTCAGCGGGCGGGCCGGCCCCAGCCCGCCGCCCGGCTGCTCGCGGCGGCCGGAGCGCTGCGGTCCCGTACCGGGGCGGGGGTGGAGCGGGAGCGTGCGGACCGGCTGCGGGCCGCCGTCGACGAGCTGCGCCGCCGGCTGGGCGGGGCGGTGTTCGCCACCGCGTGGGCCGAGGGGCTGCGGCTGCGTCCGGAGGCGATGGCCGCCGAGGCGCTCGGCGCGGCCGAGCCGGGCCGGACCGAGGACAGCGGGGAGAGTGTCGCGCTCACGCCGCGCCAGTTGCAGGTGGCGCTGCTGGTGGCCGACGGCATGACGAACCGGCAGATCGCACAGCACCTGGACATCGCCGAGTGGACGGTGGTCAACCACGTCCGCAACGTGATGCGGAAGCTGGGCTGCACCTCCCGGGTCCAGGTCGCCTGGGCCGTGGGCAGGAGCCGGTGATGGCGGACTGCGGGCAGGAATCCACGGCGGCGGCATTCGGCGGGTCCGCGGGCGCGCTGCCCGGCGACGGACCGCTCGCGGACCTCCTCGGGGACCTGGAGCCGCCCGCCGAGGTCACGCGGGCCTTCGTCGAGCGCGGCTGGTGGCGCAACGAGACCGTGCTGCACGACGTGTACCGGGGCGCGGCACGCCATCCGCACCGCACCGCGATCGTCTCCCACCAGGCGCACCGTCCCGCCCCGAGCCGCGTGGCACGCATCTCGTACGGTCAACTCGCCGCCTGCACCGGCCGTTTCGCGCACGCCCTGGACGCCCTCGGGGTGCGCCCCGGTGACCCGGTCGCCTACCAGCTGCCGAACCGCTGGGAGACGGTGGCCCTGCTGCTGGCCTGTCTGCGGACCGGCGCGGTGGCCGTGCCGGTGATGACCGGGTACGGGATCCGGGACCTGGAGGCGGTGCTCGCCGCGGCCGAGCCGCGACTGTGCGTCGTGACGGATCTGTGGGAGGGCGCCTCGCCGGCCCGGGTCCTCGCCGACCTCGCGCCCCGGCTGCCGTGGCTGCGCCACCGGGCCGTGCTCGGGGACGCCGTGGACGCGGGCGCGATCGATTTCGTACGACACTTCGTGCACACCCCGCACGAGCGGTACCGGTCCGCCGGGTGGCTGCGGCTGCCGTCGCGGCCCGCGGACCGGGTCGCCGTGGCCGTCACCTCGCTCGGTCTGCGGGCCGCGCACAGCATGGCCCTGCACACGCCCAACTCACTGCACGCGGGCCTGCCTTCGGTGACGGGGGCGGCCGAGGCCGCGTTCTCCGCGGTGCCGTTGGCGTCGTTGCCGTCGCTGCTGCACGCGGTGATCGGTCCGCTCACGTGCGGGGGGACGGTCGTACTGCAGGACGTGTGGGATGCGGAGACCGCGCTCGGGCTGATGGCCGCGGCGGGGGTGCGCCGGGTGTACGCGACGCCCGCGCAGTGGGAGGAGCTCGTCGCCGCGCGGGAGCACCGGCCGCGGGAGGGGCTTGAGCTGTACGGCGCGTTCACCTCCGACGAGGCGGGCACCTCCGCCGCACTCGGCCGGCGGGTCCACGCCGCGCTGGGAGTGCCGCCGCGGGCGCTGCCGCGGCCTGCCTCCCACTCCGAGCGGCCCTCGCCCCGCGGGCCCGCCTCGCCGCTCGCGGTGTGGCGGCGCGGCAGCGGTGTCGGCCTGACCTGGCAGGAGGACGGCGAGGCGGTGGACCTGGACGAGGCCGGGCATCCGCGGCTGCGCACCGAGGAGGTGGGCGGCGTGTTCCTCGTGCCGGTCACCGAGATCGAGGCGCTGCTGCTGGGGCATCCCCGGGTGGCCGAGGCCGCGGTCGTCGCCCGCGCCGACCCTCGGCACGGCGAACTGGCCTGCGCCGTCGTGGTCCCCGACGGCACCCCGCCCACCCTCCTGGACCTGCGCACCCATCTGTCCGCCCAGGGCATCCCACCCGCGCACCTGCCCGCCGAACTCATCCTCCTGGGCGGCCTGCCCCGCACCGACACCGGCGAACTGCGCCGCCGCCACCTCCAGGACACACTCGCCCACCGACCGGCTCGGGCGGCGTGAAGGGGGGCGGGCGATGTACTGGCCGGGTCCGGCGGCGTGGCGAGTGTCTGCCCGGGCCCGGTGGGGTGGGACACACCGGTCACAGGCGTGGTGACCGGGCCGGGCGGCCGGCCGGTTCGGCGCGGCGGGTGTCTGTCCAGGCCCGGTCGGGTGGGTCCCGGCTGCGGTGGCCGGGTGGGGGGCGGGCGGTCCGGTGGGGTGGTCAGTTCGTTGTGCGGCGGGCCTCTCGGTTGATCGCCCATGCGTCGGCCACCGGGCCCAGGTGGCCGAGCTTGTCGGGGTTGGTGACCGAGCGGATGGTGCGGATCCGGCCGTCGACGATGTCCAGCGTCCAGGTGTTGAGGACCTTGTTGTCCCGGTCGCGGAGGATCGCGCCGGGCTGGCCGTTGAGCTCGCGGGCCTCCACGACGCCGTCCACCCGGGCGAGCGTGGTGACCAGGGAGGCGAGCAGCCGTGCCACGTGGTCGTCGCCGACGACGGTCCTGGCCAGCTGCGGGCCCTTGCCGCCGCCGTCCCCGACCAGCTCCACGTCGGCGGCGAGCAGTTTGCGCAGACTGTCGACGTCGCCTTCCTTCAGGGCATCGAAGAACCGCCCGGCGAGCGCCTCGCACTCCTTGCGGTCGGCCTCGAACCGCGGCCGGCCCTCGTCCATGTGCCGGCGCGCCCGCACCGCGAGCTGGCGGCACGCCGTCTCCGAACGCCCCACCGCGTCCGCGATCTCCGGGAAGCCGAACGCGAACACCTCCCGCAGCACGAACACCGCCCGCTCCAGCGGGGACAGCCGTTCCAGCAGCAACAGGGCCGCCGTGGACAGCGATTCGGCGAGCTCCGCGGAGCGTGCCGGGTCCTCGTAGGAGTCGGTGAGCAGGGGTTCGGGCAGCCAGGGCCCGACGTAGGTCTCGCGCCGGACGCGGGCCGAGCGCAGCACGTCCATCGAGATCCGGGTCACCGTGGTCGACAGGTAGGCCTTCGCCGACCTGGGCACGGTCGAGGAGGCGTCCCAGCGCAGCCAGGTGTCCTGGACGGCGTCCTCGGCCTCGCTCACGCTTCCCAGGATGCGGTAGGCGATCGCGAACAGCAGCGGACGCAGTTCCTCGAACTCCTCGGTCCGTGTCACGCGGGCTCCTCCTTTTCTACGGTCCTACGGTCCCGTCCGGCCTGGCGGCGCTCGTCGGGTCAGGTCGGCGCGGGGGTGTCCGCGGTGGACGGGTCCGGGTCCCTCACCCAGCGGATGGTCTGGATCCGCCCGTCGAGGATGTCGAGGGCGAGGGCGCTGAGGACCGTGCCGTTGCGGTCGCGGAAGACCGCACCGGGACGGTGGTCCACCTGCCGTGGCTCCAGGGTGACGCCGACCTTGACCAGGGCCGGGACGATCGTGGCGAGGACCCGCGCGACGTGGTCCGCGCCGGCGATGCGCCGCGGCCAGGCCGGGGCCGTACCGCCGACGGCGCTCGCCCTCGACACGGCGGCGGACAGCTGGTGGCACGCCGCTTCCGAGCAGCCCACGGCGGACGCGATCTGGGCGGGGCCGCATCCGAAGACCTCCCGCAGCACGAACACGGCGCGCTCCAGCGGGGTCAGCCGTTCCAGCAGCGACAGGGCGACCGCCGGCGGTGCTTCGGCGGGCTCCGGCGGCCGCGGGGGGTCCTGGCGGGAGCGGTGGTGGGGGGTGGCGCCCGGTGACGGTTCGGGCAGCCAGGGCCCGGGGTGGCGGTCCCGCCGCGGGCGGGGCCGGCGCAGGGCGTCGAGGCAGATCCGGGTGATCGTGGCGGTGAGGAACTCGCGGTCCGAGGCGGGCTGTTCGGGGGTGGCCTCGTAGTACAGCCAGGCCTGGTGCACCGCGTCCTCGGCCCGGCCCGCGCTGCCCAGCATCCGGTGGGCGATCGAGAACAACAGGGGCCGCGCCTCCTCGAACTCTTCGATCCGGCTCATGCGGGCCCCTCCTTGGATCCGAGCGGGCGTCAGGCCGCCGACACCATCGCGCATCTCACGGTCGGCGGCGGGGTCGGCTTCCTGAATGCTCCGCGACGACCGCGCCGGCCCCGCTGTCAGCCGGGGCACCTGTGCGGCGGGGGCCTTCGCGTGCGGCCCTGCCCGGATCGAGCCGGCGGGTGTACGTCGCAGCGGGGGGCTGGGGCCGCGGGACGGACGTCCGCCAACAGGCCCGCCCGCCTCCGGGGGGAGGGAGGCGGGCGGGACGACTTGCAGCTCCACCTTAGGGGCGGCGCGGGCTCATGTCCCGTGCGCGCTACGGGGGTTCGAGCACGGCTGCCGCGGAGGTCGAGGCTCCGGTGCGGCACCGGGGCCACCCGCCGCGCGCCTCGCATCGTCAGTGACGGTCCTGGCCGGCGTAGACCGCGAGGAAGGCGGCGAGCCCGCGCACCGCGCCACCGCTCGGGCCGAGCGCGGTGAACGGGACGCTGTGTCCGAGTCCGGCCGACAGCGTGCTGTGCGCCCGCAGCGCGGCGGCCACCAGACGGTCGCCGCCCGGCGGGCACCGGCCGTGGTCCGGCCCGGCGCCCGCCATGGAGCGGGCCTCGGCCCAGGCCTGAGAGGTGAGTTCGACGGTCCGTGCAGGTGTCGTCGGAGTCGGCATGACGGCACTCCTCGGCTGGTCGGGGTGTACGGAGTCGGCTGGTCGGGCGCGAAATCGCCCCACCGGGGCACGAAAGCGGCTGGTCGGGCGGGCAAGCGATCAGACGGGGTGTACGAGCGACCGACCCACCGGCCTGGGGCGGCAGCGGCTGGTCGGGACGAGCGCGCGGGTAGGGAATCAGCGCGGTTGAGGGGCGGCAGGGAGTCGGAAGCGACGACCGGGGCACGAAAGCAGCTGGTCGGGCGGGCGAGCGGTCAAGCGGGGTGTACGAGCGACCGACCCGCCGGATTGGGCGCGGCAGCGGCTGGTCGGGACGAGCGTGCGGGTAGGGGGAGTCAGCGCGGTTGAGGGGGCACCAGGGAATCGGAAGCGGACGACCGGGGCCCGAAAGCGGCTGGTCAGGCGGGGAAGCGGTCAGGCGCGGTGTGCGAGCGACCGACCCACCGGCCTGGGGCGGCAGCGGCTGGTCGGGACGAGGGTGCGGGTGGGGAATCAGCGCGGTTGGGGGGTCATCAGGAGTCGCTGTGGGTGCAGGGTGGTGTGGGCTGCCGGGCGGATCGTGGTGCCGGGTGGGATGGTCAGCCGCCATTCGCGGGTCACCGCGCCGAGCAGGGTCTCGAGTTCCTTCCAGGCGAACGGCTCCCCGACGCACCCTCGGGCCCCGGCGCCGAAGGGGATGTACGAGGCGTCCTGGGCGGTCGGGCTCGCGGTGAGCCAGCGGTCCGGGTCGAAGCGGTGCGGGTCCGGGTAGCGGTCGGGGTCCCGGTGCAGCAGGTAGGAGCTGAACATCACGTGCGTGCCCGCGGGGAGCGTGCGGTCGTCGAGGGTGACGCTCGAGAGGGCCTTGCGGCAGGTGATCCACACGGGCGGGTAGAGCCGCAGCACCTCGGCCAGGAACCGCAGGGTGTAGCCGGGCGGACCGTGGCCGTGCCCGTGGCCGGAGGGGGCGGCCGGGCACCCGCCCGCCGTGCGCGCCAGGTCCTTGAGGACGTACTCCTCGATCTGGGGGTGCTCCGCGAGCACGTACAGGGCCCAGGACATCACCGAGGCCGTGGTGACGGTGGCCGCGATCAGCATCATGACGGCCTCGTCGTAGATCTCGTCCGTGCTCAGCGCGGGGGTGCCGGTCCGCTCGGCGTCCGACAGGAGTGCCGAGAGATAGCCCGCCGTGGCGTCGGGGCGGTCGGCGAGGCACCCGGCGAGCAGGGACCGGAAACCGGTGAAAGCGCTAGCCAGCCGCCGGGCGGGCCCCCGTTGCAGGGCCGCCCTTCCGTGCAGCGGCTTTCCGATCATCTCCCGGGCCAGGACGGTGAGTTGTTCGACGAGCGCGCTCGCCGTGTCGCCCGGCAGACCGTCGAAGAGGGTGCTCAGCGCGATGCCGCTCGCCGCCCGGCACATCGTGGCCTGGACGTCGACGGGCCGGCCGGGACGCCATGCGGCCACCGCGTCCCGGGCGATCTTCTCCATGCCGGGGGCGTGGTCGACGGCCGCCGCCGTGCGCACATACGGATGCGCCAATCGCCGGTAGTGCCGGTGCAGGGCGTCGTCGTCCGCGAGCAGCCCCGCCTTGCTGAGGATCCTGGCCTTCTGGAAGAGCTCGCCCTTGCCGTAGTGCTTGCCGTCCTTGACGAGGATGCGGCGGACCAGCTCCGGGTCCGTGACGAACTCGGCGGCCACGCCGTCCACCGACACGGTGCGGACCGGGCCGCCCTTCAGCAGTCGCCGCATCCGGCCGAAACGGAACTCCACGGGCGCACGCGCGCTACGCGGCGTCGGCGGCATGGTCGATGGACGGCATCAGGTCCAGTCGGCTGCGCTCGCGGAACCGGTAGTACGACTGGAGCTTGTAGTACTCCTCGCCCGAGGACGTCATGGCCGCGTACACCATCTTGGGATCGTCACGGCCGTAGGCGACGCTCTTCACGAAGTGCTCGATCTTCGGGCCGAGCCGGGCGGGCAGCGACAGCGGGTCCTGGGTCTTCACGCTGAAGGCGATGCGTTCGATCCGCGGGGAGTCCCAGCTCAGCGTGGCGTAGAAACCGAAGGACTTCTCGCAGAACCTGAGCATCTGCTCGCTCGGGTCGGGCATGCCCATGGCGCGGTGCATCGCCAGGACCTCGGACGGCCGGCGCAGGTCGTCGGGGAATCCGGTGAAGTACAGGTTGACGGTGCCGCCGCGGTAGTCGATCGCGACGACGTCCACCTTCTCGGCGAGGCCGCGGTCGGCGAAGAAGGCGAAGTTCTCGGTGAGGCTGGGCGGCATCGACGGCAGGTCGCGGAGCTTGGCGAGGCTCTGGGAGCTGCCGCCGGGGAAGTACACCCAGATCTTCCGGAAGCCGCCGACGATCCCGAAGTCGATGCCGTAACTGTCGATGGGGCAGTGCCGCTGGATGTCGGCGAGCAGGGATTCCGCGGGCCGGCCGGTCTCGGTGATGAAGCCGTGGGCGCGGGCGCGGAGGTAGGGGTCGATGCTCCGGGGGAGGGTGAAGCGGCAGTCGAACTCCCCTTCGTGGTGGGAGTTGGTCGCCACCCGGAAGGCGATGATCGCCTCCGGCAGCGCGTCCTCGTACGCCGCGAGGACGGGCCAGACCTTCTCGCGCGAGCAGGACACGTCGATGAGCGCGGCCGATTCCTCGACGCCGGCGAAGAGATCCGCCGGCTGCGCGGTTCCCGACATTCTTCCTCCAGGTGTCGTGCTCGGGCGGGTCACTTGTTCCGGTAGGCCACGCGCAGGGCCATGTTCGTCAGTTCGCTGCGCCACACCGGGTCGACGGGCGCGTCGGCGATGGCCGCGCAGCCCTTGTCGACGAGGCCGGCGATGTGCCGTTCGACGTCCTCGGGGACGCCGGTGTCCAGCAGCCGGCCGCGTACCTCGTCGGGGGTGTGGCCGGGCTCGGTGATGAGGCCGTGGATGTGCGCGTCGCGCTGCATCGCCCAGCCGAGGAGCAGGGTCATCTTGTGCTGGCTGAAGTCGAGTCCGGCGGTCTTGCCGGTCTGGGCGGAGTCGCCGAACGCGTCGAGCAGGTCGTCGCGGAGCTGGAACGCCTCACCGACCGCCTCGCCGTACTCGGCGAGGGCGGGCGCGAGGTCGGCGCGGCCGGCCGCACTCGCGCCGACGACCAGGGGGCGGTGGATGGTGTAGCGGCCGGACTTGATCAGGGCGATCAGCCGGGAGAGCGCGGGGTCGACGGAGAACTCGGCGGCCGCAGCGACGTCCATGTACTGGCCGATCATCACTTCGGAACGCAGGTGGTGCCATTCGGGGCGGGCCGCGGCCGGGGCGTGGGACATCAGCTCGTCGGAGTAGACCAGGGCCAGGTCGCCGACGAGGAGGGCGACGCCCTCACCGAACCGGCGTGACTCGCCCTGCCAGCCGCGGCTGCGGTGCAGCGTGGCGTGCAGGAGGTGGACGGCGGGCTTGCCGCGCCGGGTGCGGGAGTCGTCCAGGACGTCGTCGTGGACGAGGGCGGAGATGTGCAGCATCTCCAGGGCCGCGGCGGCATCCACGATCCCGGGGTCCTCGGGGTCGCCGCCGGCGGCGAGGTAGCCGGCGAGGCAGAACGCCGGGCGGACGAGCTTGCCGCCCGCCTCGACCAGGTCGGACAGCGCGTCGATGGCGACCACCGCCCGCTCGTTCACCTCGGCGTAGCGGGCGCGCTCGGCCGCGAGGAAGGAACTGAGCCGCTCCTGCACCCGCTGGAGCAGCTCCTCGACGGTGCGCCGCGCCACGGCGGCCGACTCCTGGCCCTGGGCGGTCCGGGGGATCACTTCAGTGGTCACGACACATCTCCTTGTGCGGGTGCGGTGCTCGAGCACGTGAGGCGGGGTCAGGAGGACTCGGCAACGGGTGGGAACGGGGAACGAGGGGGCACCGCCCGCGGAGTGGCCCGGGGGCGGTGCGGGTGACGCGGTTCAGGGGGTGTCACCGGTGGGCGGTGGTGGCGGGGCCGTACGGCGGGGCGGGGCCGGCGCGGGGTCAGCCCAGGTAGCGCTGGATCGTCGGCTTGAGCAGCTGGATCAGTTCCTCGGCCGGTACCGACGCGATCGGCTCCAGCTTGACGACGTAGCGCATCAGGACGGCGCCCCAGACCTGCCCGGCGGCCGCGTTGATGTGGACCGCCGGCACGCCGAAGGTCTCGGCCGCCTGGTAGATGTCCATCCCCTCGACGCCGATGGACTTGCCGGCCTGCGCGAAGAGCTGGTCGGCGAGGAAGCGGCGCATCTGCTCCGCGCCTTCCTCGCTGTTGACCGCGGCCTGGAGGATCCCGAGCAGCTTCGGCCGTACCTCGGGGTTCTCCCACAGCGCGAAGGCGCCGCGGAGCAGGCCCTCGGCCAGGTGTTCGCGCGACCCGGCGAGCGCGGCCGCTCCGGCCTGGCCGAGGGCGCCGCCCAGCGTGTCCCAGGCGGCGCCGCGCTCCGTGGCCTCGGTGGTTTCGGACATGTCCCCTCCTCAGATCACTGCGCCGCGCCGAGGTAGCGGTGGAGCGTCGGGTTGATGAGCTTGATCAGGTCGTCGACCGGGATGGACGCGATCGGCTCCAGCTTGACGACGTAGCGCATCAGGACGGCGCCCCAGACCTGCCCGGCGGCCGCGCCGAAGTTGACCGGCGGCACACCGAGGAACTCGGCCATCTGGTAGATGTCCAGGTCGGTGGCGCCGATGGACTTGCCGGCCTGCGCGAAGAGCTGCTCGGCGATGAACCGGCGCATCTGCTCCGCGCCTTCCTCGCTGTTGACCGCGGCCTGGAGGATCCCGAGCAGCTTCGGGCGTACCTCCGGGTCCTCCCACAGCGCGAAGGCGGCGCGCAGGGCGCTCTCGGTGAGCTGCTCGCGCGGTCCTTCGAGGGCGGCCGCGCCGGCCTCGCCGATCACCCCGCCCAGTGTGTCGACGGCGGCACTGCGCTCGTCGATCTCAACGGTTTCGGACATGACTCCTCCTGGCGTTGCTTGAGGTCCCTGATGTCACTGCTCGGCGCGCCAGGCGGCTACGAGCTGTTCGAACGTGGCGGCCAGCGGCAGGTTGTTCCAGAACGAGGCCGGCCGGCGGAAGTACACGGCGAGCTTGTGGTACTCCTCCTGGCGCGAGATCGTCTCGCCGTAGACGAGGACGCGCGCGCCGTCGTACTCGTACGGGGCGTTCTTCGCGAATTCCGAGATCTCCGGGAACAGCGTCGTCGGGTACGACTCGGGATTCGGGCTCACCACCGAGAAGCAGATCCGGTCGATGTCCGGGGAGTCCCAGCTGAAGGTGGGGTAGATCGAGAAGGAGTTCTGGACGAACTCCAGCAGCTCCGGGGTGCTCGGCTCGGGCAGTCCGGTGTCGTGGAGCACCGAGAGAACGGTCTTCTCGTCGAGTCCCCCGGCCATGAAGTAGATGTTCACGGTCTTCTTGGTGTAGTCGATCCCCACGATCGACACACGCTTTTCCAGACCGATGTCCGCGAAGGTGCGGGCGTGCTCGGCCAGGCTGCTCGGCATGGACGGGAGCGAGGCGAGGACGGAAAGGTCGCCCAGGTCGTCCAGGGGGAAGAAGATGTACGTCTTCTTGAAGCCGCCGACGACTCCGCACTCGATGCCGTAGAAGGTGACGGCGGAGCTCTCGAGGATCTCCGGGATGAGGTTGGCGACGGGGTGGTCGGTCTTCTCGATCCAGCCCTCGCGCACGGCTATGTCGTACGGGTCGCCCGCCTCGAGCGGCACGGTGAAGTTGTAGTCGATGTCGCCCCGGTGACGCTCGCCGCCGGCCATGGCGAGGACGACCAGGGACTCTTCGGAGACCCCGTCGCCGAACGCGTCCAGGACCGAGCGGACCTTGTCCCGGGGGACGTCGATGTCCAGCAGGCCGGACGCTTCCTCGATCGCGGAATACACGGCTTCCGCTTTTTCTGACACGGACATTGATCCTCCAGGCTTGAGCCTTTGTTTTCGTTCAAGGAATGTCAGGCGACCTTCGTCGCGGACAGGACGGCTTCTGCGGTGAGGGCGTGCGGGGGCAGGTTCTCCCAGTCGTCCATGACCGCCTTGGTGACCTTGAGCCCGGATTCCTCGAGCCAGCTCTGCCAGGTCGAAAGCTTCTGCGGACCGCCCTTGCCCATCGTGCAGCCGACGAAGAAGCTGGAGTAGAAGTCGACCGTGTAGTTGTCGGGGTCCTTGATGTCCTCGGGGAACACCGGCACCAGCACGTGCACCTGCGCGCCGATCCGCAGCGACTTGCTGACCTCGTCGAGGATCCGCAGGACGTCGCTCTTGTCGAACATGGGCAGGAAGTGCTTGATCAGGACGACGTCGAAACCCTCGGGAACACCCTCGAAGACATCTCCGCCGATGAACGAGCAGACGTCTTCCACCCCTTGAGCGCGGAAGTTCGCCAGGCATTCGGCTTCCTTGTCGGGAAGGTCAAAGGTGGTGACCCGAAGTCCGGGCGAACCCTTCAGCTTGAGCGTGTCGACGGCGCCGAGCCCGGTGTTCCCGGCGAGGTCGAGCACGTTGGACCCGGCCGGGATGTCGATGTTCTCGAAGAACCACGGGTCGACGTGGGCGGTGACGGTGTCCATCAACCGGGCCCAGGGCTCGCGCAGTTCCGGCAGCTCGCCGAGTGCGCCGTAGAGGTCGCCGTCGTATCCGTACAGCTCCTTCAGGGCGACGACCTCGCCGGCGCGGACGGTCTCGGTGAGATAGAACAGCTGCCGCAGCGTGACCGCCTTGATCATGTACAGATCGGCGAGCGCCTGGTCGATCAGCTTCTCGGAGACGCCCGCGAGGCCGTCGAGGCGGTAGCCGCCGGAGGTCTCGTCCTGGGCGACGAAACCCTCCTTGACCATCAGCAGGAGCAGCTGTTCCACGGCGTCCGGCTTGGCGCCGGCGACCTCGCCCAGCTCGGCCGCCGTCAGGCCGGGCCGGTCCCGCAGCGCGTCGATGATGCCCAGCTCGAAGCAGGACACCAGCGTCATGAACCGCGACGGTCCCACCATGTACTCGCGGAATCGCGCCAGCGTCGCTTCCGGTGTCATTGCAACCGACCTCTTTCAGTAGCGATGGGGATCCGGCTCGCGGCCGAAGCGGCCGTACGCGTGTCTCAGGCGACCTTCGTCGCGCTGAGGACGGCCTGGACGGGAATGACGTCCGGGGGGATCTCGGCGGCGCTCTTGGTGACCGCGCGGGTCACCTTGAACCCGGCCTGCTCCAGCAGGCTCTGATAGACCGACAGCTTCTGCGGACCGCCCTGGCCCATGGCGGCGCCGATGAAGAACGCCGGGAAGAAGTCGACGTTGTAGTTGTCGGTCTGCGTGATGTCCTCGGGGTAGACCGGCACCAGGATGTGGATCTGGCCGCCTTCCTCGAGCGAGTCGTTGGCTCCCTGGAGGATTCTGAGCACGTTGTCCTTGTCGAACATGTCCAGGAAGTGCTTGATCAGGACGACGTCGAACCCCTTGGGGATCTCGTCGAAGACGTTGCCGCCGATGAACGACAGGTGTTCCTCGAGGCCTTCGGCCCGGAAGTTCGCCAGCGCCCTGGCCTCCTTGTCCGGCAGGTCGAAGGTGGTCACCGTCAGACCGTCGGAGGCCTTGTGCCGGTAGGTGTGGATCGCCCCGAGGCCGGTGTTGCCGGCGACGTCGAGCACCCGGGCGCCGGCCGGGACGTCGATGTTGGCGAAGAACCAGGGGTCGATGTTGGCGGTGACCGTGTTCATCAGCTTGAGCCAAGACTCGTTGAGGTCCTGGTGGTCGGCGACCGCGTCGTACAGGGTGCCGTCGGCGCCGTAGAGCTCCTTCAGGCCGACGACCGTGCCGGTGCGCGCGGACTCGGTGAGGTAGTACAGCTGTCTGAGCGCGGTGACCTTGATCAGGTTCATATAGGCCAGGGCGCGGGCGAGGTCGCTCTCGGCGACCTCGGCGAGGCCGTTGAGGCGGTAGCCGCCGGAGGTCTCGTCCTGGGCGACGAAGCCCTCCTTGACGAGCAGGAACAGCAGCTGTTCGAGTGCGTCCGCCTTGGCGCCGACCTTCTCTCCCAGCTCGGCCGCCGTCAGGCCGGGAGTCTCGCGCAGTGCGTCGACGACACCGAGTTCGAAGACGGACAGCAGGGTCATGAACCGCGACGGTCCCACCATGTACTCGCGGAATCGGGCGAGCGTCGCTTGCGGTGTCAAGGCGTTGGTCCCCTTCGGATGGGTGGATGTCCCGGCCGCGGCGGTGTGCTGGTCACCGCTCACGCCTGCTCCTGGAACCGCTGGGCCAGCGCGCGGCGCTGCACCTTCAGCGTCGCGGTCCTGGGCAGTTCGGCCTGCGGGATCTGCACGGGGTCGGCGAGCTGGGGGAACTCGGCGACGGCCGCCCGCCAGCGGTCCAGGTCCAGCGGCTTGTCGTCGACGGTGCAGATCACCGGGACGGGTTCGGCGTCGGCGCCCTGCACCACGACCAGCTCGGTCAGCTCGTGCAGTTGGCCCAGGACGACGTCCTCGATCTCCAGGGAACTCTTCACGCCGGGGATCATGTCGATCTCCCGGTCGAGCATGTGCAGGCAGCCGAACCGGGTGCGGTATCCGACGTCGCCGGTCCGCCACCACTGGCCGTCGCGGTTGGCGTCGTAGCGGTCCTGCTCGCCGAAGTAGGTCTTGGCGATGCCGTCCCAGGCGACCTCGATGGAGCCGGGGTTGGTCTCGGAGGGGGTGTTGCCGTCCCGGCTGACCACGCGGATCCGCGCGGCGCCCCTGGGCATGGCCCAGCCGACGCAGCGCCCGTTGGCTTTGTGCGCGGAGTGGCGGAAGTAGGCGCGGCCGACGGCCGGACCGACCTCGCTCTGCCCGTAGATCTGGAAGAACAGGGCGCCTTTGCGGTGGGACGCCTTGAGCAGCCTGCTCATGGTGCCGGGGTGGATGGCGTCGAAGGTGCTGCTGAAGACCTTCACCGAACCGAACGGCGCGCGCGGGTCCTCGGCGAGTTCCTCCCACTCCATCAGCGAGTTGGGCAGTGCCTCCACGAAGGCGGGCCGGTGCTGGACGAACTGCTCGGCGACCTCGGCGGGGCCCGTCTCCCGCATGAGCAGGACCGGGTACTCCTTCAGCAGCGCCAGCGACATCGCCGCGACCATCCGCGAGTGCACGAAGGGCACGTTGATCGCGACGGTCTCCTTCTTGCGCATCAGGGACAGCAGCCGCCACTGCGGTACGAGGCGGATGCCCTGGGTGCGGGGCGTGTGCACGACGAGCTTGGGGATGCCGGTGGTGCCGGAGGTGTGGGTGATGACGGCGGCCTCGTCGATGGGCCGTACGACGGGCTTCACCCGGGGGCTGCCGGCGAGTTCGGCGAGCGAGATCGACCCGGGCCGGTGGTCGGCCGAGGTGATGATCCGCCGGGTGAGGCCGGTGAGGGGTACGTCGGCGAGGACGTCGAGCTTGGCGCCGTCGGTGAGCAGGGTCGGCCGGTCGACCCGCTCCAGCAGGACGCCCACGGTCGTGGGGTCCAGGGCCGGCGACAGGTTCACGACGACGCCGCCGATGCGGGAGACGGCGGCGGCGAGCATCCAGTGGTCGGCGTTGGCCGTCTTGTAGATGACGACGCGCTCGTCGGGCCGGACGCCGGCCGCCCACAGTCGGGCCGCCAGGTCGTCGACGTACTCGGCGTAGCGGGCCACCGTCAGACGCCGTCCGGCCTCGGGCAGGACGCCCAGGTCGTGGTCGAGGCTGATCGGGGTCGACGGGTTGACGGCGGCCGCCATCTGCGGCAGCAGGCCGATGTGAAGACCGCGCTTCTGTATCGAGTGATAGGCCACAGAGCCCTTCATGTGGGCTGTCTCCTTTGTGGTGGGCGGTGAACGTTCGGGCGGTCGCCGGCGCGGTGCGGGACGCAGGGGACAGACCAGGAGGGCTCAGAAGGAGTGCGGGCCGAAGCGGCCCCATGCCACGAAGGCGGCCACGGCGAGCAGGACCACGTTGACCACGATCGCCTGGGACTCGTGGCGGCGCAGATGCGTCAGGGCGGCGCCGATCATCAGCAGCACCAGGCCCGTCGCGGCGATCGGCACCAGCACCGGCGCGATGTCGAGGGCGGCGGGCAGGATCAGGCCCAGCCCGGCCAGCACCTCCAGGGCACCGATCGTCTTGACGCCGCTGTCGCTGAAGTCGTCGACCCAGCCGTAACCGCCCGCGGCCAGCTTCGCCTTGGGCTGGGCCAGTTTCTGGGCGCCGCCCGCCAGGGCGAACGCGCCCAGCACTCCCGCGACGATCCACAGAGCAATGTTCATGAGAGTTTTCCTTCGACAGGTTCGGCTGGGGTGCGGCGGTGGCCGGCGTGCCGCTACTGGCTGTCGGGCACCAGCAGGGTGGTCTCCACCTGGGGTCGCCATCGGTAGTACGACTGGAGCTTGTGGTACTCGCCGCGCGGCGCCACCGTGATCGCGTAGACGAACTGGTGGCCGTCGGTGCGGTACGGAGAGTTCTTCAGGAAGTCCTCGATGTCCGGCTCGATGGTCACCGGAAGGGACAGCGGGTCGTCGGTCATGGCGGCGATGGTGATCCGCTGGACCTTCGGGGAGTCCCAGGTCAGGGTGGCGTAGATGCCGAACGCCCCGGTGGCGAAGCGCAGCAGCCGCTCGCTCGGCGCGGGCAGCCCGCTCTCCCGCAGGAGCGAGGTGAGCGCCCCGGGCTCGAAGACGGAGGCGGGGGCCGCCCCGAAGTACAGGTTCACCGACCGGTGCCGGTAGTCGATGCCGACCAGGCTCACCTTGTCGGCCACGCCGTACCGGGTGAACAGGTCGAGGTTCCCGGCCGCGCTCGCCGGCATCGACTCCAGTGCGACCAGCTCGGACAGCGGCTTGAGGTCGTCGAGCGGGAAGAAGGACCAGGTCTTCTTGAAACCGCCGACGACCCCGAAGTCGATGCCGCTGAACCCGATGGGGAATCCCGCGTGGAGTTCTGCCAGCAGGCTGCCGACGGGGTGGTCGGTCGCCTCGATCAGGCCGTTCGCCAGCGCGACGGCGTACGGGTCCAGGTCCGGCGGGAGCATGGTGAAGCGGCAGTCGAGATCTCCCGCGTTGCGCTCCCCCGTCGCCACCCGGAAGGCGACCACGGCCTGCTCGAGCGTGTCCCCGTAGGCAGACAGGATCGAGCGGACCGTCCGGGCCGAGCAGTCCACTCCCACCAGGCGGGAGACTTCCTCGATGATCGAAAGGTCTGCCGGGTCGGTGTTGTCCCGCATGTTCCCACCGTTCGTTGTCGGCACTGCGAACTGGCCTTCTGCTAGCGGGCGATGACCATCGTGGCGGGCGGCGCGGCGTGGAAGGACACGTCCTCGAAGCCTGCCTTGATCAGCCAGTCGCGGTAGTCGGAGCGCCGCCAGGTGCCGCCCTCGTTGCTCTTGAGCAGCATCTCCAGGGCGAAGAGCAGCGGGAACGCCGGAGCGCCGCGGTCGTCGTCGACGACGTAGTCGGCCACCACCAGGGCACCGCCGGGCTTGAGAGCCTTGCGGAGCCGGGTGAAGACCTCGATGTTGCTCTGGGCGTTCTCCTGGTGGGCGATGTGGGAGTAGACGGCGATGTCGTACAGCCCGGTGCCGAAGTCGGTGGTGTGGAAGTCACCGTCGAGGGTGGTGAAGCGGTCGCCCACGCCCTGCTCCCCCACCAGCCGGCGGGCGATCACGTTGATCGGCTCCCAGTCGAGCTGGACCGCGCGGGCGGCCGGGTTGGCCTTCAGCCAGATCGACGAGTAGATGCCCGAGCCGCCGCCCACGTCGAGGATCGAGATCTCACCGGCATCCGCGATGCCGAGCGCGTCGACACCGGCGTCCGCGGCGGGAACCGACACCGCGGCGATGGCGGGGACGATGCCCTCCCAGTGCGGGTTGTCGGCCACCTCGGTCTCGCCGCCGGCCAGCGGGCCGCCGATGCGGACGACCTCGGGGAGGTCGGTGAGGCTGCCCGTGTGCTGGAGCTTGAGCTTGGCGAAGCCGGCCAGGGAGGCGGGCTTGCCCTCGACCAGGAACGCGGACGCCTCGGGGGTGTTGCGGTAGCGCCCGTCCTCGAGCAGCACCAGCTCCACGCTGACCAGACCGTCCAGGAGGCTCTGCGCGCCCCGCTCGGAGATCTCGGCGCGGGCCGCCACCTCGGCGGCCGTGCCCGCGCCGTTCTCCAGGTGGGTGAAGACGCGGTGGGTGGCCGCGGCGCCGATGACACCGGTGTTCCAGTAGCCGTTGATCAGCCTCATCACACCGTCCGGTGCAGGCTGGTTGTTCGTCATGCCGCTCCCTTCAGGGTCCGGGCGGGCCGGGCGTGGGTGCGCAGTGCGGTGCGCAGGACCTCGGAGACCCGCTCGACCTGGCTCATGGTCAGCTCGGCGTGCATGGGTATGCCGAGGTTGCGCTGGAAGAGGTCCGCCGAGACCGGGCACACCTGCTGCGCGTCGAAGGCGGGCTGCACATGGTTGGCCCAGGTGCCGTGCAGGGTGCCGATGCCCTGGGCGCGCAGTTCGGTGGCGACGGCCCCGCGGTCGACGCTCGCGTCCAGCGTCACCAGGTAGGACTGCCAGGCGTGGGTGCGGTCCGCCGGCACGTGCGGCACCGTCAGCAGCTCTTCGTCGGCGAAGAGTTCGGCGTAGCGGGCGGCGACGGCGCGCCGGCGCTCCATGAGCTCCTCGATCCGGCCGAGCTGCACCGTCAGGATCGCCGCGGCGATGTCGGACAGCTTGAAGTTGTAGCCGATCTCGGTGAACTCGGGGATCGGCAGGCCGATGACCTGGCCCATGTCGAAGATGCTGCCGATGCCGAAGGCCGACAGCTGCCGTGCCTTCGCGCCGATGGCCGGGTCGGTGGCGATGAAGGCGCCGCCCTCACCGCTGGTGGCGCCCTTGCGTCCGTGGAAGGACAGACAGGCCACCTCGGCCAGCGATCCCGCCTCGCGTCCCTGGTAGGTGGCGCCGACCGCGCAGGCGGCGTCCTCGATGAGGAACAGCCCGTGCCGGTCGGCGATGGCCTGCAGTTCCGTGTAGTCGGCGGGCAGGCCGACGGTGTCGACGGCGATGATGCCGACGGTCCTGGAGGTGACGAGGTCCGCCACCGACTGCGGGTCCACGGTGCCGGTGTCGGCGCGGACGTCGGCGAAGACCGGGGTCCCGCCGACGTAGCGGACCGCGTGCGCGGGGGCGGGGAACGTGTAGTCGGCGACGATGACCTCGTCGCCCGGCTGTACGCCGAACGCGAGCATCGCCAGGTGCAGGGCGGCGCCGCAGTTGCTGACCGCGACGGCGTCACCGGCCCCGTAACGTTCCTTCAGCTGGGCCTCGAGGGCCTGGCCCTTGGGTCCCTGGCCCGCCGCCCATCCCGAGGCGAACACCTCGGCGACGGCGGCCAGTTCCTGCTCCCCGAGGCTCGCGAAAACCAGGGGGATCTTTTCGATGTCGCTCATCTCTGATTACGCTCCGCGCGGTTCGGAGGACTGGGGGTCGAGAAGGGCAGGCGGCTGGTAGCGCTGCGGGGTGATCTGGCTGACGTCGTAGCGCTTGCGCATCTCGTCGATGGCGTCGGGGTTGATGCCCCCGGCCGCCCAGATCTCCGCGATCTCCTCGAAGTACAGCTCGTGAACGGGTGACGGGTAGCACTGGAACAACATGCGCGCCGGTTTGTCGGAGGCATTCCTGAAGGCGTGCGGGGTTCCGGACGGCACGAACATGGAGGCGCCCTCGGTGGCCCGGACGACCTTGTCTCCGTCGGGGGACTCCCATTCGTGCCAGTCCTGTTCGGTGCGCCGGGTCGGCTCGAAAGCCAGGAGCTGGAGCTCCCCTTCCAGGACGTAGAAGAATTCCTGCGCATCGCTGTGGACGTGCGCCCCGACATCGAATCCGGGCGGTACGACCACCTCGAAGATCGATATCGCGGAGCCGTCTTCCTTTGTGGCCTTGAAGGTCACTTCCTGCGCCTTGGTGATCAGCTTTCGCCCCTGACCGGGCGGGAGGATGAGGCCAGTCATGGGGTCAGCTTCCTTTGTCCGCGCAGAATTTCACTTGAGCGAGGTTCCGGTGCCTTGCGTCGGGCTCAGTCGAGCTCTCCGGGGGCGTCGGCGTTCCAGCGGCCGAGCGCCATCTCGGCGGTGATCCCGGGGCCGAAGCCGGCGATCATGCCGGTGGCGTCCTGGGCCGGGGTGTCCTCCTCGAACAGCCTGCGGGCCGCGTCGAAGACGACCGCGCTGGCGATGTTGCCGTACTCGGTGAGGGTCGCCCAGCTGTGGCGGAACACCGTGCGGTCGACCTCGAGGAACTTGGCGAGGTCGTCGAGGATGCGCGGACCGCCGGCGTGGACGATGTAGAAGTCGAGCTTGCCGGCGTCCCAGCTGTGGTCCTTGGCGAACTCGCGCAGCACCGGCGCGAGCGGCTCCATCGTGCCGGGCACCCTGCGGTCCAGCTGGAAGTGGAAGCCGGTGTCCTTGACCGCGTAGGAGATCCAGTCCTCGGTGTGCGGGATGAGGTAGGAGGCGTTGCGCTCCAGCTCGATGCCGACACCGCCGTTGCCGCGGACCACGGCGGCCGCGACCGCGTCGCCGAACAGCCCGTCGGACAGCAGCGAGCCGATGTCGTCCGCGTCGGGCTGGTAGCACAGCGAGCACAGCTCGCAGGAGACGATCAGCACGTTGGAGCCGGGGTGGGCCAGGCAGAAGTCGTGGGCGCGGTTGACCGCCGCGCCGCCCGCCGCGCAGCCGAGCTGGGCGATGGGTATCTGGCGGGTGTCGGAGCGGAAGCCGAGCTGGTTGATCAGCCAGGCGGTCAGCGACGGCATGCTGAAGCCGGTGCACGACACGTAGATGATGGCGTCGATGTCACGGGCCGCCACGTCGGCGTTGCGCAGGGCGTCTTCGATGACCGGCGGGGTCAGCTTCCTGGACTCGGCCTCGTAGATGCGGTTGCGTTCCGTCAGGCCCGGGTGCCCGAGGGTCTGCTCGATGGGCTGGACGATATGCCGCTTCAGGACCCCGGTGTTCCGGATCAGCCGGAGCGCCAAAGGAAGCTGCGGCTTTCCCGCATGGGCTTTCGCGGCGAACTCAAGAGTCTCTTCGATGGTGATGACGTGTTCCGGCGCGCTCACCGCGGGCTTGCATAGCCTGGGCATATCTGGGCTCTACTTTCTCTAGAGTCTGCCTTCTGTACGTGACGAATCTGCGCACAGCTTCCGAAGCGGGCGCAGCACACGGGAGAAAACACCGCGGCGCGCGGGAATTGATGTGCGGGGAATCCTGTGCCGACCTGGCACGTCCCTGGTCCCACCAGTACAGAACCGGTGGACACTGGCTCAATCCGCTGCCCTGGAAATGATTTTGGGCAGGGAAGGCGTGCAGGAATAGTGACACGGCCGAACTCCCCGCGCCAAGGCCGCCCCAAAGTCATCCGAGCCGCTCCGAGGGAAACTCGAGCAGGGCACTGACGAGTCTCGACTTCGGCAGATCAACGGCCTTGTCGCGGTATCGCCTCGCTTCAGGCGCCACTCGGGCGCTGCCGGTTCTGTAGTGGTCTGCTGCGAGCATCGGCCGTAGCCACGAAACGAACTGGACGCGGAGGGCGCATGTCTCAGCAAGCCGAGGAAGCCACCGCCAAAGGCAGGCGATTCCCGGGGGCGCGTTCTCCGGCGAAGGGCAGACGGGGCCCGGCCGGCTCGGACAGGTCGGTGCGCTGGACCGGGCTCCTGGTCACGTTCCTCCTCGGTGCTCTCGCCGCGGTGCCGCCGATGTCGATGGACATGTATCTGCCGGCCCTGCCGGAGGTCACGCACAGCCTGGGGGCGTCCGCCTCGACCGTCCAGCTGACGCTGACCGCGTGCCTGATCGGCATGGCGGTCGGACAGCTGGTGGTCGGCCCGATGAGCGACCGGTGGGGCCGGCGCGGCCCGCTGCTGGCCGGGCTGACGGTCTACGTCGTCGCCTCCGCGATGTGCGCTCTGGCCCCCAACGTCGAGTCGCTGATCGCCTTCCGGGTGCTCCAGGGGCTCGCGGGATCGGCCGGGGTCGTCATCGCCAGGGCCGTCGTACGCGATCTGTACGACGGTCTGGCCATGGCCCGGTTCTTCTCCACGCTGCTGCTGATATCCAGCGTCGCCCCGATCGTCGCGCCCGTGATCGGCGGACAGGTCCTGCACTTCACCAGCTGGCGGGGCATCTTCGTCGTCCTCACCGGGATGGGTATCGCGCTCACCGTGCTGGTGTGGCGCCGGCTGCCGGAGACCCTGCCGCCCGAGCGGCGCCAGCGCGGCGGGGTGCGCGGGGCGATGTGGATCATGCGCGGGCTGTTCATCGACCGGGTCTTCACCGGCTACCTGATGACGAACGGCTTCGCGTACGGGGCGCTGTTCTCCTACATCGCCGCCTCGCCGTTCGTGATCCAGGACATCTACGGGGCGTCGCCGCAGACCTTCTCCCTGCTGTTCGGCCTCAACTCGCTCGGTCTGCTGGTCACCGGCCAGATCAACGGCAAGGTCCTGGTGGGCCGGATCCGGCTGGACAAGGTCCTCGGGTACGGGCTCGCGCTGCTCGCCGCCGGTGGGCTGGCGCTGGTGCTGGTGACGCAGGGCGTCTTCGGGGACCCGGGGACGGTCGGGATCGCGACCTGTCTGTTCGTCATGATCTCCTCGCTGGGTCTGATCCTGCCGAACACCAACGCGCTCGCCCTGATGCGCACCCCGCATGCCGCGGGTTCGGCTTCCGCGCTGGTCGGTACGTCGTGCTTCGTGATGGGCGCGATCGCCTCCTCGCTCGTCGGGATCGCGGGCAAGGAGACGGCGGTACCGATGGCCGTGGTCCAGCTGGGCAGCGCGCTGGCCGCGATGGTCTGCTTCCTGGGCGTGTGCCGTCCCTGGCGGAACCGGCCGATGGAGATGCCGAAGCACTGAACCCACCACTGGCGTCCGGGTCGTAACGAACCAGGCGGCGTACTCCGACACGGTGTCGGTGTACGCCGCCTTGTGGTGGGGCGGGGTGCGCGGGTCGAACGGTTCAGAGGCTGCGGGCGGTGATGTCGCCGTGGGCGGTGGTGGCGTGGATGGTCAGGTCGGCGGCACCGGCGTTGTGGAGGGTGTTGTCGATCCGGCCGTAGGAGGTGCCGGCGTCGAGGGTGGCGGAGGTGCCGCGGGCGGCGCCGATGGTCACGTGGCCCTGTTCGGTGCGCAGGGTGACGGTGCCGCGTACGGCCTCGGTGATGGTCAGGTCGCCCTTCTGGGTGCGGAGGTCCGCGTCCCCGGTCAGGCGGCCGACCGTGATGTCGCCGGCCTGGAGGGCGAGGCGGGCGCTCGCGGTCTCGTCGAGCTTGACCGGGCCCTGGGCGCTGTCGAGGGTGACGTCGCCGAGGCGTCCGACGCCGCGCAGTTCGGCGCAGGCGGACGTGACCTCGACGCGGGAGCCGGCGGGCAGCTGGACGGTGACCTCGACGGAGCCGGAGGGGCCGAAGGCCTGGTTCTTCGCCTCGGGGGCCTGGATGCGCAGGACGCCGTCGGCGCAGGTGACGGTGGTCTGTTCGGCCGCCTTGACGTCGCGGCTCTTGGAGGCGTCGGCGGGCAGGATCTCGACCGTGGTGTCGGTGCGGTCCGCGGCGATCAGCTGGATGCGGCCGGCGGGGATGTCGAGGACGGCGGTGACGGCGGCGGGGGTGGTGAACTTCTGCATCGTGCTCTCCTGTGACTCGTTGTTTCCGATGCACGAAAAGCTACGTTGCATTCACAAGACTGGCAACGAGCTTGTTGCATAAGAACACAGTAGTCGCAGGCCAGAGCAGGGAAATCGTTGCAGTGGTCTTCGAAGTTAACGCAACGAATGCCACTCATTCGTTGCAATGAATTGAAGGCGAACGCTATGCCTCGCGTTCCGGCGGCAGGATCAGGGTCGGTTCGAGGACCACGCGGGTCTCCGGCTCGGCGACCGTCCGGGCCAACTCGGGCCGCGCGCCGCGCTGTTGGCGCCACCCGGCCTGGGCGACGACCACGGCGACGTACGGGATGACGACCCCACCGACCAGGGCGCCGACCGCGACGACGGGCCAGCGGTTCCAGGTGAGGGCCATCAGGACCACGCAGGCGCTGCGCACCAGCATCGCGGCCACGTAGCGGCGCTGGCGGGCGCGCACATCCTCGCTCAACCCGGTGCGGGCCCGGGTGATGGACTCGGCCGGGGGGCCGTCCCGGCGCCATGACGTGCGGTTCATCGGGCCTCCATGGATGGTCCGGCGGGGCCGCCGGATGGGATGGACGGCCGGCGGTGGAACGGCGGCGGCGCGGGTGATCGTCCCCTGATCACCCGCGCCGCCGTAGGGGCCCGGTGCTGTACGTGGTGCCGCCGGGTCAGTGCACTTCCTGGTCCGACTCCCGTCCCTCGACGGCCGACCGGCCGCCGTTGCCCGCATGCCCGTTGGAGGACCCGTGCCCGTTGGAGGAGCCGTGCCCGTTGGACGCGGCGTGCCCGTTGGACGAGGGCAGCGCGTCCGGCGCGTGGCCGAGGTGCTCCACGGCGTGCTGCATCTCCTGCGGCGTCGGGTGCGGGATCTGGTCGCTGTGCAGCCAGCGGCTGACCCGGTGACGCAGCATCTGCTTGCGGGCGTTCGGGTTCGGCACGCCGTCGTCGTCCTGCACCGCGGGGGCCGGAAGGACCGCGGGGATGTCCCGGGACAGCAGGGTGTACTCCTGCTGGCGGTCGAGGCGTGCGTGGACCTCCACGAACTCACCGTGCGGCAGCCGCTTGATCCGTCCGGTCTCGCGGCCGTGCAGGAGCTTGTCGCGGTCCCGCAGCTGAAGCCCCAGGCAGATCCGCTTGGTGACGATGTACGTCACCACCGGGACGACGAAGACTCCGACCCGTACGGCATAGGTGATCGAGTTCAGGGACAGATGGAAGCGCTCGGCCAGGATGTCGTTGGCGCCGCCGAAGAACAGCACCAGGTAGAACGAGACGAACGCGATGGCGAACGCGGTCCGCGTGGGACGCTCGCGAGGCCGGTCGAGAAGATGGTGCTCGCGTTTGTCGCCGGTGACCCAGGCTTCCAGGAACGGCCACAGGGCGACCACGGCCATCATGATGGTGGGCAGGATGACCGCCGGCAGCAGGACACCCATGTTGACGGTGTAGCCGCCGGGCAGGACGAACTCCCAGGCGGGCATGGCACGCAGGGCACCCTCCAGGAAGCCCATGTACCAGTCTGGCTGGGAGCCCTGGGAGATCTGGTCGGAGCGATAGGGGCCGTAGGTCCACACCGGGTTGATCTGAGCGATGCCCGCCATCACCGAGAGCACGCCGAAGACGAGGAAGAAGAACCCGCCGGCCTTGGCCGTGTAGACCGGCATCAACGGATGGCCCACGACGTTGTTCTCGGTGCGCCCCGGTCCCCGGAACTGGGTGTGCTTGTGCACGACGACCAGGATCAGGTGGACGGTGACCAGGGCCAGGATGATTCCCGGGATCAGCAGGATGTGGATGCTGTAGAACCGTGGAATGACATCGGTGCCCGGATACTCGCCTCCGAACAGGAACAGCGTCAGATAGGTGCCGACCACCGGGATGGCGAGCGTGACGCCCTCGGCGATGCGCAGGCCGGTGCCGGAGAGCAGGTCGTCGGGGAGTGAGTACCCGATGAAGCCCTCCAGGGTGACCACGACCAGAAGCACGAAGCCGATCAGCCAGTTGACCTCACGCGGCCTGCGGAACGATCCGGTGAGGAAGTGCCGCAGCATGTGGATGCAGAGCGTGGCGATCATGACCAGCGCCGACCAGTGGTGCAGCTGCCGGATGAACAGACCGCCGCGCACATCGAAGCTGATGCGCAGGGTGGACTCGTAGGCCCGGGACATCGGGATGCCCTGGAGCGGCACGTGCGACCCGTGGTAGGCGGTCTCCGACATGCTCGGGTCGAAGAACATCGTGAGCCAGATACCGGTCAGGATCAGGATGATGAAGCTGTAGAGGGCGATCTCACCGAACATGAACGTCCAGTGGTCGGGAAAGGCCTTTCGGATCAGAAACCGAAGGTTGTAGATCCCGAGTCGCCCGTCCACCCAGTCGGCTACGCGCTCGCCCTTGGGCGGTTCGGTGCGCGCACTGTTCGGCGCCCTTTCGGTCGTGCTCATACCCGCGCGCCCTCCCCTCGCCGCTCGGCCGTCACAGGCAAGGTGGCCTGCCGCGGCGCAAGCCGGCCGGTGCCCTGGAGCGGTTGAAACGCTATCCACGCGTCAGCGGACGGAACAACCGCGCTCAAGCGATACTCAAGTCTGAACTCAAGCGTTTCTTGAGTGAGTTGTGGGACGTCGTAGGACAAGTGGGCTTCGCTGGCGGTCAGTTGATCCACTCCTGTCATGACCTCGAGCGTATGTCCGGGCGATTTCGGCCGCGACGGCGTATTACGCGCCACTCGGCCGAAAAGCGGCGCGGACCTGGGATCCGGCGGGCTCATGAGCGTCGCCGGTCGCCGGCCGGTTGCGCGGCCGGCCAGTGGGCCGAGGAGCCGGTGGGCCTGGGCCGGGCCGAGGAGCCGGTGGAGACGCCGATGGCGGGCGCCGTCGGTGCGACGGGGCGGCGCCTTCGGGCTTCGGGGCCGTGGGTGACGCTGGGCGGTGTCATGGGGGCCGGATCGTGCCGGGTGCCGAGGGCGGCCCGCAGGGCGCGCGAGCGCAGCGCGGCGGGCGCGGCAAGACCCTGGTGCAGGTGGAGCAGGAGGGCGGCCGCGTGCGGGTCGGCGGTCGCGGCGGCCGCGAGCCGGGACGCGTAGCGCCTGCCGAGCCGGGCCCTCAGCCCGGCCGGCGGGGCCGGGGTGCGCGCGCTCGACTGCCAGGCGGGGGCGATCTGGTGGGCGAGGGCCCGGCGCAGCCGGTGGCTGACGCCGACCGCGGTGCCGTGGGCGGTGAGCAGGTGGTCCAGCACCAGGGCGCACTCCACCGCGAGGGTCATCCCGTGGCCGTGGGCCGGGTCGAGGGCGGCCAGCGCGTCGCCGACGACGAGGAACTGGTCGGGCCAGCGGCGCAACTTCTCGTAGTGGCGCAGGCGGTTCTCGGTGCGGCCGCAGGTGTAGACGGGGCCGAGCGGGGTGGCCGTCTCGATGAGGTCGCGCAGCATCGGATGGCGCAGGGCCGCGGCGGCGCTCAGCAGTTCCGCGTGGTCGGCGGGTGGCGGGGTGCCGTCGCCGGTGGCGATCGTCACCGACCAGCGGCCGCCCTCGACGGGGTTGAGCACGGCCTGGCGCGGATCGCCGGGCGAGGGCATGAGGAACAGGCTCTTGAAGTCGGCGACATGGCCGACGGGCGGCGCGTACAGGGTGGTGGCGTACGACGTCCCGGAGTCGGCCACGGATTCCGCGGGCGCCGCGTAGCCGAGTTCGGCGAGCCATTCGGGGGCCTGGGAGCCGCGTCCGGAGGCGTCCACCACGAAGTCGGCGCCGATGAGGCGCTCGGGGTTCCAGCCGTCGCACTCCTTGCGGTTGCGGCCGCGTGCCCAGACGCCGGTGACGGTGTCGTGGGGGCCGGGCTCCAGGGCGACGACCTCGTGTTCCTGGAGGAAGGTCACCTTGGGGTCGGCGTGCAGCCGTTCCCGTATCACCGCGTCGAGGAGGTCGCGGCCGGCGCTGAGCATCGACAGGTCCGTCGGGACGCGGGGCAGCCAGCCGGCCGGGCCGAGCAGCAGCATGTCCTCGGGGATGCGGACGTGGACCGCTCCGGCGCGCACGAGGTCCTGGCGGATGCCGGGGAACAGTTGCTCCAGGCCCCGCTGGGCGGCGGTCATGAGGCTGTGGGTGTGCCGTGCCTGCGGAACGCCGCGGCGGCGGCCGGGGCCGCGGGGCAGCCAGTCGCGCTCGATCACGGTCACCCGGTCCATGAGGCCGGTCAGTGCTCGAGCCGCGGTCAGTCCCGCGAGGCTGGAGCCGATCACCACGGCGTGCCCATGGCCGCCGTCCCTCTCCACAACACGTGCGTCCAGACTCAACTCGGCCGCCTCCCCAGTGCGTTGTGCTTGCATCATGCGCCGCATGACGGCCTGCGGGACCTGCCTCGACACCGCCTCGAGCGGCCTTCGAGGCAGACGCGAGGAGGACTTGAGCGAGGCGTGGGGCGGGCGGGGCGCGAACGCGCGCCGGACCAGGGAGGTTGGACAGAAGCAGGCCACACGCGGCCGGGGCGGCCGGACCTGCCGGTCGGTCCGTGGGGCGCGGCCGGTGCGTACGGCTGTCCTACGACGCCGTACGCACCGGCCCTGCCGTCAGGGCGCCGGGGCCCGCCCGAGCCCCGGCGCGGTCAGTGCCCGGTCCACCAGGGGACCGGCGATGCCCGTGTATCCGGCGGGGTCGAGGAGGGCGGTCGCTTCCTCCCGGCTCAGGACGCCCGCCAGCTGCGGAAGGTCGGCCAGTACCTCGGCGAGGGGCAGGCCGGCGCGGGAGGCGAGCAGGGAGGCCTGCGTGAGCAGTTCCTTGGCGGCCGTCTTGCCGATGCGGGGCGCCAGGACGGCCGAGACCCGCTCGGAGACGAGCTGGCCGCCGGTCGCCTGGAGGTTGGCGCGCATCCGGTCCGGGCGGACGGTGAGGCCCCGGGCGAGTTCGACGGCGGTGTGCGCGGCGCCCCCGGTGAGCCGCAGCGCCTCCCGCAGCGGCTGCCACTCCGCGTGCCACATCCCGGCCGACCGCTCGTCCTCGGTGGGCAGGCACTGCATCAACACGGTTGCCAGCGCGGGGACTTGGAGCGCCGCGGAGCGGATCAGGGTCGCCAGCACGGGGTTGCGCTTGTGCGGCATCGCCGAGGAGGCGCCCCGCCCGGCGACCGCGGGTTCGGCCACCTCCCCGACCTCGGTACGGGTCAGCACCAGCACATCCGCGGCGATCTTGCCGAGCGCTCCGGTGGTGTGGGCGAGCGCGGCCCCCAGGTCGGCGACGGGGGTGCGCAGCGCGTGCCAGGGCAGCACGGGTACGGCCAGCCCCGTCTCGTCGGCGAACGCGGCGCCGAGTTCGTCGAGTACGGCCGCGGGGTCCGCGCCCTCACCGGCGTACTGCAGATACCCGGCCAGGGTCCCGGCCGCGCCGCCGAGCGCCACCGGGAGCCCGCCGTCGGCGAGACGTTCCAGGCGCTCGACGGAGTCGAGGACCAGTGCGCGCCAGCCCGCCGCCTTCAGCCCGAACGTCGTGGGCACGGCGTGCAGAGCGAGGGTGCGGCCCGCCATCGCCGTGTCCCGGTGCGTGGCCGCGAGACCGGCCAGCGCCTCCGCGACCTCGCGCAGATCGGCGACGATCAGCCGCAGCGCCCTTTGGGCCACCAGCATCGCGCCGGTGTCGAAGACGTCCTGGCTGGTCGAGCCGCGGTGCACGTACTCGGCGGCCTCCGGACAGCGTTCGGCGACCACCGCGGTCAACGCCTTGACCAGGCCCACGACCGGGTTCGCGGTCTCCCGCGCGGCCAGCGCCAGTTCGCGTACGTCGAGCAGTTCCGCGCGGGCGGCCGCGGTGATGGCCGCGGCCGCCTGTGCGGGGACCGTGCCGCAGCGGGTCTGGGCGCGGGCCAGGCCCGCTTCCGCGTCGAGCATCGCCTGGAGCCAGGCGCTGTCGCCGACGGCCGCCTCGACGGGGGTGCCCGCCCGCACCGGTGAGAGCAGCCCGGCGTCCAGATGCGCGGACAGGGTTCCGGTCCGCGGGGACGTGTGCATGACGGTCATGCGCTCGCCCCCGCCCTCACGGTGAGCGGCTCCGCCACGGGACGGGCCAGTTCGGGCAGGGCGAGGACCGCCGCCGCGATGGCGTCGGAGTCCTCCAGGGTGACCGAGCCGACGCCGGGCCGGATACCGGCGGCGGTCACCCAGTGCACGGATTCAGTGGGCACGCCGTAGGCGAAGCGCCGCGGGTGCAGTACTCCCCTGGCGTCGATGACGTGGTAGGGCCGCTCGGACACGGCGAGGCCGCCGGTCTCGTAGTCCGCGGCGCCCGTGCCCTCCCCGTCGGGGATGCGGTAGGGGTGGCACTGCCCGGTGCGCAGCAGCTGGTTCATCAGCGGGTCCGCGGTGCGCCTGAGGTCGATCTCGGGCAGGCGGGCCTCGATGAGGACCGTGGCCCGCACCCGCACGTCCGGTATCTCGCTCGACGTGCCGCTGAAGCTGGGGCCGAGCGGGTCGTCCGGGTCGGGGGCGACGCGCATGCCGGGGCCGGTCACGTCGAGGACGCCGGCGTCCAGGAGTGCGGCCATCTCCTCTATACGGGAGGCCGGCGGGCCGATGGACAGATAGGCGTTGAGGGGTGTGTACCAGCCGTCGAGGTCGTCGCGGTGGGACGCGGCGGTCAGGCCGGCGTGGTCGACGGCGAGCCGCAGTTCGTTGCGCAGGTCCCGCAGGACGTCGAGGGCGGCCTTGACCGGTCCGCTGACGTTGCCCTGGCGGGCCAGGCGGACGTCGTCGTCGAGGTGGCCGCGCAGCCAGTGGCGGAAGGCGGCCTGGTCGGTGAAGACGCGGTCGCCGTAGGGGCGGGCGACACGCTTCCAGTCCCAGCGCTCGGCGGCGTCGATACCGGTCGCGTCGAGGAGCACGTCCTCCTCCGCGCCTGGTTCGGCCTCCAGATAGGCCTCGACGAACTCCTCCACGACGTCGGGCAGTTCACCGCACGACTCGAGTAGCGCGGCGTAGTAGACGCTGCACACCTCCTTGGAGATGAGCGGCCACAGGTCGGCGGCGAAGTCGATGGCGCCGTGGTGGGGAGTGCGGGCACGCAGCGCCGCGATGTACCCGGTGGTCAGCAGCCGGGGGTAGTAGCGGCCGTGGGCGCCCTTCTCGTTCTCGCCGCGCGCCTGGTAGGGCACGCCGCGCCGGGAGCCGGCGTACAGGCGCGGTTCGCGGCCCGAGGGCCGGTAGACGAGGCGGCCGTCGACGCGGGTGAAGACGCCGCCCCGGCCGTGGGTGAACAGGGCCAGGTAGTCGAAGAAGTTGAGCCCGAGTCCGCGCAGCAGCACGGTTTCGCCGGGCCGGATGCCCGACAGGTCCACGTCGGCCGGGTTGGCCGGGGCCAGATAGGTCAGACCGCTGCTCTCGGCGTATTCGGTCAGCTTGCGTTCGGTGTCGGAGAGTTGGGCCGGTACATGGCCCTGTGCGAGGACGACCGCGGACAGGCCGGTCAGCCGGGTGCCGTCCTCGAGGACGATGGTCTGCTCCCCTGTCGAACCGCCCGGGGTGTCGTCGTCGTGAAGGGCGACGGCCCGTACGGGGTGGGTGCGCACCGTCACGTGTGCGGCGGCGCCCGCCACGACCCGCTGGAACGCCCATGTCAGATAGCAGCCGTACAGGGCGCGGGTGGGGTAGGAGTCGGGGCCCAGGCGGCGGGCCTCGGCGAGGACTCCGTCGTCGTAGCCGGCCTGCGGGGCGGCCTCGAGGGTGTGCGAGACCAGTGCCTTGGCCCACTCGTACAGGCTCGGTCCCTCGTCCAGCGGGCCGTCGATGCGGACACTGGCGTCGGTGTAGACCGTGACCTGCGAGGACACGGTGTTCATCAGCAGATGCCGGGACTGCGTGGGGCGCCACACCCGTCCCGAGCCGGGCGGGTCCGGGTCGACGACGTGCACGGTGACGGTGTCCCAGCGGGGCGACTTCCTCTCCTGTGCACAGAGCCGTTCCAGTACGGAAAGGCCCCGCGGGCCTGCGCCGACGAGGCAGACCTCCAAGTGCGCCGCCGCGTCACCGCTGGCGGACCGGGCGGATTCCCGGGCGTCCGGACAGCCGAATGGCATCGGATCGTCCAGGGCATACTGTGCGGCCGCCGTCACCGGCGGCCCTGCGGTGAGTGCGACGCTTACTGCGCGTTCGCCTCCATGCGTACCGTCCACAGTGCCTCCTTCCTCCGCCACCGTCGGGGCAGGCGCTCAATCACCGCTCGGCCCCGGATGGAAATCCGCTTGAGGAATGGCGGGGGCAATGACCCGGCTTCGCTGGACCGCCGCCGAACGGGACGTGGCACGTCACCTCCGGCGAGCCGCGAACGAGGCTGTATCGGGACTCCAGCACCGCTCGCTACGTTCGAGAAAAAGGCTTCACAGGATCGATCCGGTCATTCGGACAGCACGGTCGCGGAGGGCGAGCCGCCTCATGAAGGAGATTCGTTGATGGTTCACCCGTGCCCCAGAAATCACACCCATGAGAGCCGTGCCGTCCCCGGATTCGTCCTTTGCGCCCCCTGTATCCGTCAGGTGGAACGCAATCTGCGTACACTCCCCGCCCTGCACCAGGAGTGCCTGCACCACGTTTCTCCGACCCACCGGCGGACCAACCCCACCCGGGTTTCGGGAAGCCGTAACCGGGACCACCTGAACATCTCGGTGCTCGACGCCAGGTACAACCTCCTCGCCACTCTCGAGTCGTGGTCGGAAATCGTGGTGGAGCAGCTCGGCGTCACCGCGCCGGCCCGTTCCGTTCCGCAGCTGGCCCGGTTTCTGACGCGGCATCTGCCGTGGCTCGCGGCGCAGCCGCCGGCCGCCGACTTCGCAGGTGAGGTGGAGGGTCTGGTCGCCGAACTGCGCAGCACGATCGACCCCGACCCGCATGCGCGGCAGACGCTGATCCGGCAGTGCGTCGTGGACGACTGCGGCGGCACGATCAGCGCTTCGCCGAGGAACACCGGCGCATCGGGAAGCCGCAGCATCGCATGCTCGGCGGGGCATTCCTGGGAAATGCACGAATGGCTGACTCTGCGGCAGCTCATGGAGCGGCAGCGAAAGGGTGTCCCGGCATGACGAAACCGCCAAGCCACCGGCTTGTTCCCACGAATGTGGCCGCACTCGCCGTGGGGGTGTCCGAAGCGACGATCCGCAAGTGGGTCAGCCGCGGGAAGATCACCCGCTATGGCGCGCCGAACTGCCGCTCGGAGTTCGACATCGAGGAACTCACTCAGATCGCCGAACGGCGCGGAACCGCGCCCCGGTGATGTTCGGGAATTCCCCCGCATCACGTTCTGCCGCGCAAGAACAGCCAACCGCCCGTCTCGAAGACTTTCGTGAAACGACAAGGGGAGTGAGTGCGTTGACGCTACCGACCTCAGTGGAGGGGGTTTCGGAAAACCGTCGGGCTCGCTCGGTCGGCATCGGTCGCGCCCACGCCAAGGCGATCCTGCTGGGCGAGCACGCGGTCGTGTACGGAACTCCGGCACTCGCGCTGCCGATTCCACAGCTGACGGCCACGGCGAGCGCCGGATGGTCCTCCCACTCCTCCGACGCCCAGGGCGGCCTGTCCTTCACCATGACCGGTTCCGCCTCGCGGGCCGTGGTGACCCTGGCCTCCGACGGTCTGCAGCGGCTGGCCGCGGCGTTCAAGGAGCGCATGGGCGTGCCGGGCAGGCCGCATCTCGACGTGATCCTCGATGGTGCCATCCCGCCCGGCCGCGGGCTCGGCTCCAGTGCCGCGAACTCGCGGGCGATCGTTCTCGCCCTGGCCGATCTCTTCGGCCACGAGCTGTCCGACACCACGGCGTTCGACCTGGTGCAGACGGCCGAGAACATGGCGCACGGCCGGGCCAGCGGCGTCGACGCCATGACCGTCGGCGCGGCGGCCCCGCTGCTGTTCCAGGCGGGCCGGGCCGAGGAACTGGCCATCGGCTGCGACGGCTTGTTCATCGTCGCCGACAGCGGCACCGCGGGCAGCACCAAGGAAGCGGTGGAGTTGCTGCGCGACGGGTTCCGGAGGGAAGCGGGAGCCGAGGAGAGGTTCCTTACGCGCGCCACGGAGCTTGTCGAGGAGGCCCGGCGGGCCCTCGCCGACGGCTCGCCGGCAGAGCTCGGCTCACGGCTGACGGACTATCACGAGCTGCTGCGCGCGGCCGCCCTGAGCACCGACCGGATCGACGCCATGGTCGCGGCCGCGCTCGGCGCGGGCAGTCTCGGCGCGAAGATCACCGGGGGTGGTCTGGGCGGCTGTGTCCTCGCCCTCACCCAGCCCGAGCTGGCCAGCGAGGTCGCCCGGCGGCTGCACGACGCGGGCGCCGTCCAGACGTGGGTCGTTCCGCTGAGGAGGCTCGCCCCTCATGCGCTCTGAACAGCTCGCGCGACCGCGGCCGGCGGGTCAGGCGACGGACGCCACCGCCGTCGCCCACCCGAACATCGCGCTGATCAAGTACTGGGGCAAGAGCGACGAGCGGCTGTTCCTGCCCCGCACCGACAGCCTGTCCATGACCCTGGACATCTTCCCGACGACGACCCGGGTCCGGCTCGCCCCCGGGGCGGACCAGGACACGGTCGTCTTCAACGGGGAGCCCGCGACCGGTGAGGCCGCACGCCGTATCGCCGCCTTCCTGGACCTCGTACGGGAGCGGGCGGGCAGCGTCGAGCGGGCCGTCGTGGACACCGAGAACACCGTCCCCACCGGGGCGGGTCTCGCCTCCTCCGCCAGCGGCTTCGCCGCCCTCGCCGTCGCCGCGGCGGCCGCCTACGGGCTCGACGGTGACCCGCGTGCCCTGTCGCGGCTGGCCCGGCGCGGCTCCGGCTCGGCCTCCCGGTCGATCTTCGGGGACTTCGCGGTCTGGCACGCCGGCACCGACGACCTCAGCTCGTACGCCGAGCCCGTCGACGCCGCCGCGGGCCTGGACCCGGCGCTCGTCGTCGCCGTCGTCAACGCGGGCCCCAAGGAGGTGTCCAGCCGTACGGCCATGCGCCGCACCGTCGACACCTCACCCCTGTTCGAGCCGTGGGCCGTCTCCAGCAAGGACGACCTCGTCGACATGCGGGCGGCACTGAGCCGCGGCGACCTGGACGCGGTCGGTGAGATCGCGGAGCGCAACGCGCTCGGCATGCACGCCACCATGCTCGCGGCGCGCCCCGCCGTGCGGTACATGTCGCCGGCGTCCCTCACCGTCCTCGACGCCGTGCTCCAGCTGCGCCGGGACGGCATCCCGGCCTACGTCACCATGGACGCCGGGCCGAACGTCAAGGTGCTGTGCCGGCGTACGGACACGGACCGGGTGGCCACGGCCGTGCGCGGCGCCGCTCCCGACAGCGCGGTGCACATCGCCGGGCCCGGCAAGGGTGCCCGGCTGCTCACCGGGGACGAGCGATGACCTCCCGGCGCACGGTCGTGCGGCGCGCGCCGGGCAAGCTGTACATCGCGGGCGAGTACGCGGTGGTGGACCCCGGCAACACCGCGATCCTGGTGGCCGTCGACCGGTACGTCACCGTCACCGTGTCCGACACGGACGGCACCGACCGCACGGACGGCACCGACGTCGTCATCTCCTCCGACCTCTGGCCGCGCCCCGTGCACCGGCACTGGCAGGACGGCCGGCTGACCGGGGACGACGGCGAAGCCGCCCACGTCGTCACCGCGATCGAGACCGTGGCCGACCTGCTCACCGAACGCGGCCTGCCCGTCCCCCCGTTGAGCGTGTCGATCACCAGCACCCTGCACGACCACGGCAGGAAATACGGCCTGGGCTCCAGCGGCGCGGTGACCGTGGCGACGATCGCCGCCGTCGCCTCGTACTGCGGACTGGACCTCTCCCCCGACGCCCGGTTCCGTCTCGCCCTGCTCGCGACGGCCCGCATCGACCCCAAGGGCTCCGGCGGCGACCTCGCCGCCGGCACCTGGGGCGGCTGGATCGCCTACCGGGCACCCGACCGTGCCTTCGTGCTCGACCTGGCCCGCACCCACGGCGTCGAGGCAGCACTGCGCACCCCCTGGCCGGGCTTCGAGGTGCGTCAACTGCCGCCGCCCGACGGCCTGTCCCTCGAGGTCGGCTGGACCGGGAACCCCGCCTCCACCACCTCCCTCGTGGCCGGCCTGCACCGACGGACCTGGCGGGGCACCCCCTCGCACCAGAAGTTCGTGGAGAGCACCGCCGACTTCGTGGACGCCGCGATCGGCGCCCTCGAATCCGGCGACGGCGACGGCCTGCTGCACCAGATCCGGCGCGCCCGCCAGGAGCTGGCCCGCCTGGACGACGAGGTCGGCCTCGGCATCTTCACCCCCGAACTGACGGCCCTGTGCGACGCGGCCGAAGCCGTCGGCGGCGCGGCCAAACCCTCCGGGGCGGGGGGCGGCGATTGCGGCATCGCCCTGCTGGCCGCCGACGCCCCGCACGACATCGCACACGTACACGGGCGGTGGACCGCGGCCGGGGTGCTGCCCCTGCCCGTTCGTCCCGCCCCGGAAGGGAACCAAGCATGAGTAGCGCTCAGCGCAAGGACGACCACGTCCGGCTCGCCATGGAGCAGCAGCACGCGCACAGCGGACGCAACCAGTTCGACGAGGTGTCCTTCGTCCACCACGCGCTGGCCGGCATCGACCGCCCGGACGTGTCCCTGGCCACCACGTTCGCCGGCCTCACCTGGCAGGCGCCGCTCTACATCAACGCGATGACCGGCGGCAGCGCCAAGACCGGCGTCATCAACCGGGATCTGGCCATCGCGGCCCGCGAGACCGGGGTGGCCATCGCCTCGGGCTCCATGCACGCCTACTTCAAGGACCCGTCCTGCGCGGCCACCTTCCGGGTGCTGCGCGAGGAGAACCCGGACGGGTTCGTCCTGGCGAACGTCAACGCGACGGCGTCCGTCGACAACGCGCGGCGCGCCATCGACCTGATCGAGGCCAACGCCCTGCAGATCCACCTCAACACGGCGCAGGAGACGCCCATGCCGGAGGGCGACCGCTCCTTCGGATCGTGGGCGGCGCAGATCGAGCGGATCGCGGCCGCCGTCGACGTCCCCGTGATCGTCAAGGAGGTCGGCAACGGGCTGAGCCGCGAGACGATCCTCGCCCTGCCGAACCTGGGCGTACGGGTCGCCGACGTCAGCGGCCGCGGCGGCACGGACTTCGCCCGCATCGAGAACGGCCGGCGCGAACTCGCCGACTACGCCTACCTGCACGACTGGGGACAGTCCACGGTCGCCTGCCTGCTGGACGCGCAGGACGTCGACATCCCCGTGCTGGCCTCCGGCGGGGTCCGCACCCCGCTCGACGTGGCCCGCGCCCTCGCCCTCGGCGCCCGCGCCGTCGGCTCCTCCGGCGGGTTCCTGCGCACCCTCCTCGACGGCGACGTCTTCGCGCTGGTCGCGAAGATCTCCGCCTGGCTCGACCAGCTGGCGGCCCTGCAGACCATGCTCGGCGCCCGCACCCCCGCCGACCTGACCCGCTGCGACCTGCTGATCCACGGCGAACTCCGGTCCTTCTGCACCGACCGGGGCATCGACACGCGGCGGCTCGCCCAGCGCTCCAGCTCCATCGACGCCCTTACCGAGATGACGGGAAGCACACGATGACCGAAGCACACGCGATCGCCGGGGTCCCCATGAGGTGGGTGGGCCCCCTCCGCATTTCGGGGAACGTCGCCAACACCGAGACCCACGTCCCGCTCGCCACCTACGAGTCCCCGCTGTGGCCCTCCGTCGGCCGCGGCGCGAAGGTCTCCCGGCTGGCCGAGAAGGGCATCGTCGCCACCCTCGTCGACGAGCGGATGACACGCTCGGTACTCGTCGAGGCGACCGACGCGCTGACCGCGCTCACCGCAGCGCGGACCATCGAGGCGCGCATCGACGAGCTGCGCGAAGTGGTGCGCGGCTGCAGCCGGTTCGCCCAGCTGATCGGCATCCGGCACGAGATCAACGCCAACCTGCTGTTCATCCGGTTCGAGTTCTCCACCGGCGACGCCTCCGGCCACAACATGGCGACCCTCGCCTCCGACGCGCTCCTCGCGCACCTGCTGGAGACCGTCCCGGGCATCTCCTACGGGTCGATCTCCGGCAACTACTGCTCGGACAAGAAGGCCACCGCCATCAACGGCATCCTCGGCCGCGGCAAGAACGTCGTCACCGAGCTGCTCGTACCGCGCGACGTCGTCGCCGACGTGCTGCACACGACGGCCGCGAAGATCGTCGAGCTGAACATCCGCAAGAACCTGCTCGGCACCCTCCTCGCCGGCGGCATCCGCTCGGCCAACGCCCACTACGCGAACATGCTGCTCGCGTTCTATCTGGCGACCGGCCAGGACGCGGCCAACATCATCGAGGGCTCGCAGGGCGTCGTCATGGCCGAGGACCGCGACGGCGACCTCTACTTCGCCTGCACCCTGCCCAACCTGATCGTGGGCACGGTCGGCAACGGCAAGGGCCTCGGCTTCGTCGAGACGAACCTGACCCGGCTCGGCTGCCGGGCCGACGGCGCGCCCGGCGAGAACGCCCGCCGGCTCGCCGTCCTCGCCGCGGCCACCGTGCTGTGCGGTGAGCTCTCGCTGCTCGCGGCGCAGACGAACCCCGGCGAACTCATGCGCGCGCACATCCAGCTGGAACGCGACAACAAGACCGCAAAGGTTGGTGTATGAGGCATGTCCATATCCATCGGAATCCATGATCTGTCGTTCGCGACGAGCGAGTTCGTCCTGCCGCACACGGCCCTCGCGGACTACAACGGCACCGAGATCGGCAAGTACCACGTGGGCATCGGCCAGGAGTCGATGAGCGTGCCGGCCGCCGACGAGGACATCGTGACCATGGCCGCGGCGGCGGCCGCGCCGATCATCGCCCGGCACGGCAAGGACCGTATCCGCACGGTGGTGTTCGCCACCGAGTCCTCGATCGACCAGGCGAAGTCGGCCGGTATCTACGTCCATTCGCTGATCGGACTGCCCTCGGCGACCCGTGTCGTCGAGCTGAAGCAGGCCTGCTACGGGGCGACGGCGGCCCTGCAGTTCGCCATCGGCCTAGTGCAGCGCGACCCCGCCCAGCAGGTCCTGGTGATCGCGAGCGACGTCTCCAAGTACGAGCTGGACAGCCCGGGTGAGGCGACCCAGGGCGCGTCGGCGGTGGCCATGCTGGTCAGCGTGGACCCCGCCCTGGTGCGGATCGAGGACCCGTCCGGTCTGTTCACCGCCGACGTCATGGACTTCTGGCGGCCGAACTACCTCTCCACCGCGCTCGTCGACGGACAGGAGTCCATCGGCGCGTACCTCCAGGCCGTGGAGGGCACCTGGAAGGACTACTCGGAGCAGGGCGGCCGCGCGCTCGAGGAGTTCGCCGCGTTCTGCTACCACCAGCCGTTCACGAAGATGGCGTACAAGGCCCACCGTCACCTGCTGAACTACTGCGGCTACGACACCGACAAGGACGTCATCGCGGGCGCCCTCGGCCAGACCACGGCGTACAACACCGTGATCGGCAACAGCTACACGGCGTCGGTGTACCTGGGTCTGGCCGCGCTCCTGGACCAGGCGGACGACCTGACCGGCCGGCCGCTCGCCTTCCTCAGCTACGGCTCCGGCTCCGTCGCCGAGTTCTTCGCCGGGACCGTGGTCGCCGGCTACCAGGACCATCTGCGCACGGACGCGAACCTCGAGGCGATCTCCCGGCGCAAGACGGTCGACTACGCCGGCTACCGCGAACTGCACGAGTGGACGTTCCCGACCGACGGCGGCGACCACGCCACCCCGGAGCAGACCACCGGACCGTTCCGGCTGGCCGGGATCAGCGGCCACAAGCGGATCTACCAGGCGCGCTGAAGCGTCTCGCGGGCATGTGGGCGGCCATCGTGCGCCGCCCGCCCGTCGGCCCGTTCGTACAGCCATTCACCGACCACTTGAGGGGAGGGCAGCCGCATGACAGAGGCAACGTTCCCGGGCCCCGGCAGCCCTATGAAGGACATCAGGATCCTCGGCACGGGTGCTTATGTGCCGGAGCGGATCGTCTCCAACGACGAGGTCGGCGCGCCGGCCGGCGTCGACGACGCCTGGATCACCCGTAAGACCGCGATCCGGGAACGGCGCTGGGCCGCCCCCGGCCAGGCCACGTCCGACCTGGCGACGGCCGCGGCGCGTGCCGCGATGAAGTCGGCCGGCATCACCGCCGAGCAGCTGTCCATGATCGTGGTCGCCACGTCCACGCCGGACCGTCCGCAGCCGCCGACGGCGGCCTATGTGCAGCGCAACCTCGGTGCCGCCAGCACCGCGGCGTTCGACGTCAACGCGGTGTGTTCCGGCACCGTGTTCGCGCTCTCCGCGGTCGGCAGCGTGGTCCTGCGGCGCGGCGGTTACGCGCTGGTGATCGGCGCGGACACGTACTCGCGGATCCTGGACCCGGCCGACCGCAGGACGGTCGTCCTGTTCGGCGACGGCGCCGGCGCCATGGTCCTCGGTCCGACCACGCAGGGCCCGGTCGTACGGCATGTCGCCCTGCATACCTTCGGCGCCCTCTCGGACCTGATCCAGGTGCCCGCGGGCGGCAGCAGGCAGCCCCTGGACCACGCCGGCCTGGACGCCGGGCTGCAGTACTTCGCGATGGACGGGCGGGAGGTACGCCGGTTCGTCGTGGAGCAACTGCCGCAGCTGGTCAAGGGGTTCCTCCACGAGGCCGGTGTCGAGGCCGCGGACATCAGCCACTTCATCCCGCACCAGGCCAACGGCGCCATGCTCGACGACGTCTTCGCGGACCTGGCCCTCCCCCGCGCCACCATGCACCGCACGGTCACGCACTACGGCAACACGGGCGCCGCCTCCATCCCGATCACCCTCGACAAGGCCGTCCGCGAGGGCGCCTTCCGCCCCGGCGAGCTGGTCCTGCTGGCCGGGTTCGGCGGGGGCATGGCCGCGAGTTTCGCCCTGGTCGAGTGGGGGTGAGGGGTCCCCGCGGACTCCGCCCCGATCCGACGCACGGTTCCTGATCCCCGTAGAACCCCCTGCCCGAAGCCCTGTCGAAAGGTTGCATCCATGGCGCTCGTACTCGACGCCGCCGCCCAGGACCTCCTCTTCCGTGAGGCCCGCACGGCCAACACCTTCACCGACGAGCCGGTGACCGACGAGCAGATCGAGGCGATCTACGACCTCGTCAAGTACGGTCCCACCTCCACCAACCAGAGCCCGCTGCGCATCACCCTGGTCCGCTCCCCCGAGGCCCGTGAGCGCCTGGTGCAGCGCATGGCCGAACCCAACCGCGCGAAGACCGCCGGCGCCCCGCTGGTCGCGATCCTCTCCACGGACAACGAGTTCCACGAGGAGCTGCCCAGGCTGGTCCCGCACTTCCCCCAGGTCAAGGATCTCCTCTACGCGGAGCGTCCGACCCGGGAGGCGTCCGCCGTCCTCAACGGCGCCCTGCAGGCCGCGTACTTCATCATCGGCATCCGTGCCGCCGGCCTCGCCGCGGGCCCGATGAGCGGCTTCGACGCCGCCGGCGTCCAGAAGGAGTTCCTGGACGACGACCACACCCCGCTGATGATCGTCAACATCGGCAGGCCGGGCCCCGACGCCTGGTTCCCGCGCGCCCCGCGTCTGGACGTCGACGAGGTCATCACCACCGTCTGAGTCCGGCCACGGCGAAAAGGGCCGGGCGCGGCGAGCATCTGCTCGCCGCGCCCGGCCCTTTTCGGCCGTACGGCACCCGGGGCCGTCAGCCGCGGTCGCGGGCGCTGTGTTCGTATGCGGGCCACACGTCGCGCACGAGTTGTAGTTCCTGCGGGGTCAGTGGTATGTCCTCACGCAGCCGCTCGGGGTGCGCCGGCGGCGGCCCGCCGACCCCCGGTGGCAGCACCAGGAACCTGCCCTGCGCGTAGCGCACCAGGCGGTTCTGGGAGCGTGTGGCGGTGCGGGGAGGGTCCATGGCCTGCAACGCCTCGGGGCCCACGTAGACGGCTCCGTAGGACGCCAGGCCCCGCCACAGAGGCCGCAGGCAGCGGTTGACCATCACCCGTAGAACACCACGCAGCATCCGAATCATGACTGCACCTCCACGCCTCCACTCGTCGTTTCCTAAAGAGATTCGCAAGGTTCACTCGTGGACCGGTGGAGAGAACTTGGTGCGCGCTTGTGCGGTTTCCGGCCACGGAACCCGTACGGCGGCACCCCCGTACGGGCACGACGAAGAGGCGCGCTGCGGTGTGCAGCGCGCCTCGTGGGTGGGGCGGATGGAAACGTCGGAGGTGGCTCAGTCGATGCCGCGTACGACGTGGGGTTCCCAGCTGTCGTCCTCGTCGATGCCGGCGAGCCGGAGCGGCGGGGCGAGGGCCGGGACGTCGTGGGACTGTCTGCTGTCCTCCTCCAAGATGTCGTACACCTGGTCCTCCTTGCCGGGTCGGCTCAGTAGCGGTAGTGGTCCGGCTTGTACGGGCCGTCGACGTCGACGCCGATGTAGGAGGCCTGCTCCGGGCGCAGCGTCGTCAGCTTCACGCCGAGCGCGTCGAGGTGGAGGCGGGCGACCTTCTCGTCGAGGTGCTTGGGCAGCGTGTAGACGCCGATCGGGTACTCCGACTGCTTGGTGAACAGCTCGATCTGGGCCAGCGTCTGGTCCGCGAACGAGTTGGACATCACGAACGACGGGTGACCGGTCGCGTTGCCCAGGTTCAGCAGGCGCCCCTCGGACAGGACGATGATCGTCTTGCCGTCGGGGAAGGTCCAGGTGTGGACCTGCGGCTTGACCTCGTCCTTGACGATGCCCGGCACACTCGCGAGGCCGGCCATGTCGATCTCGTTGTCGAAGTGGCCGATGTTCCCGACGATGGCCTGGTGCTTCATCCTGGCCATGTCGGCGGCCATGATGATGTCCTTGTTGCCGGTCGTGGTGATGAAGATGTCGGCGGTCTCGACGACCTCGTCCAGGGTCGTCACCTGGTAGCCGTCCATCGCCGCCTGGAGGGCGCAGATCGGGTCGACCTCGGTGACGATGACCCGGGCGCCCTGACCGCGCAGGGACTCCGCACTGCCCTTGCCGACGTCGCCGTAGCCGAACACGACCGCGGTCTTGCCGCCGATGAGGACGTCGGTGGCGCGGTTGATGCCGTCGATGAGGGAGTGGCGGCAGCCGTACTTGTTGTCGAACTTCGACTTGGTGACGGCGTCGTTCACGTTGATCGCCGGGAACAGCAGAACCCCGTCGCGCTGCATCTCGTACAGACGGTGCACACCGGTCGTGGTCTCCTCCGACACCCCGCGGATCTCCGAGGCGATCCGCGTCCAGTCCAGCGGGCTCTTCTCCAACAGGGCCCGCACCACGGCCAGTTCCTCGTTCTCGGCGACCGGCAGCTCACCCGTCTTGCGGTACTCGACGCCCTTGTGGACGAGGAGGGTGGCGTCACCGCCGTCGTCGAGGATCATGTTCGGGCCGGCGTGCCCGGGCCAGGTGAGGGCCTGCTCGGTGCACCACCAGTACTCCTCCAGCGTCTCGCCCTTCCAGGCGAACACCGGGATACCGGCGGCGGCGATGGCGGCGGCCGCGTGGTCCTGGGTGGAGAAGATGTTGCAGGACACCCAGCGGACCTCGGCGCCCAGGGCGACCAGCGTCTCGATGAGGACGGCGGTCTGCACCGTCATGTGGAGCGAGCCGGTGATCCGGGCACCGGCGAGCGGCTGCGCCTCGGCGTACTCCTTGCGGATCGCCATCAGGCCGGGCATCTCGTGCTCGGCGAGGGTGATCTCCTTGCGGCCGAACTCGGCGAGGGAGAGGTCGGCGACCTTGAAGTCCGTGAAGTCAGCGCTGGGCTGCGAGGGCATGCTGGGCACTCCTTGAGTTCAGTACGTCGCGGTGGATTTCGAGCGTCGCCGTCGAGCGGTTCAGCGTGATGTAGTGCAGCCCCGGGGCGCCTTCGGCGAGGAGCCGGTCGGCCATGGCGGTGGCGTACTCGACGCCGATGCGGTGGCCGTCCGCGGGGTTGTCGCGTACCGCGTCCAGGCGGTGCGCCAGGTCCTCGGGGAAGGCGGCTCCGCTGAGTTCGGCGAAGCGGGTGATCTGGCGTACGTCGGTGGCCGGCATGATCTCCGGGATGATCGGGGTGTCGCAGCCCGCGGCGGCCACCCGGTCGCGCAGCCGCAGATAGTCCTCGACGTGGAAGAACATCTGGGTGATGGCGTAGTCGGCGCCCGCCCTGCACTTGGCGACGAAGTGCCGGATCTCGCTGTCCCAGTCCGCCGAGCGCGGATGCCGCTCCGGGAAGGCGGCCACACCGACGCTGAACTCCCCCGACTCCTTGACCAGACGCACCAGTTCGTCGGCGTGGGTGAAGCCGTCGGGGTGCGGGATCCAGGGGGCGTTCGGGTCGCCGGGCGGGTCGCCGCGCAGGACGAGGACGTCCCGGACGCCGGCGTCGGCGTACTGGCCGATGATGTGCCGCAGCTCGGCCACCGAGTGGCCGACCGCGGTGAGGTGGGCGACGGGTCGCAGGGTCGTGTCGGTCGCGATCCGTTTGGTCACCTCGACGGTGCGGTCGCGGGAGGAGCCGCCGGCCCCGTAGGTGACCGAGACGAAGCTCGGCGCGAGCGGCTCGATCCGGCGGATCGCCTCCCACAGGGTCCGTTCCCCCTTGGCCGTCTTCGGCGGGAAGAACTCGAAGGAGAACGACGGGGTCCCTCCGTCGAGGATGTCGCGCAGGGTGGTCATTCCCGGCCTCCGGCGTTGAAGTAGCTGGCCTCGGGGTGGTGCAGGACGATCGCGTCCGTGGACTGCTCGGGGTGCAGCTGGAACTCCTCGGACAGATGGACGCCGATGCGTTCGGGCTGGAGAAGGTCGGCGATCTTCGCGCGGTCCTCCAGGTCGGGGCAGGCCGGGTAGCCAAGGGAGTAGCGGCAGCCCTGGTACTCGGTGCGGAACATGCCGTCCAGTGAGCCCGGGTCGCCCGCGGCGATACCGAGCTCGTCGCGCACGCGGGCGTGCCAGTACTCGGCGAGTGCCTCGGCCAACTGGACGGACAGGCCGTGCAGTTCGAGGTAGTCGCGGTAGGCGTTGGCCTCGAACAGCTTGGCTGTCTCCTCGCCGATGCGGGAGCCGACGGTGACGACCTGGAGGCCGACGACGTCCGTCTCCCCCGACTCCTCGGGGCGGAAGAAGTCGGCGAGGCACAGTCCGCGGCCGCGGCGCTGGCGCGGGAAGGAGAAGCGGGTCAGTTCGGACCGGTTCTCGTCGAGCAGGATCAGGTCGTCGCCTTTGGAGACGGCGCGGAAGTAGCCGTGCACGACTGCCGCTTCGAGCAGGTTCTCCGTCTGGAGCCGGTCGAGCCAGCCGCGCAGCCGGGGCCGTCCCTCGGTCTCGACGAGTTCCTCGTACGTGGGCCCGTCGCCCTTGCGGGTCTGCTTGAGGCCCCATTGCCCCTTGAAGAGGGCGCCCTCGTCGAGCCAGGACGCGTACTCCTTGAGCTGGATGCCCTTGACGACGCGGGTCCCCCAGAAGGGGGGCGTGGGCACGGGGTTGTCGACGGCGACATCGGAGCGTCCCCGTTCGGGGCTCTCCGCCACGACGGCGGTCGCGGTCGCGGTGCTCTTGACCCGCCGTTGCTTCAGCTCGGGGAGCTTGGCGCCGGGGACGCCCCGCTTGACGGCGATGAGCGCGTCCATGAGGCGCAGGCCTTCGAAGGCGTCGCGGGCGTAGCGGACCTCGCCCTCGTAGATCTCGTGCAGGTCCTGTTCGACATAGGCACGGGTGAGGGCGGCTCCGCCGAGGATGACCGGGTAGTCGGCGGCCAGGCCGCGCTGGTTGAGCTCCTCCAGGTTCTCCTTCATGATCACCGTGGACTTGACCAGGAGCCCGGACATGCCGATCACGTCGGCCTTGTGCTCCACGGCCGCCTCGAGGATCGCGGAGACCGGCTGCTTGATACCGATGTTGACGACGTTGTAGCCGTTGTTGGACAGGATGATGTCGACGAGGTTCTTGCCGATGTCGTGCACGTCGCCGCGGACGGTGGCCAGCACGATCGTGCCCTTGCCGTCGTCGTCCGTCTTCTCCATGTGCGGTTCGAGATAGGCGACGGCGGTCTTCATGACCTCGGCGGACTGAAGGACGAACGGCAGCTGCATCTGGCCGGAGCCGAACAGCTCGCCGACGACCTTCATGCCCTCCAGGAGGGTGTCGTTGACGATGTCCAGAGCGGGGCGTTCCTGGAGAGCCGCGTCCAGATCCTGGTCGAGCCCGTTCTTCTCGCCGTCGATGATGCGGCGCTTGAGGCGCTCCTCCAGCGGCAGGGCGGCCAGTTCCTCGGCCTTGCCCGCCTTCAGCGACTTCGCGGTGGCGCCCTCGAACAGCGCCATCAGCTTCTGCAGCGGGTCGTAGCCCTCGGCACGCCGGTCGTAGATCAGATCGAGGGCCGTCTGCACCTCTTCCTCACTGAACCGGGCGATCGGCAGGATCTTCGAGGCGTGCACGATCGCCGAGTCCAGACCCGCCTTCGTGCACTCGTCCAGGAAGACGGAGTTGAGCAGAATCCGGGCGGCCGGGTTCAGCCCGAAGGAGATGTTCGACAGGCCCAGCGTGGTCTGCACGTCCGGGTGGCGGCGCTTGAGCTCGCGGATCGCCTCGATGGTGGCGATGCCGTCCTTACGCGACTCCTCCTGCCCCGTGCAGATGGTGAAGGTCAGGGTGTCGATGAGGATGTCCGACTCGTGGATCCCCCAGTTCCCGGTCAGATCGTCGATGAGCCGCTCGGCGATGGCGACCTTGTGCTCGACGGTCCGGGCCTGGCCCTCCTCGTCGATGGTCAGCGCGATCAGCGCGGCACCATGCTCCTGGGCGAGCCGGGTGACTTTCGCGAAGCGGGACTCGGGGCCGTCGCCGTCCTCGTAGTTGACGGAGTTGATAACCGCACGCCCGCCGAGCTTCTCCAGCCCGGCCCGGATGACCGGCACCTCGGTGGAGTCCAGCACGATCGGCAGCGTCGAGGCGGTGGCGAACCGGCCGGCCAGCTCCTCCATGTCGGCGACACCGTCACGCCCGACGTAGTCCACGCACAGGTCCAGCATGTGCGCGCCCTCGCGGATCTGGTCACGCGCCATCTCCACACAGTCGTCCCAGCGGCCCTCCAGCATGGCCTCACGGAACTTCTTCGACCCGTTCGCGTTCGTCCGCTCACCGATCGCCATGTACGACGTGTCCTGCCGGAACGGCACCGTCTGATAGAGCGAAGCCGCACCGGGTTCCGGACGCGGATCCCGTGCCGCCGGGGCCAGTCCGCGCACCCGCTCGACGACCTGGCGCAGGTGCTCCGGCGTCGTACCGCAGCAGCCGCCCACGAGCGAGAGGCCGTACTCGCGGACGAAGTTCTCCTGCGCGTCGGCCAACTCCGGGGCGCCCAACGGGTAGTGGGCGCCGTCCTTGCCCAGCACCGGCAGACCGGCGTTCGGCATACAGGACAGCTGAATGCGCGAGTGGCGGGCCAGATAGCGCAGGTGCTCGCTCATCTCGGCGGGCCCGGTCGCGCAGTTCAGGCCGATCATGTCGATGCCGAGCGGCTCCAGCGCGGTCAGCGCGGCGCCGATCTCCGAACCCAGGAGCATCGTGCCGGTCGTCTCCACCGTCACCGACACGATGAGCGGCAGGTCCAGGCCGAGTGCCTCAAGGCCCCGGCGGGCGCCGAGGACGGCGGCCTTGGTCTGGAGGAGGTCCTGGGTGGTCTCGACGAGCAGGGCGTCGGCGCCGCCCGCGACCAGGCCCTCGGCGTTCTGCTGGAAGGCGTCGCGCAGGGTGGTGTACGGGGCGTGGCCGAGCGTGGGCAGCTTGGTGCCGGGGCCGATCGAGCCGAGGACCCAGCGCTGGCGGCCGTCGCGGGCGGTGTACTCGTCGGCCACCTCACGGGCCACGCGGGCGCCGGCTTCGGAGAGTTCGTGGACGCGTTCGGGGATGTCGTACTCGGCGAGGGCCGCGTGGTTGGCGCCGAAGGTGTTGGTCTCGACGCAGTCGACGCCCGCGTCGAAGTACTCGGCGTGCACCGAGCGCACGATGTCGGGCCGGGTCACATTGAGGATCTCGTTGCAGCCCTCGAGCTGCTGGAAGTCCTCCATCGTGGGGTCCTGGGCCTGGAGCATGGTGCCCATCGCCCCGTCGGCGACCACCACACGGGTGGCGAAGGCCTCGCGGAGCGCGGCGATGCGGGTGCGGTGGTCAGCGGTCATGAGTGTTCTCCGAGGACTGGCGCGAGCGGGGCGGCCGTACCGGGGCCGTAGGCTCGCTCGACGATGCCGGACAGCTGTGCCAGGTCGACCTCGTAGGACTGCGAGCCCACCGCGCCGAGGACCACGGAGGCCAGCGCGCAGCCCAGTCGGGCCGCGGGTTCGAGCGGTACGCCGTGGCTGACGGCGGCGAGGAAACCGGCGCGGAAGGCGTCGCCGACGCCGGTCGGGTCGGCCGTGTCGGTGTCGGGGATGGCGGGGACGTCGAGCGGGGGCTGTCCGGCGCTTTCGATGCGTACCCCCTTCTCGCCCAGGGTGGTGACCCAGGTGCCGACGACCGCGAGGATCTCGGCGCGGCTCCAGCCGGTGCGCTCCTTCAGCAGCGCGGCCTCGTACTCGTTGGTGAACAGCCAGGCGGCGCCGTCCACCAGGTCGCGGACCTGGTCGCCGTCCAGGCGGGCCAGTTGCTGCGAGGGGTCGGCCGCGAAGGGCAGGCCGAGGGTGCGGCAGTCGGCGGTGTGGCGGAGCATCGCCGCCGGGTCGTTGGGCGAGACCAGGACGAGTCCGGGGCGGTCGGGGCCGGTGACGAGGGCACGCAGGTCGATGTCGTGGGCCTCGGTCATGGCGCCCGCGTAGAACGCGGCGATCTGGTTGGCGTCCTCGTCGGTGATGCACATGAAGCGGGCGGTCTGCCGTTCGGCGGAGATGTGCACTCCCCCGGTGTCGACACCGTGCTCCTTCAGCCACACCGCGTACTCGGCGAAGTCCGTGCCGACCGCCCCGACCAGGAGGGGCGACAGGTCGAAGCCGCCGAGCCCGAAGGCGATGTTGGCGGCGACGCCGCCCCGGCGCACCTCGAGACGGTCGACGAGGAAGGAGAGCGAGATGTGGGCCAGCTGCTCGGGAAGCAGCTGGTCCGTGAACCGTCCGGGGAAGACCATCAGATGGTCGGTGGCTATGGATCCTGTCACCGCGATGCGCACGGGAACTCCTTCGGTCGCTTCGGTCGCTGATCGCCGGTATGGCACGGCGTCGGCCGCGACCGTCGGGCCCGGCCGTCAGGTGTCGGGCTCAGATGCCCGCGGCTGCCTTGAGCTGCTCGGCGCGGTCGGTGCGCTCCCACGTGAAGTCGGGCAGCTCACGGCCGAAGTGGCCGTAGGCGGCGGTCTGGGCGTAGATCGGGCGCAGCAGTTCCAGGTCGCGGATGATCGCGGCCGGACGCAGGTCGAAGACCTCGCCGATGGCCTGCTGGATCTTCTCCACCGGGAGGGTGTGGGTGCCGAAGGTCTCGACGAACAGGCCGACGGGCTCGGCCTTGCCGATCGCGTACGCGACCTGCACCTCGCAGCGGGAGGCGAGGCCCGCGGCGACGACGTTCTTGGCGACCCAGCGCATCGCGTACGCGGCCGAACGGTCCACCTTGGACGGGTCCTTGCCGGAGAAGGCACCGCCGCCGTGGCGGGCCATACCGCCGTACGTGTCGATGATGATCTTGCGGCCGGTCAGGCCCGCGTCACCCATCGGACCGCCGATCTCGAAGCGGCCGGTCGGGTTGACCAGGAGGCGGTAGCCCTCGGTCTCCAGCTTGATGCCCTCGTCGGCGAGCTGCGCCAGGACGTGCTCGACGACCTCGACGCGGATGTCGGGGGTCAGCAGCGACTCCAGGTCGATGTCGGAGGCGTGCTGCGAGGAGACCACGACGGTGTCGAGACGGACGGCCTTGTCGCCGTCGTACTCGATGGTGACCTGGGTCTTGCCGTCGGGGCGCAGGTAGGGGACGGTGCCGTCCTTGCGGACCTGGGTCAGCCGGCGGGAGAGCCGGTGGGCCAGCTCGATGGGCAGCGGCATCAGGTTGGGCGTCTCGTCCGTGGCGTAGCCGAACATGAGGCCCTGGTCGCCGGCGCCCTGCTTGTCGAGCTCGTCCTCGTCGCCCTCGACGCGCTTCTCGTACGCGGTGTCGACACCCTGCGCGATGTCGGGGGACTGCGCGCCGATGGACACCGAGACACCGCAGGAGGCGCCGTCGAAGCCCTTGGCCGAGGAGTCGTAGCCGATGTCGAGGATGGCGTCGCGCACGAGTTGGGCGATCGGGGCGTAGGCCGAGGTGGTGACCTCACCGGCGATGTGCACCTGACCGGTGGTGATCAGGGTCTCCACCGCGACGCGCGAGGTGGGGTCCTGGCTCAGCAGCGCATCGAGGATGGTGTCGCTGATCCGATCGGCGATCTTGTCGGGGTGACCCTCGGTCACGGATTCCGAGGTGAACAGACGACGGGACATGGCTCTCCTGATGGTTGCGGCCCACAGCACGAAGGGCGTCAGAGACTGGGCGAGGTCACCCGTGACACAGCCCAAGATGGACGACCTCGAACGAGGAGCACTCGAAGAGCGGCGGAACCCCAGCGGAGTGGGCCGCCGGGACGGCGGTTCGGCCGTCTCGCCCGTGGTACGTCGGTGCCGTGGCCCCGGATCCGTTGCGGGGCCACGGCTTCAGGCGTCCGGTGCGGTGGCGTCCTCGAGGGCCCGGGCGAGGTCACGGGCCCGTTCCTCCTCGTCCGCGCTCGCGCCGGCGAGCACCACGCGGGGCGGGTGGCCGCCGTCCGAGCCGATCCGCCGGGCGAGGTCGCAGGCGAGTGCGCCGGCACCGGAGAACCCGCCGAGCAGCAGCCGGCCGGTGCCGCGCGCGGCCAGGGCGGGCCGGGCGCGGTCTGCGTCGCCGGTGAGCACCAGCAGTTCCTGGGGGCCCGGATAGGTGTGGGCGAGCAGGTCGTAGCAGGCCGCGGGCGCGCCCGGCGGCGGGACCAGACAGATGGTGCCCGCCTGCTCCTGTCCCGCCGTGCGCAGGGTGAGCAGCGGCTGGTCGCCGTCCTCCCCCGAAACCTCGGCCATCTGCGGTACGGCCCGGCCCTCCAGCAGCTTCACGGCGGCCGCGACGGTGGTGGACTCGCCCGCCCACAAGGGGAGTTCGCGCAGCAGCAGGGCGCTTTGCATCAGCAGTTCGGCTGCCGCCTCGTCGTCGAGGACATCACGGTCGTGGACCCCCGTCAGGACCAGTCCGCCCGCGCTGTCGTGGTGGGCGAGCAGTCCGATGGGCAGCACCGAGCGGGCGGGTACGGTGCCCTGGAACTCGGCCCGGATGCCCTGTGCGGCGAGTTCGCCCTCCAGCCCTTCCACCGGGTGCGGCGGATCCTCGAAGACGATGACGGTGGCGGCGGGGTCGGTGTCCGCGCCGGGCCGGCCCGGGGTCCGGATCCAGTCGGCCGGCACCCATTCGTAGGCGGCCATGTCCAGGGTGTGGTCGCGCAGTTGCCGCATCAGGTTGGGCAGGGTCCCCGCCGGGTCCACCTCGACGGACATCGGCAGCGCGTTGCGCAGCGGTCCCAGCATCCGGGCGACGCCGTCGAGAGGGATGCCACGGCCCGGGGCGGTGACCGCGAAGCAGACGGGGGCCGGTCCGGCGGCGCCGGAGGCACGGTGGATGAGCATCGCCCAGACGGCCTGGAGCACGCTGCTCTCGGAGATGCCCCACATGCCGGCCCAGCGCGCGAGACGGATGGTTTCTGCAGAGTCGAGGCGCAGCCGGGAGCGGCCCACCCCGGTCAGGCCGGTGGCCCCGCCGGGCCGGGCCGGCCGGGATGCCGCGTCGGCGGGCGGTACGGAACGCCCCCAGAACCCCCGTACCGGCTCCAGGTCCTGGGCGGCGATCCAGGCGGTGTAGTCGCGCAGGTCGGGCCGGCGCTCGCCGCCGGGCAGGGAGCCGCCGGCGAGATAGGCCCGGTGGAACTCGCGCAGCATGATGTGCGCGCTCCAGGTGTCGAGCAGGGCCCGGTGATAGGTGAGCACGATCCGGGTGGGTGAGCCGGCGCCCTCCAGCGGGCTGCCCTCCGACCCCAGCAGGGTCAGGCGCAGCGGTCCGGGGCAGCGCAGGTCGAAGCCGCGCAGCCGGTCGCGCTCCAGCAGGGCGGACAGTTCGGTGTCGTCGCCGCGCCGGACCCGGACGGTGATCTCGGGAGTGACCCGGCTGTGCACCATGAGCTGCGGTTCGGGGCCGCCGGTGAAGGCGGTGCGCAGCACGGTCTCGCAGTCGAAGACCGACTGCCATGCGGAGGTGAAGCGTTCGACGTCGAGCGGGCCGTGCCAGACCCATACGAGCTGCTCGACGTGGCGGCCGGTGCCGGGCTGTGCGTCGCTGCCCTTGTACAGCGCGGACTGCTGGGGGGTGGCCCGGAAGACGGACGGGATGGGGGCGGTGGCCGCGTCGCCCAGCTCTCCGAGCACCTCGCGCAGCAGGTCGGCGAGGGCGGCCACGGAGGTGTCGGTGATGCCTTCGGCCGGGTCGGGCACCCAGTCCAGGCCGAGGCGCAGCCTGCCGCCGACGGTCTGGACGCGGACCTCGAGACGGTGTGTGGGCCGGCTGGGCGCGCTGCCGGGCACGGGTCGGGCGGAGCCGGGCAGCAGTTCGTCCGGGCCGTGCAGGGTCAGACAGGCCGGGGCGGGCGTCAGTTCGCGCAGCGCGTCGCGCAGCAGCGGGTCGGGGCTCCACTCCCGGCAGGCCCCGAATCCGGCGCCGCCCGCGGCCTGCCCGGCGCCGGCCGCCAACGGGCCGGCCACAGCGGCCAGTTGACCGAGTGGGTCGAGGCCGGGGTCGAGGGTGAGATGGACCGGGTGCACATCGGTGAGCCGGCCCACGTGGCGCCGGAGGCCCGGATGGCCCGCCCTGGGGTCGCTGCGCACGTCGAAGCCGACCTCGTCGACGCGCTGCCAGCGGGCCAGGGCCAGGGCGAAGGCGCCGGTCAGCACCTGTCCCGCGGTCAGCGCGAGCCGTCGGGCCAGGCCCTTGGTGATCCGCTCGGTCAGGTCCTCGTCCACGGCGATGTCGATGTGCCGTTCCTGTCGCGGCCCGCTGTTCCACCCCGTCGCCGGGGCGGTGTCGGTGGTGTCGCCGGACCGGGGCACCGCGGCGGAGCTGCGGGCGCCGAGCGTGCGGGCCCGACGGTCGGCGACAAGGGCCCAGTGGCGGACCTCGTCGGGGTCGTCGGCCAGTTCCCGCAGTTCGCCGGCCCAGTCGGTCAGCGGGTCGGGCACGCGCCGCGGTCGTACGGGGACCTGGGCCGTGGCCGCCCCGAGGGCGGCGGTCAGGTCGTCCAGCAGGATCCGCCAGGACGCGGCGTCCACGGCGAGCTGATGGACGATCACGGCGAGCCGGTCGGCGCGCGGTCCTGCCGTACGGCGGTCCCGGGCGAGCAGGGCCCGCAGCTGGACGCCGGTGTCCGCGTCGAGGGTGCGGCCGATCGAGGCGACGTCCGCGGCGAAGCCGGCCTCGTCGGTGAACTCCCCCTCCGTCAACGGGTCCTGGCCGTCCGCGGTCGCCGCCTGCCCGGTGAGCCGGCCGCCCATCGTGTCGAGGCGGGAGCGCAGTTGGGGGTGGGCGGCCAGGACGCTGCGCAGCGCCTTTCGCACCGTGCCCGCGTCCAGCGAGGCGGCGGGCTCGATGAACACCGCCTCATAGCGGTGGCGTGCGGGACGGGTGAGGACCGCGCACTGGGCGGGGACCAGCGGTCGGTCGACCGCGAGCGGCTCGGTGAGGAGGTCGGCGATACGTCCCACCACGGACGCCGCGATCGCGCCGTCCCGCTGGATGAAGCGGAGCGTGTGATGGTCGGGGCCGTGCCGCAGCAGCCGGTGCTGCCACCCTGGCCGGCCCGGGTCACCGGAGGCGAGCTCGCCCAGGACGTCTTCCAGCACGGCGGGGTCCAGCGGACCGCGCAGCTCGAGATCCCACGGGGCCGTGTGCGGAGGGGGCCCGGGGTCGACGACCACGGAGATCGCCGCGTCGGAGGAACGGGAAACAGTCATACGTGTCCGGGGACGTGCGGTCCGCTGCGACCGGCGCGGTCCCCTCCCTCCTCTCCTCTGTAGGCGCTGGTTGAGCTGCGACGCCCGGCCCCTGCGGGGATCGTGCCGCTGGACCGTTGGGCGAGGTGCCCAGTCCGGCCCTGAAGGCGTGGTGGACGGTACGCGCCCGGTTGCGCCGTACAGGGCCGTGGCGAAGACAGGGGAGCGCCTGAGGACGGGTGGTCGACAGGGCGGACGGCCCGCGCGTGGGCCCGGTGGGGCCAAGGCCAAAAGGGTGGCTGCAACGCAGGCGACGGGAGGCGGGGCACACGGAGACGTTGCCGCGCTGCCTCACTTCCATGACGCCTCCTGGTCAGCAGATATCCACCACACTCCGACTCTGCACGCTAACGGCAGCACCAGGTCCCCGTCCGATTTCCCAAGCGGGTGTGCAGCGGTGCCCAAGCCCGCCAGGGCCCATCCATGAGCGGCAGGTCCGCCTGCCCCCGTCCGCCCCGTCCGGTGCCGCCGTCACAGCATGCGGACGGCGGTCTCCGCGTGCTGCTTGGCGTGGGCGAGCAGTACCCGGCTGTTGCGGCCGATCGCCTCGCGCACATGCCGGCGGGCGTGTTCCAGGTTGGCATGCTCGCCCAGTTCGGCGGCGATGTTCTCCTCGCGCAGGACGACGGTGTGCTGTGCGATGACGGTGACGCCCCGCTCCTCGGGGACGACGGACCATTCGCCGGTGTGCGCCTGGAGCAGGGCGGGGGGCGTGGTCTGCTTGTGGATGATGCGCTCGGCGTGCGGGAAGCAGATCCGCACCGAGTCGGTGGTGTGGGTGCCGTACTCGGTCAGCGTCTCCATGCTCATGCGCTGCACTCCGGGCTCGTCCTCGGTGAGGTCGACCCGGGTGACGTGCGGCACCATGTCCGGCCAGTCCCCGGCCCGGTACAGGAAGTCGTAGACCAGTTCGGCCGGGCCGTTGACGTGTACCGACTCCTCGAAGGTGAGGATCAGTTCGTCCAGGCGCTCCCAGCGCTCGGCGACCGCCTTCAGGCCGGCGAGCTGGCTGCGGCTGTGCCCGTCGGCGGCCCGCTCGGCCCAGGCCAGGTCGGCGGGCAGGTCGTCGACGACGCTGAAGTCGTACAGCAGCTCCAGTTCACTGCTGTGCGGTCCTTCGGGGCGCACGTTCACGATGCCGCCCAGCGCGCTCAGCGGAGAGGCGGGCAGCTCCTGGCGGAACTCCACCCGGCGGTTCACCGGGTCCAGATGCCGCCATGAGGTCCAGGACTTCAGCTGGCCGTCCATGAAACACCATGTGCGCAGCCGCTCCCGTTCGCCGTCGAACTCCAGGCGTTCTACATGAACGCTGGGGGAGAAATAGAGCGGCCAGTTCACCGCGTCGGCGAAGAGGGCGTAGACCACACCGGCGGGTGCGGACACATGGACCTTGTGCGTCGTCTTCTCCGCAAGCTCAACAGACATCTGAACACCTCTCCTACATTGCGCCGACGGCTACGCGAACAGAATTCAGACGGCCGGATGAAAACCGCTGAAGAACGAGCGGAAAGCAGATCGAATAACGCTGGTCCCGTCAGCCGTCGACTACCGCGTCGCACAAGGATTCAGGGGCGTGCGGGCACTTGCGTGCCCGCACCGGGTGAGCGGCGGTACGGATTCATCCGACGGGCACGCTCTCCCGGGCGAGGCGGCCGGCGACGCGGCCGGCCCGGCCCAGGAGCCTGGGCAGTTCACGGCCCCGTCCGAAGAAGTGATGGCCGGGGACGGTACGCAGCCAGGTGGGCCCTTGGGTCCACTGCCGCCAGCCGTCGGCGATCGTGGGCGGCGCCAGCGGGTTCTCCCGCGACGCGACCACGAGTACGGGGGTGGTGAGCGGCCCCGCGGACGAGGGCTTGCGGGCCGCCTCCTCCAGGGCCTGGGCGAGCTCCAGGTCGGCGCGGAGCACCGGCAGCATGGCCCGCAGCCAGATCCCTTCGTCGCTCTGCGCCGGCACGGCGCCCTTGCCGCCCAGGACATGCAGCAGTTCGGCGTCCGTCGCCCCACGGGCGTCCGGCAGTTCGGAGGGGGTGTCGGGTGGCGGGCAGGCGCCGACGGCGAGAAGTGCGGGGCCGGGCAGACCGGCCTCGTGCAGGGCGCGCGTCACGGTGAAGGCGACCATGGCACCGAGACCGTGCCCGTAGAGGACGTACGGCTCGGGGTGCGGGTCGGCGAACAGGGGCAGCACATCGGCGAGCAGCGCCTCATGGGTGGTCACCCGCGGTTCGGAGCGCCGCCGTTCGCCGCCCGGCAGGTGGACCGGGAGCACCTCGACCCCGGGGCCGGTGCTGGCGGCCCAGTGATCGAAGACCGAGAGGCCCCCCTCGGAGTGCGCGAAACAGTGCAGTCGCACCGACGGTCCGTCCGACATGGCATCCTCCTCTCCCGCCGCCCCTGGACACACGGGGGCGGGGTTCGAGAATCGCCGGACGACCTCAAAGACCGCTTGAGGGCGGGCGGAGGACGGCTTCCCTCGGCTGGGCCGCACGGCCGAAGGGTGTGATCATGGAGAAGACTTCCCGTGCGGTGAGTTCTCGGAGCGTTCCGTCCCACGACGCTGCCGTGGACGGTCGAGCGGGCGCCGGGCCGACGCTGTTCCCCCGGCGGATCCGGCCGTCCCGCTGCACTCCTCACACCGCGCCTCGAGGCCGCGTTCCACCCGGTCACGACCAGTCCGACGGCCCGCCGTCCCTTCGGCGGAGCCTCTCGTCCGGCACCACCCGGCACCACCCGGTACCGCGGGGTCAGGCGCGGTTCCGGGACGGGACGGTGGTGGAAAACGACCTCTGAGTACGACTCGAGCCCCCGCTCCGGCCGGCCTCAGGCGGCGTAGAGATCGAAGGTCGAGCTGCGCCGGATACCGGCGGACACGTCCAGTTGCGGGTCGACGGCCAGCATCGCCTGGTGCAGCCTCTGCACCTGCGGTGAAGGCTCGACGCCCAGCTCCTCGATGAGCCGGATGCGCAGCTTGCGGTAGACGGACAGGGCCGATGCCTGCCGCCCCGACCGGTACAGCGCCACCATGGCCTGCGAGTGCAGACCCTCGTGCTGCGGGTAGCGCGCCGTCAGTTCGGCGAGCTCCGCGATGAGTTCGGAGTGCCTGCCGAGCCGCAGATCGGCGTCGATGCGCCGCTCGACGGTGCCGAGCCGGCTCTCCTCCAGGCGCATGACCTCGATGCCGAGGATCGGCCCGACCCGTACGTCGACCAGTGCGGGACCGCGCCACAGTTCCAGCGCCTTGCGGAAACAATTGGCCGAAGTCTCGTCGTCCCCGGACTCGAACGCCGCCCGCCCTTCGGTGACCATGCGTTCGTACTCATGGACGTCGACGCTCTCGGGCGATATCTGCAGCAGATACCCCCCGTGCCGGGTGGCCAGCACCTCCTTGGCCGCGCCGGGGACGTCGGGTCCCATCGCGGTGCCCAGGCGCCGGCGCAGCTGCAGGATGTAGGTCTGCAGCGTGGTGAGCGCGCTCTGCGGTGGTTCGGTTCCCCAGATTTCTTCCATGAGCATGGGGACAGGCATCACCCGTCCGGGGTAGAGAGCGAGCAGGGAAAGAATCTGCCGCGGCTTACCGGCCGTCGGGACAATCGACCCCCCGTTGACCTCGGCACTCAACGGACCCAGAACTTGAATCTTCACTGCTTTCCTCCGTACCTCGTCGAGTTCCTCTCGTGGCTGAATTCCGTCACCGTCAGCACACTAGCCGGATTCGCGCCACACCCGACTTTCCTCAACCGGAGCTTGAGGGTGTTTCAACTGAAGGCCAGAGTCCGGAAATTGATCCACTCAAGGGCATGTAAACGACGACTGGAAGTAAGCGCGCCCGCATTATCACAGAACGGTCCGCCGGGTTACCTTTTCCATTGAATTCCGTTGCCGAGAACCCGAATTACGGAACGCACGGCACCGTTTCGACGAAGGGGCCGTATCGGCCCGATGCCGTCCCTCCCCCGGCATCGGGCCGCAGGCGTTCGGGCGGGGAAGCCGCGTCTGGGCGGCACGATGACGTCCGCGCGCGGACGAGAGGCGTGGCAGGCCCGGTGGGCATCACGGGCGTCAGGAGAACATGCGTCGCGGCATCGGCCGGACAAGGCGGCAGGCCCGGCCCCGCGTTCGGGCCCACACATGCCGCTTCCCAAGGCGTCGGCGAACCGGACGGACCGGCCGCGCGAAGACCCTGGGAAGAAGGATGGCACTCAACTCGTGGGAACGAGACGCTCCTTGCCGGTCTTGGGCGCCGGCACCGTGGTCTCGGGGTTGGCTGTGAGAATGGACCGCTGCAGACGCCGCAGCCCTGCCGACGGCTCCAGACCGAGGTCCCGGACGAGCGTGGCACGCAGCCGCTGGTAGACCTCCAGGGCCTCTCCGCGCCGCCCGGAGCGGTACAGCGCGAGCATGAACTGGCCATGCAGGCTCTCATGAGTGCGGTAACGATTCACCAGAACGGTGAGCTCGGCCAGCAGCTCACGGTGGCGCCCCAGTCGCAGATCGGCCTCGATGCGCTGGTCCAGCGCACACAGCCGGCTCTCCTCGAGACGCTTGATCTCCATGTCCAGCTGCGCCCCGGCCTGGACGTCCGCGAAGGCGGTCCCCGACCACAGCATCAGCGCTTCCCGCAACTGCCGCGCGGCACCGGGGAAGTCACCGGCGTCCATGGCCCGGTATCCCACGCCCGCAAGGCGCTCGAAGGTACGCACGTCGCTCTCGCCGTCACCGCTGACCAGCATGTAGCCACTGGGCATCGTCACCAGCACGTCCTTGGCGGTACGCCGCCTGCTCTCCCCCTCCATACCGTCCTGCTCGTCCTTCTCCACGGCCACGGCGATGAGTTCACGCAGCTGGAGGACGTATGTCTGCAAGGTGGTGCGGGCGCTGCGCGGCGGCGTGGTGCCCCACAGCTCCTCGATCAGTGCGGAGACGGGCACCACCCGGTCGGCGTGCAGCGCCAGCAGTGCCAGCACCTGCCGCGGCTTGGGAGCCGTCGGGGTGATGGAGATTCCGTTCTCCTGTACGGCCAATGCGCCGAGTACCTCGATGTCCACGCGATCTCCCCTGTCTTGTGCCCGAGTGCTCCGGTCGGTTCGCGGCCGTCAACAGATGTCAGTCCGGCGCCATGGCAAGAGTAAAAACAGCACGAGCGGTCTGTCAATACCAAACCGCATATCCTGTATTTTCTTAGCGGAGACGTAGGGGTTATAGGCCTCTGACCTGCATCTATTCGAGATCTCTAGCGTGAACCTAGGAGGCCTCAAGTCGGCCTCTAGGGAACAACCGCGAGGTGGAGGCGGGAATCGATCATAAAACAGACCTTGCGGTCTGCTAAGGCTCGAGGTCAGCCCGAGGTGTGCTCCGCCGAGGGGACGACGGCAGTCGGCCGCGAGCCGGAGCTCACCAGCCGGTCCAGGTCCTGCCGGCCGGCGAGCCGCGGCAGGATCACCTCCCAGAAGCGGGTGACGTTCTGCCGTGACAGCCAGGAGGTGTCATCGCCGCCGAGGACCTCGAAGCCGACGGTCGCGGCGACGATGACGCGGGCGCTGTCCGACCAGGACACGCCCTCCGCCAGAGCGCCGTTGCGATCGGCCCGGCGGAGACTGTCCTCGACCCAGTGCCGCCACTGCGTGCGAAGGGAGGACTCCCCCCGGCGGGTGGTGTCGCCCGCGAGTTCGAAGCCGCCGCGGACCACGGTGTCGTGGGTGAGACTGCGCGTCAGCTCGTGGGTGGCGTCCACCACCGCCTGGAGCGATTCCCCCTGCCAGGCCCGCGCCGCCTCGGTGATCAGGCGGACGGCCTTGGCGGCCTCCGCCTCCACCGCGTCGGCGAGCATGCCCTTGTTGGCGAAGTGGAAGTGCAGCGCGCCGTTGCTGACACCGGCGCGCTTGCTGATGGTGCTCAACGACGCGGTGACGAAGCCCTCCTCGGCGAACACCTCGGCCGCGGCCCGGATCAGTGCCTGCCGGGTGCGGGCCGCTCGCTCCTGTTTGACCATGTGCTGTCTCCTGAGAACAGGGACGTCGAAGGCCGGCACCGCACCGACATCCCAAGTCCCTCGGAACGTACTGCTACTGCGGGGGGTTGCCGTGTTTGCGCGACGGCAGGTCTGCGTGTTTCCTTCGGAGCATGGCCAGGGAGCGGATGAGGACCTCGCGGGTCCGGGCCGGATCGATCACGTCGTCCACCAGGCCGCGCTCCGCCGCGTAGTACGGGTGCATGAGCTCGGCCTTGTACTCCTTGACCATCTTCTGCCGCATGGCCTCGGGGTCCTCGGCCTCGGCGATCTGCCGACGGAAGATGACGTTGGCGGCGCCCTCGGCGCCCATCACGGCGATCTCGTTCGTCGGCCACGCGTAGGTCAGGTCGGCGCCGATGGACTGGGAGTCCATGACGATGTACGCGCCTCCGTAGGCCTTGCGCAGGACCAGCGAGACCCTCGGTACGGTCGCGTTGCAGTAGGCGTACAGCAGCTTCGCGCCGTGCCGGATGATCCCGCCGTGCTCCTGGTCGACACCCGGGAGGAACCCGGGGACGTCCAGGAAGGTCATGATCGGGATGTTGAACGCGTCGCACATCTGCACAAAGCGCGCGGCCTTCTCGCTGGCTTCGATGTCCAGTACACCGGCCAGGGTCTGAGGCTGGTTGGCGACAAATCCTACGGTCTGTCCGTCGAGGCGGGCCAGTGCGCAGATGATGTTCCGCGCCCAGCCCTCGTGGACCTCGAGGTATTCGCCGTCGTCGACGACCTCCTCGATGACCTTGGCCATGTCGTAGGGCCGGTTGCCGTCGGCGGGCACCAGGTCCAGGAGCGCGTCCGAGCGCCGGTCGATGTAGTCGGCGCCGCGCACCCTCGGCGGGGCTTCCCGGTTGTTCTGCGGCAGCAACGACAGGAGGTAGCGCACCTCGGCGATGCAGGTCTCCTCGTCGTCGTACGCGAAGTGACACACACCCGAGGTCTCGGCGTGCACGTCCGCGCCGCCGAGGCCGTTCTGCGAAATCTCCTCGCCCGTCACGGCCTTGACCACATCCGGGCCGGTGATGAACATCTGCGAGGTCTCACGGACCATGAAGACGAAGTCGGTCAGGGCGGGACTGTAGGCCGCACCGCCCGCGCACGGTCCCAGCATCACGCTGATCTGCGGGATGACACCGGATGCCTTCGTGTTGCGCTGGAAGATGCCGCCGTACCCGGCGAGCGCCGAGACACCTTCCTGGATACGGGCTCCGGCGCCGTCGTTCAGCGACACCAGCGGAGCCCCGGTAGCGATGGCCATGTCCATGATCTTGTGGATCTTCGTGGCGTGGGCCTCGCCCAGCGCACCGCCGAAGATCCGGAAGTCGTGCGCGTACACGAAGACGGTACGTCCCTCGACCGCCCCCCAGCCGGTGATGACACCGTCCGTGTAGGGCTTCTTCACTTCCAGGCCGAAACCGCTTGCCCGATGCCGACGCAGCTGCTCGACCTCCTGGAACGAACCCGGGTCCAGCAGCAGTTCGATGCGCTCCCGTGCGGTCAGCTTGCCCTTGGCGTGCTGCGCCTCGGTCGCCTGCCGACCGGGGCCGGCCAGCGCCTTTTCGCGGATGCTGTCCAACTCCGCCACGCGCCCGCGAATATCGGCGGGCCCCGGGTCCGTCGAGGCCCGGCTCGTCATAGCCATGTCAGGTGCCTTCCTGGGACAAGGCCGAGGAGGTCCCGCCCCGGGTCCGTGAAGCCATCATAACAAACCGCACGTGCGGTATTTGATTGAGGAGTGAAGGAAGTATGGAGACACGTCTCGCCATCAGCGCCAGCTCTCGGGCGCCGCATAGCCGTCCCGCTCTCGCCACCAGCGGATTTCAGCCGCCGACGGCTCCTCGGGCATCTCTTCCACACCCGCCTGCCGGGCGAGCAGCACCGCGACCACGGCAGCCAGTTCCGCCTCGTCGGGCCGCCCCCGCTCCACCCTGATCAGGGCTTCTCCCGTCCCCATACGACCGATCCCCCTTTAGTCGGGCTTGGAGACACGGTCCGGGAAGCCACTCAAGGACGGCTTTGACCTCACTTGAGGTAGGGGAGCGAGCCACATCCCACGCGCACCGGACGGCAGCAGGTGCCACATGCATAGGCGGCTGTGGTCGACCTGCGGGGCGCGAGTCGAACCCGAGGTCACAGGGTGATCATCTACACATTTAGGAATGCATGGTTCCATTTATCGGTGGCTGGAGGGTGGCATTCCTTCTGGAAATTAAACCGGATGGTATGTATCTTCGCTCTCCTGAGGGATCCACCACTCACATTCAAGCCAAAGCGGCCAGGGGGAACTATGTCTGTAAGCACGTTCCGCATGCACCGCGCGATACCCGGCGTGGCAGGCACAGAGAGCGACACGCACCTTGCCCGGACCGGCGCCCTCCCCTCTCGGTCTCTGACGAGCACGGTCCCCAAGGAGCTCGTCCACCGTGCGAGCGTCGCCGAGGTGATGCTGACCGACTGGGCCCGCGTGGACGACCATCACTTCACCGTCGTCGCCCAATGGCCTCGTGGACACAGCTTCTTCGCCACCGTGGACGACTGCCACGACCCGCTGATCGCCGCCGAAACGATCCGCCAGGCCGGCATCCTTCTGGCACACGCCGAGTACGGGGTTCCCCTCGGGCACCACTTCCTGGTCAGCGACCTCAGCGTGGCCGTCCGGCCCGAGCACGTACGCGTCGACTGGACACCCGCCTCGCTCGAACTCGACGTCAAGTGCTTCGACGTGAAGGAGCGCGGGGGTGCGGTGACAGGATTCCGCATCGAGGTCGAGATCCACCGCGACGGCAGCCTCGCGGCGACCGGAGGTGGCTCCCTGACCTGCATCACTCCCCGGGTCTACGAGCGTCTGCGCGCCGCGCACTTCCCTGGCCCCGACGGTCCCCGGGTCATTGCGCTGACGGCCCCGGAGCCCCCGCAGACCGTCGGGCGCATGTCGCCGACGGATGTGGTCCTCTCCCCCATCGGTGAGCCGCACCGCTGGCAGTTGCGGGTGGACACCCGTCACCCCGTGCTCTTCGACCACATGGTCGACCACGTGCCCGGCATGGTGCTCCTCGAAGCCGCCCGGCAGGCCGCGGCAGCGACCCTGGGACATGCCTCCCTGCCTCTCGCCATCGCCAGTGAGTTCGAGCGGTACGTCGAACTGGACGCCCCCTGCATGGTCGAAGCGTGCCGAGTGCCCGGCGCGGACCCGGACGGCGCGGAGACCGTCCTCGTGACCGCCTACCAGGACGAGACGCCCGTGTTCCGGTGCACCGTGACCATGGCGCCCCCCGCCGTGTGAAGGGCACCCCCCGACCAGGTCTGCCCGGGACGACCTCCTACGTCTCGGGCAGACCTGTTGCACACCGGACCGCTCCGACCGGCCCCGGCAGTCCTCGCAAGCGGTGGGACCCACCAGGGCCGACCCCACCGACTACGCCCCGGCCGCTTCCGTGACCGGCGCGAAGGCCGCCAGGTGGTCCGCGGCCCATGCCGCGAAGGTGCCCGCCGGCCGGCCCGTCACCACATGGACCGTGTCCTCCACGATGGCCTTCGCACCTGCCCGCTGGCGTTCCGCGCTCTGCAGCAACGCCTCGACCACCGGCGCCGGATAGCGCTTCGCCAGCCCGCCGCGCGCCTCGTCGGGACTCAACTCCTCGAAGCGCAGCGGAACACCGAGCAACCGGCCGAGCTGCTCCGTCTGCCCGGCCGCGGTGACGGCCTCGGGCCCGGTCAGGGTGTAGGCGCGTCCGGCATGCCCCTCCTCCGTCAGGACGCGCACGGCGACCTCCGCGATGTCCCGTGGATCCACACAGGCGTTGCCCGATGTCCCGTACAGCGCGCGGACCGTGCGCTCGGACCTGATGGAGGCGGCCCAGGAAAGGGAGTTGGACATGAACGCGCGCGGACGCAGCACGGTCCACTCCATGCCTGAGGCGCGCAGGAGTTCCTCAGTGGCCCGCTGCCACCGGGTGATGAGGTCGTCGGCCCGGTCGTCGAGGACGGCGGCCGCGGAGAGTTTCACCACCCGTTGCACTCCGGCCATTTGTGCGGCGCGCACGAACCGCGCGTCGTCGTCGGCGCCGATGCGCGTGGTCACGAGGAACGCCGTCCGCACTCCTGTCAGAGCCCGGGTCAGCGACCGCGGATCCCCGTGATCGCCGGCGACCTTCTCCGCCGTCGACGCGGCCCCCGTGATCTTCGCCGGGTCCCTCGCCATGAGTCGAACGCCCAGATCGGCGGGAAGTCGCTCAACCAATGCACGGCCCACCGTCCCGGTGGCCCCGGTCACGAGGATCATCGAACGCCCTCCCCCGCATGAGCACCGGTGGCATCCGTGCCCCACCCGGTTTCCCCCATCACACTCCCCCTCCTCGCAGCGATGGTTTTGCGCAATTCCTTGAATCCGGTACGAGCCAAGGGGCTGCGCGGTGACCAATCAGCTGTAATATACAAACTGGACGGTTTTTTTGTGGGTCTCCGGGCTCATCGACTGGAGGAGGCCGTAGTGGTGAAGCAGGACCGGGCGATCCGGACCCGGCAGACGATCCTGCTGGCAGCAGCCAAAGTCTTTGAGGAACGCGGTTACCAGGCCGCGACCATCAGCGAGATCCTCGCCGCTGCCGGAGTGACCAAGGGAGCTCTGTACTTCCACTTCCCCTCGAAGGAACACCTCGCCGACGGCGTACTGCACGAACAGGACCACAGGCTGCCCATTCCCGACCGCGCATGCAAGGTGCAGCAGCTCGTGGACACCGTGGTCCTGCATGCCTACCGTCTCCAGACCGACCCCATGGTCCGCGCGGGTGTCCGCCTGTCGCTCGACCAGCAGGCCCAAGGGCTCGACCGCAGCGGACCCTTCCTGCACTGGAGCACGGTCGGGGTGGAGCTGCTGGAGAAGGCCCAGGCCCAGGGCGAGTTGCTGCCCCATGTCGTGCCGGCCGAGACCGCCGACGCCCTGGTGGGCGCCTTCGCCGGCGTCCAGGCCATGTCCCAGGCGCTGTGCAACTACCAGGATCTGCCCCGCAGGGTCAGCGCACTGCTGCGGCATCTGCTGCCCAGTGTGGTGGTCCCCTCCGTGCTCGCCGCGGTGGATCTCACCGAGAACAGGGGGGCCGCGGTCCAGACCGAGCTTCAGACCGCGCACCCCCTTCGACCGACGCCGGTCAGCTGACCGCCCCGGCAAGAACACCCCTGGCCTCCGCCCGCACGCCCTCACCGAAGTACGCCTTGAGGGCGGCGGCGGGTCCGTCGCCCCCCGACGCCCAGGCGATGTAACCATCCGGCCGCACCAGCAGTGCGTCGCAGGGGAGTTGAGGCACCGGCTCGGCGCGCACCACCCTCAGCAGACCGTCCCACCCGCGGGCCTGCTGCTCATAGCCGCTGCCCTGCTCGCCGAAGAGCAGCAGCAGCGGCCGCCCCTCACCCAGCAGGCCGATCACATCGGTGCGCCCCTGCCGGGTCACGAGGTCGACGTTGGGCAGAAACCTTCCTTCCCATGGTGGGGAGTCCACGCCGCGCGTCGGCAGCACGGTGTCCTGGGCACTGACCATGGACGCCAGCACACCGCTCTCTCCTCCCCTGGCCAGCAATTCTCCGAACAGAGCCCGCAGCGGGTCGAGTTCAGGGCCGGGCCGCATCAGGGCCAGCTGAGCCCGGGTGTTGTCGACGACCCGCTGCGCCGCGGGACGGCGCTCCTGGTCGTAGGTGTCCAGCAGTCCCACGCCCGCGATGCCGCGCACCATGAACGCGAGCTTCCAGCCGAGGTTCACGGCGTCCAACAGCCCGGTGCTCAGGCCCTGGCCACCGATCGGGAAGTGCACATGTGCCGCATCGCCGGCCAGGAAGATCCGTCCCTTGCGGTAGGAGCCGGCCACCCGGGAGAAGTCGCTGAACCTGCTCAGCCACCTGGGATCCCGCATCGCGATGTCCCGGCCGGCGATCCAGGAGACCTCGCGACGCAACTCCTCCAATGTGAGCGGCAGATGACGTTCCTGGTGCGCGCCCTCGCAGTTGAGGGTCCGCAGCCGGACCACCCCGCCCGGCACGTTCTTCACGACGATCCACCCGCGCGGGGTGCGATGCCATCCCGCCTCCAGTACCTCGCCCTCCTCGAAGCGGACGTCACCGGCCAGCGCCGAGATGGTCGCCGGGTATGTCCGTGAGGCAAAGCCCGCCTGCTCACGCACCAGGCTGCGCGCCCCGTCCGCTCCCACCAGATACGCACCCGTGCAGTTCACCCGGCCACGCGGCCCCTGCGCCATGACGGTCACTCCGCTCGGCCCCTGACGCACCCCGATCACCCGGTGTCCGCGCAGGATCCGCGCACCGACGGCCCGCGCGCGCTGCTCAAAGTGACGTTCCAGCTCCTCCTGTGAGCACTTGAGGATCGGCTCCGGCTCCGCGGCCGGAGCCGAGATGGCCAGTCCCGGGATTCCCGCGAAGTGGAACGCGCTGCTCGTCCATGCCGTGCCGTCGCCCTCCCCCGCGGTCACGAGTCCGGCGAGATGACCGCGCCGGACGAGACACTGCACCGTACGGGCGTGCAGCGTGGTCGCCTTGGGCCGCCGGCAGACCTCGGTCCCCGACTCCACGACCACGGTGCGCACCCCCTGCCCGGCCAGCTCACAGGCGAGGAGCATGCCCACGGGCCCTCCGCCGGAAATCACCACTTGTGCTTGTATGCCACGCACCATCCCTGACCTCCCCCATCATGGATCAGCACATGAGCGAGAAGGCTGAAGCGAACGGGGCGCACGAAGGTTCAGCGGCTTCCCCGCCCGGAACAACTCCCTGTCTCCCCACAGGAGTTGAGTTGCCCAGCTCGCTCATTCGTACGGATGACGAAAAAATATACCGGGTGGACGGTTCTTTGCAACGTTATTGATGCCACCGACAGTGCTTCTTCTCAGCCGTACGGCGCGTTCTCCCCCACGCCGCCGCTCACAGCGGCAGCGTGATCCCCAGCTCCCGCATCGCCGAGGACGGCGGCCCGCCCTCCGACCGCTCGGTCTTGCACCCCTTGCTGCCGGGTGCCAGCGTGCGCGGGTCCACCGCCTCGGCGGGCGCGCCCGTCGCGTACAGACCCTCGGGGTCGGTGTCACGATCGTGCGGAAGCAGCCAGAACACCCGGCGCCGGAAAGTACCCGAAGAACGGGACGGCTTGGCCCCGGAACCCAGCAGCGCGTAGCCGACCATGCGTCCGTCGCGGTGGTAGGGGGGCTTGCCACGGCGCGTCGTCAGCCGGTCCAGGCTCTGACGTACGTAGTCGAGCGTGTCGATGTCCTCGAGCCAGACGAAGTCGTCCTCATGAACGAGCTCGTCCTCAGCGATGAGGGCGCTCATGCTGTCTCCTCGTCGGCGACCACTCCGATGCCCGGGTAGTACTTGCGCTGGTTGGACAGGATCATCTCCTTGGGCGACGCCAGTCCCACCACCTCTCGGACCCGTGCCGCAAAAGCCCGGGACGAGATCGCTGGGGCACCCTCATTCTGACACCAGGTCTTGTAGACCGCGTAGAGCTGTGCCTGTTCCGCCCTCAGCGCCGGTGCGAGCCGGCAGGACTCGGAGAGAAATCGCCCGGTATGGTCCTCGGTCTCCGCGTACGCCGTGGTGGCGATCCGTACCCGTTCGGGACCGGTGAGGTTCTTCTCGCCGCTCAGGTAGCGACGGGCGCCCAGGATCAGCCAGTTGAGGATGCCGGGGCCCTCCTCGGTGACGAGGATGTCGGCCAGGTTGTCGATCTTCCGGTCGTCGGGCACGACCCTCTCGAACGGGATCAGCCGCATCCGCCGCCAGAACGCGAAGCCACCGGTGCCCACTTCGGGCCGGTGATTGCCCAGCAGCCAGAGTTTGTGGGTGGGTTCGAAGCTGAAGAAGTCCTGCCGCATGCGGCGCGCCTTGATCCGGTCGCCACCCGTCAGCAGCTTCACCCGGGCCTCGTCGAACCGGTCCCCCGGCTTGACCTCGCTGCACACGATGACCCGCCGGCCATGCAGCTCCGCCAGGTCGGTGGGGTGCCCCTCGTAGGGCCGGGCCATCAGGAACCCGGGCGGGGCCGCGTCGGCGTAGTCCCCCACCAGCTTCATCAGGACGTCCAGCAGCACCGACTTGCCGTTCTTGCCGGACCCGAACAGAAACGGCATGACCTGCCCGCCGACGTCGCCGGTGATGGAGTACCCCAGCAGCAGATGCAGGAAGTCGATCATCTCCGCGCCCTCGGCCCCGTCGCCGAAGGTGTCGACGAGGAACCGGTCCCAGCGCGGGGTGGGCATCGGCTGGGGGGCCGCGGTGGTGGAGCGGGAGTGGAAGTCCTTGTCGGGGTCGGGCGTACGGATCAGTCCGGTGCGCAGGTCGACGATGCCGGCCGGGGTGCACAGCGCGTACGGGTCGGCGTCCAGCCGGGCCGCGTTGAGCACCATGCCGGGCGCGGACCTGGCCTGGGTGAGCATGGCGTTCATGCCGCCGGTGCTCAGCGCCCGGCGGCGGTGCTGCTGGAGCGCCGTGGTGGTGAACACGCCGCGCGGGTCGTTGCTCGCCAGGGATTCGGCGAGGTCCCCGGCGGCCCACATCACGGTGTCGTCCTCGTCGATCTGCCAGCGCGTGCTGTCCCAGCGGAACCAGCCGAGCCCGGGGACGTGGCGGTAGTCGTTGGAGTAGAGCTTCACGAACAGCTTGGCGTTGCCGCGGTCGCTGAGGGTGTCGGGCAGCAGTCCGTCGGCCGTGGCCTGCGGCTGCGCGTCGGCAGAAGCGTCCTCCTCGGCACGAGGGTGCGGCACGGGCTGGGCGAGGATCTGTGCGGCGACAGCCTGCACGTCGAAGAGGGCGTCGTCATGGCGGGACGTCATACGCGTCCTCCTGGGGCCAGCGGGCGCCTGCGGCCGGCGTTCAGGCCGCTGCGGATGATGGCTGTGTAACGGCGTTCCTGCCCCGGCCGGGCGTGCTCGGCGGCCTCGCTGAGGATCCGCTCGGCCTCGGTCGCCGCGAGCTGCCCGCCGGCGACGAGCCCGCCCGCGGTGTACGCGGCACGGTTCAACTTCTCCGAGAACGCGGCCCCTTCGGTCACGGCGGCACAGGCGGCCACTTCCGCCAGCAGCGCCCCCAGAGCCCGGCTGACGGCTCCGCGGCCGCCCCCGGCGGCGAGGACGGCCTGCCGGGCCCTCGGGGGCACCGGTCGCGGCGTGGGCACGTACGCGGGCGGCAGATGGCCGGTGCGCTCCAGTTCGCGGGCCAGCCAGTCGGGCAGCGGCGCGGGCTCCCGGGCGGGACCGACGGGTTTGTACACCCCGGCGCTGGTCACTGTGCCGGGGGCGACGATGTATCCGCCGTGCGCCCGTATGTCGACCTGCCAGGCCAGGGCGCGGCCGCCGGAGCCGGTGGAGCACTGCCAGCGGTGACCGCTGTGCGCCCGGTACCAGACGTGCAGGCCGCCCGAGGGAGTCCTGACACGCAGGGTCGTCTCGTCGTCGGCGGGGCTGGGGAAGCCGCGCAGAGCGGCCAGCACGCCGATGGTGTGGAAGCCGTTGGCCAGGCCGCTCAGGTCGATGCTGTCGGAGATCGTGATGCCCGGCAGCAGGCGGTCCCGATCGGGCAGTTGGCGTTCGTGGGCGTCGATGTCGATGACCAACAGGCCGGCGGGCCCGCAGGAGATGCCGACGCCGAAGCCGGGGTTGGCGCCCCACCACTGCTCGATCCGGGCGAAGTCGAGGGTGGCCGCGTGGAATCCGTGGCACCAGCGACCCGCGGCCGGACAGCCGCAGCCCCCGTGGTGGTGGCCGGGTCGGCGGCAGTCCTCGCAGTTGCCCGCAGGGGTCTTGCGCCCTGGGGCCAGCGGATGGACAGGCCATCCCCGGCTGGCACACCACCGAGCCGTCACCAACGCGCCCGCGACCGGGACGGACAGAGATGAGTAGCTACGTGAGTTGTGCAGCTCAGAGGCCATGCGCACCCCCCACCAGCGACCGAAGCGACTGAGCGACCGGAACAGCCTAGCGAAGCAAGCGGGAACGGAGAGCCCCCTGTGGAAAACAAAGATTCGATTCGCTCTGTGGGCTCAGCGACTGACCGAGGCGGGACCCAGCGACCGAGTGTTTTCGGTAGCTACTCAGTTGCTCGGGGAAAGACACAGGTCAGTGACGTAGGAAAGACCAAAACAGCGACTGAAGCGACTGAGCGACTGTATATATGACGCGCACACGCACACACACGCATACGCGAATGTCTTCATATACCCAGGGCTTGAGTCGCTTCAGTCGCTGTCTGGTGGGGTGCGTGCCGCCTGACCTGGGAATTCTTCTCAGCGACCAAAGGCGACCCAAGCCGATGTCAGTCGCTGGACTTCGGTCGCTGCCCGTCTCACCGGACCCTCGGCGGGCAGCGACCGAAGCGGGCGCCCTCAGCGACTCAGCTATCGAAGCGACTCAAGCGACTCTGGATCTGACCTGAAGTCAATCCGGGCCGTCCGTCCGAAAAGCACCGGTGCGGGCGTGTCTCTCGGACATCTCCGACTTTCAATCGCTTCAGTCGCTGTCTTCCTGCCGAAACAGCCGTGACCTGGGGCGTCTCGGGAGCGACCGAAAGCGACCCAGGCCCTGCCGCCGCCCCGGGCCCTGCGCGACAACACCCTTGCCCCCTGCTGGGGACTTCTCCCCCTCCTGGCCCATACTGATCTCCTGCAAGAACCCCGAGCCCGTCCAGAACCGCGGGCCGACACCCCCGGGGCAAGGGAGGAGACGGCATGCCGGAGCGCACTCATCAGTTCGGTGTGTTCGGCGCCCGCGGCATCAGGGGCCACGAGGCCGTCGCCCGCCGCCTGGACGCCCTGGCCGGATACATCGTCACGCCGATCACGACCCGCCGAGGCCTGCTGGCCCGCCTCCACTACCTCACCCGCAGCGAGCACGCCCGTCAGGCCGCGCGTGCCGCGGGCCTGACGGTCACCGACCGCACCCTCAAGGCGTGGCTCGACGGGAGACGCAGTCCGTCGAAGAACAACCTCGAACGCATCGAGACGGCCTACCGCACCGTCCGCCGCCACAACGTGGCCCGCTATCTCCTGGCTCGCCTCAACCGAGAAGGCCGCGGCACCCGCGTCGAGATCCACCCGCTCAACCAGTCGCAGGTCTCCCGCCCCCGCCAACGTGTGGTGGAGTTCCGCACCCTCAACATCCGCCACTGGGACCGCATCGTCGAGGCCTGGGCCACCGACAACGTCCAGGCCCTCGACGACGCCTGGGTGGACCAGATCGTGGACCTGGGCTCCCAGTGGGGCCAGTACGAGTACGTCACCAACGTCGGGTTCGCAGCCTGACCGGTCGCCCTTCGAAAACGCCGTCGCCAGCATGTGCGTCATCCCCGAGCCGGGCAGGTGACGAGCGGTCAGGCCGCCGCCAAGACACGGCTCGGTGATCGACGTCATCCCGCGCGGTTCCGCATCGGTGGGCGGCGGCGAGACTGTCGTCATCACCGGGCGTCGTCGTGGGCCTCGGCCCTGCTCGGCACCTTCGGAGCCTGCGTGTTGCGCCGCCGGCGTTCGTCGTCGGACAGTCCGCCCCAGACTCCGTGGCTCTCCCCCTGCTTCAGGGCCATGGCCCTGCACATGTCGACCACCTCGCACCGGCCGCAGACGGCGCGGGCCCGGTCCTCGCGGATCCGACGTGCCCGACCTCGCTCGCCCGGCGGAGAGAAGAAGATGGAGCTGCTCATTCCGCGGCAGGCGGCACGTTGCTGCCACTGCCAGTCGGCCAGCAAAGGGCGCAGCGTGTTTTCCATGGTCGTTCTCTCTCCCAACGTCTGTCTGTCGCACGTCTGTGTAGTGGGAATCGCGGTCCGCATCCGCCGACGTCATTCCGCGAGCTGGACCAGCTCGTCCCAGTCGACGCCCTCCAACTCGCTGCCGCGCGGCACCATGTCGTAGGTCCGGGCCAGCCAGGCGGCGACGGGTTCGGCGGAGATCTCGAACACCGCCTTGTGTGCGCTGCCCACGCGCATGCAGAAGGAGGACGACTCGCCGTCGAGATCGAGCACGGGCCAGATCGTCACGTCACCCTCGCCGACCCGGGCCGTGATGCCGTCGGCCAGCAGGTCGCGGGAGAGGATCCACGTCACCGGTCGCACGCCCTCGCTGTCGAGGACCAGGGTGACGGCGAGCGGGTCCTGGGTGTCGTAGGAGAAGTCGCATTGCAGTGACAGGTCGAGCTCCGAGAACACCCAGTGCGTGATCTCCAGAGCGAGATGGCACTTCTTCATGGTCGCCTCCTAGTAGGGCCTCAGCCGGCATTCGGCGTGGAGCGTGGGTTGTCGTGCTTCCGCGTCGTGTGTGCGCGTCGCGCCGGGCTCAGTCGATGGCGCGCAGCGTCCGGGCTTGCCGGCGTGCGGCCGCCAGTGCCTCGAAGGCCGCGGTGGCCACCAGGACGGAGCCACCGACATGGGCCAACTGCTCGGGCGACGCGAAGGGGAAAGCGGTCATGAACAGACCGGCCGAGACGATCATCGCGTTGAGCACGTCGTCGTAGACGAAGACGTGCCTCACCGAGGGCGAGGTGACCGAGATGGCCATGGTCAGTCCCCGCAGCAGCCAGCCGCAGCCGGTCCACAGCGCGAGGAGGAAGACCGTGTCGGCCCAGCCGTGGAAGAGGATCACACCCAGCGGCAGCGCGACGACGCCGCCAGCGGCCAGCAGCCACCTGACGGCCGCCGAGCCGGTCGTCGAGCGGTACACGACGAGCAGTTGCAGCACGCCCTGCACCGCGATGTGCACCCCGAACAGCGTCCCGGCTGCCGCCGGTGCGTGGACGGGTACGACGATCAGCAGGGCGCCGACGATCGCCGAGACCAGCGAGCCGACCAGCATCGTCGCTCGGGTGAGGGCGCCGCCCGGTCCGACGGCCGCCGGTACGCCGGAGCGGCGGACGGGCTGCTGCACGGGCCGGTACGGCATGGACTGGCGCACCCGGTCGCGGATCTCGTCGCGAGGTGTTTCCAGTTGAGCCATGTCCCGTTTCCCCGTCTCGTCAGCCGCGTGTTCTCGACATACGCGGCGCGTTCTCGTTCTGTCGGTGAGACCCGCTGGTGCCGGGTTCTCTGTGGGGGTTTCGGCTCAAGAGGTGTCTGATGCTGTCGGCCGTCCGACACCTCGTGTGTGCCACAACCGGAACTCCCGATCAAGCGCCAAGTCTCGGAGCGAGCCGCATCCCGGTCTGTCGTGCGCTCCCTCGCCCTGGCTCGGGGTTCCCCTACGGCGCTGTAGGGTCCACCCCACCCTGCGTCCGGCACAGGCCCGTTGACCTGCGATGGCGTTGAGCCGTCGAAGGGCGGAGTGCTGTGGGGCGAAGGCCCCGCCGACGCCGGGAAGTCCGACCTGCTGGACTTCGCCGCCGAGGAGGCGCCCTGGCCGGGGCCGTGCCGCTGACCGAGGGCGCTTTCGCCTGGGGTGACATGCGGCCGCTGGCTCCGCTGCTGAGCGCACCGGCGCGGCAGAAGTTCAGGACGGCAGAGCCCGGCGCCCGCACGAGGTGCTGCGGCGGGTCGAGGACGCCTTGCGGGAACTCGCTCTCGAGCAGCCGGTCCTCGTAGTCCTCCGCACACCGTGCACACCCGTATGCGGCACACCCCCTGAGCGTGACCGACCCGAGCATAAATCGACACACGTGTTAAAGTCGGAACGCGACACATGTGTGAGCACTGCCCCGCACATCCACCTCGCCCACTCGTGACTCCTGCACGTCACGTCGTGATCCATCCGCAGCCAGGAGCGACCATGCCCATCACCGCCATCGACCCGAAGCCGGCTCTCATCGTCGTCGACCTTCAGAAGGGCATCGTCGGCCTGCCACTCGCACACCCCGTCGCCGATGTCCTCGCCCGGAACGCCGAGTTGCTCGCCGCCTTCCGCCGCCGCGGGCTGCCCGTCGTGCTGGTCAACGTCGACGGCGGCCCCGGCGGGCGCAACGACCTCGGCGCCGCCTTCCCCGCCCCGACCCCGGAGTGGACCGAACTGGTTCCTGAGCTGGGCTCCGACGACAACGACCACCTGATCACCAAGCACTCGCGCAGCGCCTTCACCCAGACCGGCCTGAACGAGTGGCTGCGCCGGCAGGGCGTCACCCAGGTCGTCGTCAGCGGCATCGCCACCAGCAGCGGCGTGGAGTCCACCGTCCGCGACGCACACGAGCAGAACTTCCATGTCATGGTCCCGATCGACGCCGTCACCGACACCGACGGCGCGGCACACGACCACACCGTCGCCAAGATCTACCCGCGTCTCGCCGAGACGGGCACCACTGCACACGTACTGGCCGCTCTCGCCGTGTCACGTTGAGCGTCGCTCACACCGGGATCATCACGCTTTCCCTCGTCAACTCGGTGCGGACACACCGCAGGTTAGGATCCCGGCATGAGCCAACCACTGCGGGCGGTGCTCGGAGAAGACCAGCCGTTCATGCGCGAGGGCATCGCGGCCATCCTGCGTAAGTCGGGCATCGACGTGATCGAGGCCGTCGACAACGCGGTGGACCTCGTGCGAGCCGCCGCCGAACACCGCCCCGACGTGGTGATCACCGACATCAGGATGCCGCCGGGCCTGGAGGCGGACGGTCTGCGGGCCGCGCAGAAGATCCGTGCCGCCCGGCCGGAGACCGCCGTCATCGTCCTCTCCCAGTTCCTGGACGCCTCCTACGCGCTCGACCTGGTCGGGGACGATCCGAGCGGGGTCGGCTATCTGCTCAAGGAGAAGGTGGCCAGCCCTCAGATCCTCATCGACGCCGTCGAGCGGGTCCTGGCGCGTGACTCGGCCTTGGACCCCGATGTGATCGCCGCGCTGCTGGGCCGCAAGCGTCCGGAGGACCCGCTGGCCGCGCTGACGCCGAAGGAACGGGAGGTCCTGGCGCTGATGGCGGAGGGCCACTCCAACACAGGTATCTCCGAGCAGCTCTTTGTGAGCGTCGCCGCCGTGGAGCGGCATGTGACCGGCATCTTCATGAAGCTGGGCCTCAGCCAGACCGCCACCGGCCAGCACCGGCGGGTCCTGGCGGTGCTGCGCTACCTCGGTCAGTAGGCCGGCGAACAGGCCCGTGGTTCTGGTGTCGTTGTCAGGGTGTGGTGGGGGTGAACAGGTTTTTCAGGTCGGCGTCGAAGAGTTTGTCTTTGGCCACGAAGGATTCGATG
>NZ_JBIUUU010000018.1:0-227418 GCF_044742595.1 Streptomyces sp. NPDC087859 | reverse complement strand
CGAGCACGTCCGCGTCTTCCCGCTGTCCAACTGGACCGAACTGGACGTCTGGCAGTACATCGCCCGCGAGGGCATCCAACTGCCGGAGATCTACTTCGCGCACGAGCGTGAGGTGTTCTCGCGCTCCGGCATGTGGCTGACTCCCGGCGAGTGGGGCGGCCCCAAGGACGGCGAGACGGTCGAGAAGCGCCTGGTGCGCTACCGGACCGTCGGCGACATGTCCTGCACCGGTGCCGTCGACTCGGACGCGGTGACGCTGGACGACGTCATCGTCGAGATCGCCGCGTCCCGGCTGACCGAGCGGGGCGCGACCCGCGCCGACGACAAGATGTCCGAGGCCGCGATGGAAGACCGTAAGCGCGAGGGGTACTTCTAAGCATGAGCACGACCACGGAACTCTCCGAGACCACGCTCCTGCGGTTCGCCACCGCCGGCTCCGTCGACGACGGCAAGTCCACGCTGGTGGGCCGGCTCCTGCACGACTCCAAGTCGGTCCTCACCGACCAGCTGGAGGCTGTGGAGCGCGCCTCCGCCTCGCGCGGCCAGGAAGGCCCGGACCTCGCACTGCTGACGGACGGCCTGCGCGCCGAGCGCGAGCAGGGCATCACGATCGACGTGGCGTACCGCTACTTCGCCACCGCCAAGCGCCGGTTCATCCTCGCGGACACCCCGGGGCACGTGCAGTACACCCGCAACATGGTGACGGGTGCCTCCACGGCCGAGCTGACGGTGATCCTGATCGACGCCCGCAACGGTGTCGTGGAGCAGACCCGCCGGCACGCCGCCCTCGCGGCGCTGCTGCGGGTGCCGCACGTGGTCCTCGCCGTGAACAAGATGGACCTGGTCGACTACCAGGAGTCCGTGTTCGCCGCGATCGCCGAGGAGTTCACGGCGTACGCGCTCGAACTGGGCGTCCCGGAGGTCACCGCGATCCCGATCTCGGCGCTCGCCGGTGACAACGTGGTGGAGCCGTCCGCGAACATGGACTGGTACGGCGGCCCCACCGTCCTGGAGCACCTGGAGACGGTCCCGGTCATCCACGACCTGAGCCACTGCCACGCGCGGCTGCCCGTGCAGTTCGTGATCCGTCCGCAGACCGCCGAGCACCCCGACTACCGCGGTTACGCCGGTCAGATCGCCGCCGGTTCGTTCCGTGTCGGCGAGTCGGTGACCGTGCTGCCCTCGGGCCGCAGCTCGAAGATCTCCGGCATCGACCTGCTCGGCGAGCCGGTCTCCATCGCCTGGACGACCCAGTCGGTGACGGTTCTCCTGGAGGACGACATCGACATCTCGCGCGGCGACCTGATCGTGCCCAGCAAGGACGCCCCGCCGACCACCCAGGACATCGAGGCGACCGTCTGCCATGTGGCCGACGCGCCGCTGACCGTCGGTCACCGGGTGCTGCTCAAGCACGGCACCCGCACGGTGAAGGCGATCGTCAAGGACATCCCGTCCCGTCTCACGCTCGACGACCTGTCCCTGCACCCGCACCCGGGACAGCTCGTCGCCAACGACATCGGCCGGGTGAAGGTCCGCACGGCGGAGCCCCTGCCGGTGGACTCCTACTCCGACTCCCGGCGTACCGGTTCGTTCATCCTGATCGACCCCAACGACGGCACCACGCTCACCGCGGGCATGGTCGGCGAGTCGTTCGCGTCCCCGGAACCCGTCAAGGACACGTCCGAGGACGACGGGTGGGACTTCTGACATGAACTCCACCGACTACTTCTCCACGTTCGCGAAGGAGGGCGGCCGCGTCGGCAGCGGCGCGCTCGGCAGCGGGCAGGGCGGAGTGGCGCGATGTGTGCGTTGACGTACGCGCACCGCTTGCGCGCCCCGTCCCCCCACCCGACGTCCCGGACGAGACGAAGACCTGCCGACCTCCCGGCCACGACCTGAGAGACCGTGACCGCCGGGCCTCCGAGAGGAACACCTCCCGTGCCTGCAAAATCCGCTCTTCGCCGCACCCTCGCGGTCATAGCCGCGCTCCCCCTTCTCACCCTCGCCGCCTGCGGCTACGGCTCCGACGCCAAGGACGACGACACCGCCAAGGTCGCCGCGGGGGCGAAGAAGATCGACGGTCTCGACTCCGTCAAGATCGGCTACTTCGGGAACCTGACCCACGCCACCGCGCTGGTCGGCAACCAGAAGGGCTACTTCCAGAAGGCGCTGGGCGCCACGGAAGCGAAGTACCAGGTGTTCAACGCCGGGCCCTCCGAGATCGAGGCGCTCAACTCCGGCTCCATCGACATCGGCTGGATCGGCCCGTCCCCGGCGATCAACGGCTACACCAAGTCCAAGGGCACCAACCTGCGCATCATCGGCGGTTCGGCGTCCGGCGGCGTGAAGCTCGTCGTCAACCCGAAGAAGATCAAGTCCCTGAAGGACGTCAAGGGCAAGAAGATCGCCACCCCGCAGTTGGGCAACACGCAGGACGTGGCGTTCCTCAACTGGATCTCGGACCAGGGCTGGAAGGTCGACGCCGAGAGCGGCAAGGGCGACGTGTCGGTGGTCCGTACCGACAACAAGGTCACCCCGGATGCCTACAAGTCCGGTTCCATCGACGGCGCCTGGGTGCCGGAGCCGACCGCGTCGAAGCTGGTCGCCGAGGGCGGCAAGGTGCTGCTCGACGAGGCGGACCTGTGGCCGGACAAGAAGTTCGTGATCACGAACATCATCGTGTCGCAGAAGTTCCTCAAGGAGCACCCGAAGGCCGTCGAGGCGGTCCTGAAGGCCTCGGTCGAGGCCAACAAGTGGATCAACGCCAACCCGGACGAGGCCAAGGCAGCGGCGAACAAGCAGCTGGAGGCCGACTCGGGCAAGGCACTCCCGGCGGACGTCCTGGACCCGGCGTGGAAGTCCATCCAGTTCACCAACGACCCGCTGGCCGCCACCCTCAACACCGAGGCGGAGCACGCGGTGAAGGCCGGTCTGCTGGAGGACCCGCTGCTGGACGGCATCTACGACCTCACGCTTCTGAACAAGGTCCTCAAGGCCGCGGGTGAGAGCACGGTCGACGACTCCGGTCTCGGCGTCAAGTAAGTCCTGACCCCCTAAGTCCCCAGGAGGTGACGACCATGGCCACCGCGGTTGCCAAGGCCGAGCAGGCCGAGTCAGTCGAGTACGCCGCCCGGATCGAGCATGTCTCGAAGTCCTTCGCCGGTCCCGCCGGGCAGCAGCTCGTCCTCGACGACATCACCCTCGATGTCGCACCGGGCGAGTTCGTCACCCTCCTGGGGGCCTCGGGCTGTGGCAAGTCCACGCTGCTCAACCTGGTCGCGGGTCTCGACGACCCGAGCGCGGGCAGCATCAAGACGGACGGGCGCCCGGCCCTGATGTTCCAGGAACACGCTCTGCTGCCGTGGCTGACGGCGGGCAGGAACATCGAACTCGCCCTCAAGCTCAGGGGAGTTCCGAAGAGCGAGCGGCGCGAGAAGGCGGAGTCGCTGCTCGAACTCGTGCGGCTGCAGGGCGCGTACGGCAAGCGCGTGCACGAGCTGTCGGGTGGTATGCGCCAGCGCGCGGCGCTGGCCCGGGCCCTCGGCCAGGAGAGCAGCCTGCTGCTGATGGACGAGCCGTTCTCGGCTCTCGACGCCATCACGCGGGACGTGCTGCACGACGAGCTCACGCGTATCTGGCAGGAGACCGGGGTCTCCGTCCTGTTCGTCACGCACAACGTGCGTGAGGCGGTGCGGCTCGCCCAGCGCGTGATCCTGCTGTCGTCGCGCCCTGGCCGGATCGCGCGCGAGTGGACGGTCGGCATCCCGCAGCCGCGCCGTATCGAGGACGCGCCGGTCGCCGAACTGTCCCTCGAGATCACCGATGTACTGCGTGGGGAGATCCGCCGTCATGGCCAGCACTGACACGACACCGGTCCAGGACACCGGGAGCGTAGAGGCGGGCCTCGACGCGCTGGACACCCAGGTCACGGGCCGGCCGCCGTTCCGGCAGACCTTCCGCGAGAAGATCTTTCCGCCGCTCGTCGCGACCGCCGTGGTCCTGGTGATCTGGCAGGCGCTGATCTCGCTCGACATCGTCACCGACCCGACCAAGCTGCCCTCGCCCGGCGAGGTGGCGACCGAGTTCAAGGACGCCTGGCTGGAGGGCAAGCTCCTCGGCTACATCTGGACCAGCGTCGAGCGCGGTCTGCTCGGCTTCCTGCTGGCGCTGGCGATCGGCACCCCGCTGGGTCTGATCGTGGCCCGGGTGAAGTTCGTGCGTGCGGCGATCGGACCGGTCCTGTCGGGCCTCCAGTCGCTGCCGTCGGTGGCGTGGGTGCCGCCGGCGGTCCTGTGGCTGGGCCTGAACAACTCGATGATGTACGCGGTGATCCTGCTCGGCGCGGTCCCGTCCATCGCCAACGGTCTGGTCTCCGGCATCGACCAGGTGCCGCCGCTGTTCCTGCGGGCGGGCCGCACGATGGGCGCGACCGGGTGGAAGGGCGCCTGGCACATCGTCCTGCCGGCCTCGCTGCCGGGCTATCTGGCCGGTCTGAAGCAGGGCTGGGCGTTCTCCTGGCGCTCGCTGATGGCGGCGGAGATCATCGCCTCCTCGCCCGATCTGGGCATCGGTCTCGGCGCGCTGCTGGAGAACGGCCGCAACGCCAGCTCCATGCCGATGATCTTCGAGGCCATCTTCCTGATCCTGTTCGTCGGTATCGCCGTCGATCTGCTGGTCTTCAGCCCCCTGGAGCGGCGGGTGCTGCGCAGTCGCGGTCTGCTGGTGAAGAGCTGAGGTTCGCATGTACAAGAAGCCGGTCCGCCCCGTCCTTTTGGTGATCGCCCACGGCAGCCGTGATCCACGGCACGCCGCGGCGGTGCACGCCCTGGTGCGCCGGGTGCGCTCCATGCGCCCCGGTGTACGGGTGGAGACCGGCTTCCTGGACTTCAACATCCCCTCCGTCCAAGGGGTGTTGGAGTCACTGGCGGCGGAGGGCGTCCGTGACGTCGTCGCCCTGCCGCTGCTGCTGACCCGCGCGTTCCACGCGAAGGCGGACATCCCCGCGGTCCTCAGGGACGCTCCGCCGCAGCTGCGGATCCGCCAGGCGGAGGTGCTGGGCCCGTCCCCGCTGCTCCTGTCGGCGCTGGAACGGCGGCTGTACGAGGCCGGGTTGACGCCGGCCGACAAGTCCTCGACCGGGGTCGTACTGGCCTCGGCGGGGTCCACGGACCCGGAGGCGATCGCAGTGATCGCAGCAATCGCGCGGGAGTGGCGGCGCACCGGTTGGTGTGCCGTGCGGCCTGCGTTCGCCTCCGCCGCGTTGCCCCGCACGGAGGACGCGGTACGGGAACTCCGTTTCCTGGGCTGTTCCCGGGTGGCCGTCGCGCCGTACGTGCTCGCCCCCGGCTTCCTGCCGGACCGGATCGCGCGGGGCGCGGCCGAAGCGGATGTGCTGGCCGATGTGCTCGGCCCGTCGCCGGAGGTGGCGCGGGTGTTGTTGGAGCGGTACGACGAGGCGCGGGTGCCCGCGCTGGCGGTCGTCGGCGCGTAGCCGTCCGCGGGCCGGTGAGGGCCGGCCGCGCCCACGCGGCGGAGCCGCAGATCGATACAGCCCCGCGCCCCTTGGGTGGGTGTCGTCCAGGCACCTTCAACGGCACAGGTCGTCCCCCAGCCGCGTCCTCGCGTACCGTACGACCCTCCCGTTGCGCGTCCTGCTGAGCAGTCCCGCGTCGTAGAGCACCGCCAGGTGCTGGCTCACCGCGCCCGGGGTGACGTTCAGGCGGTGGGCCAGCTCGGTCGTCGAAGCCGGTTCCGCCAGGAGCAGCAGGAGCCTGGCTCTGGGACGGCCCAGCAAGCGGGCCAGGGCGTCGTCGGTGACCGGGGGCGGTTCCTCGGAGAGGGTGGCACGGCCGCGGGCCGGGTAGACGAGCGTCGGCGGGCGGTCGGGGTCGATCAGGGGCTGGGCGCCGCGGGCGAACATGGTCGGCAGCAGTACGAGGCCGCGCCCCGCGATGCTGGTGTCACCCCACGGTGCCTGCTGCATGAAGTCCTGTGTGGACAGCCTCAGCCGGCCGTCGGTCCAGGAGAGCCGCCGGTCGAGGTCCTCGAACATCGCGCCGGCCCCCTGCTCCGCCAGCACCCGTCCGTAGTGGGCGAGATCGGCCTCCAGGATGCTCTGCACGCGCGGCCACCAGTCGCCGGCCAGGCAGGTGTGCCAGTAGGCGGCGAGTGCGTCCACGATCCGGGCGAGGAAGGCGTCCGGATCGGCGAGCCCCCGGGCGACGACGGGCGGTAGCGCGTCCCCCGTCCGGTAGGCGGCGCGGAAGTCGGCCTCCAGGACGTCCCAGGGCGTACGGCGGACCCGGTCCAGTTCGTCCGCGAAGGCGGGGCGGGCCCGGTCGGGGCGCGGGGTGAGGAAGTCCGGCACCCACAGCCAGGGGGTGGTGAGGGCGGTGAGGAGTTCGTGGTCGAGGGCTTCGAGGCGAGGGCGCATCCGGCGCAGCCACGGCCGGTGGTGCGGGTAGCGGGCCGGGTCGTGCAGACAGCGCAGCGAGAACACCGTCTCCTGGAGCGGGGAGTACGCGAAGGAGGTGGTGGCGAGGTCGCCGACCTCGAAGCGGAACTCGATCATTGAGCTCCACGCTAAATCATTGTCGGCGCGGGCCGGCCGCCGGGTGGGATGTCCGCATGACCACGACACCCACCGCCGTGCCCGCCTCCGCGGGCCAGGAGCTACGCCCCTCGCGCCTCCCCACCGACCCGACCCTGCGCCGCGCGGCCCTGCTCACCGCCGTCAACTCCCTCGGCAACGGCCTCTACTTCCCGCTCGGCGTCCTCTACTTCACTCGCATCGTCGGCCTCGACGCGACCTCGGTGGGGCTCGGGATGACGGGCGCCGGCCTGGTCGGGGTGGCAGCCGGGGTGCCGGCGGGGCGGGCCGCGGACCGGTGGGGCGCCCGGCAGGTGGGGGCATGGCTGTGGGCCGGGACGGGGGTGGCGACGGCCGCGTACGTCCTGGTGCAGTCGTACGTCGGGTTCCTCGTCGCGGTGGTCTGCGCAACGGGGCTGCAGATGGCGAGCCGCGGGGTGCAGGGCGCGATCTACGCCGATGTGCTGCCCGCGGCGACCCGGGTGGAGGCGCGGGCCTATCTGCGGATGGTGACGAACGTCTTCATGGGCGTGGGCGGCGTGTTCGGCGCGATCGCCCTCCAACTCGACACCCGCGGCGCCTATATGGCGGTGATCGTGGTCAACGCCCTGTCGTTCGCGGGCCCCGCCCTGCTGCTCCCCCGGCTGCCGCTGGCACCGCACGCCCTGGAGCGGACGGCCCACGCGCCCGACGCCCCGGCCGCCGACCGCTGGCGGGCGGTGCGCGACCTGCCGTTTCTCGCGGTGACCGTGCTCAACGCGATCCTCGTCGCGCAATACACGCTGAGCGAGGTCGGGTTGCCGCTGTGGATCGTCGAGCGGACCGAGGCGCCTCGCTGGACGGCGGCCCTGCTGATGATCCTCAACTGTGTGCTGGTGGCCCTGCTCCAGGTGCGGGTGGCCCGGCGCGCCTCCCAAGTCCCTTCCGCGGTGCGGGCGATGGGCTTCTCGGGGCTGCTGCTCGCGGCGGCCTGTGCGGTGTACGCGCTGTCGGCGGGCCTGTCGCCGGTGTGGGCGGTGCTCGCGCTGGGCGTCGGCGCGGTGGTGCAGGTCTTCGCCGAGGTGCTGTCGGCGGCGGGTGGCTGGACGCTCGGCTACGAACTCGCCGACTCCCGTGCCCACGGCGTGTACCAGGGGGTGTTCGGCGCGGGCATGTCGGCGGGCATGATGGCCGGCCCCGCGCTGGTCACGGTGACCGCGATCCAGCACGGTTCGGCGGGCTGGGTGGTGCTCGGCGTCCTGTTCGCGGCCGCGGGGCTGGCGGTGGCACCCGCCGTCCGCTGGGCGCAGCGCAACGGCGAGTGGCGCGGCGACAAGAGCTGACGTCCCTCTCCTGTCCGGGGCGAGGCGCCGGGCGGCACTGCCCCAGGTCGTCAGCGCTCCGTTGCGTCGGCCTGCCGCGTCAGCTCGGCCACCGGCATGGACCCGGCCGCCCGGCGCTCCCGGGCGAAGGTGTTGGCGAGGCGCTGGAGCAGGTCGTTGAGCGGGGTCGGGACGCCGTGGAGGCGGCCGAGGAGGGCGATCTCGCCGTTGAGGTAGTCGGCCTCGATGGTGCCGGTGCCGCGGGTGAGGGACTGCCAGGAGGAGCCGCCGCCGCGCGGGGTGCCGTGGAGCGGGACGAGGAAGACCTTGTCGCCGCGGACCGCCTTCTGCTCCTCGGTGCCCGCGTACGGGATCCCGGCGGCTGCGAGGACGGCCGCGCCCTCGGCCTTCACCCTCTCGAAGAGCGTCACCGCCTCCGTGCTCTCCATCGGCCCGGTGACGGCCTCCAGCGCGTTCCCGAGGTTGGCCAGCAGCTTGGCGTACTGCCAGCGCGCCACGTCCGGCGTGACCGGCGCCTCGAAGTGCGACTTCTCCAGGTCCGCGGCGACCAGCCGGGCGGTCTCGTCGGTGCCGTGCGGGTAACGGCCGAGGTGGAGGATGCCGGTGAGCGGACTGCCGGCGGCGCTGACGACGCCCGGTTCGACGTAGGTGCAGGGCAGCCAGACGCAGACGCCGTACACGGTGCGGAAGACCCGCAGGGCGAGCCGCTGGCTCTCCACACCGTTCTGGGCGCAGAGGAGCGGCAGCCGCTCGGCCGCCGTGCCGCCGCCCTCGACCGGTGCCGGGCCCCAGGTCTGGAGGGCGGCCGCGCTGTCCTGGGTCTTCACGGCGAGGACGAGGACGTCGTCGGCGCGCAGCTCGCCGAGCCCGGCGGGTCCCTCGACGACCCGCAGCCGGTAGGTCAGTTCGCCCTCCGGCACCCTGAGCCGTAGCCCGCCGTCCTCCAGCGCCGCGCGATGGGCTCCGCGCGCGACCAGGACCACCTCGTGCCCCGAGCCCGCGAGCCGCCCGCCGATCGTGCCGCCGACCGCCCCTGCTCCGATGATGATGTAGCGCATAGGACGAGCCTCGCACGCTTGACCTTGTCCTTGGGTAAAGGCCGAGACTCCCCGGCCATGGACAGTTATCTGCGACAGACCCCGTACCGCGACCCGGGGAACCTGGACGTCACCGGCCTGCCGTGCGATCCGGGTGAACTCGCCCATGCCGTAAGGGATCTGATCATTCATCGGCTGGAGGGCCCACGGTTCGGGTACACCGTCCCCGACCAACGGCTGCACGAGGACGCCGAATCGCGGTACGTCACCGAGATCCTGCGGATCCTGCGCGAGCGCCGGGACGCGCCGCTCACCGAGGCACGCGCGCCGCATGAGCGGTTCGTGGGCACCTGCCGGGACTTCTCCCTGCTGCTGTGCTCACTGCTGCGGGCGACGGGGACGCCCGCGCGGATCCGCGGCGGCTTCGCGACCTACTTCGTGACGGGGTTTCACGAAGACCACTGGGTCACCGAGTACCGGCTCCCGGACGGGAGTTGGCGGCTGGTCGACCCGCAGGTCACGCACCCGTCGTACGACATCCCCTTCGATCCGCTGGACGTGCCGCGCGACCGCTTCCTCCTGGCGGCGGACGCCTGGCGGGCGTGCCGCGACGGGACCGCCGATCCCGCGACGTTCGGGTTCTGGAGCGTCGCGGGGCTGAGGGGTCTGTGGCTCGTGCGGGCCCGGCTCCTTCAGGACCTGGCGGCGCTGAACGGAGTGGAGCCGCTCCCCTGGGACGGCTGGGGCCCGCGGCAGGTCATGGACGACGCGGATCTCACCGCCGGCGACCTCGCCCTGATGGACGCGGTCGCCGCCGGCGAGGTGCCCGACGGAATGTCGTCCGTGCCGGACACGGTGACCTCGTACACCGTGTACTCGGGCCCGCGGCAGGTCACTCTGCGGCGGTCATCTCCACCAGCTTGACGACGGTGTTCCAGTTGCGGGTGGTGGCGGTCAGGCCCTTGTTCACGCGTGGCTTGGCGAGTTGTTCGGCGAGCTTGGAGCGGCCCAGGCCGTTCGGGGCGTAGAGGTACAGGGCACGGTCGCCGAGCTTGAACTCCTCCGGGAGGAACGCGGGTTGGTCGATCGCCGCGAAGCGGTCCGCGTCGACCGGCTGCGAGAAGTAGGTGACGTGGAGCTGCTTGGCCTCCAGTTCGGCGGCCGGGAAGGGGCAGGCGTCGGCGATCGCGGCGAGATAGGCGTGGTCGCGGACGATCACGTCGACCGAGAAGCCGAAGTGCTTCTCGATCGCGGCCGTGAGCTCGGCGGCGAGGGACTCCTCGTCGCCGTGGCCGGCGGTGAAGACGGCCTGGCCGCTCTGGAGGTGGCTGCGCACGCCGGCGTGGCCCAGGCCTTCCATCAGTGTGCGCAGTTCCGCCATCGGGACCTTCCTGGCCCCGCCCACGTTGATCCCCCGCAACAGCGCCGCATACGTCGTCATGCGCACACCCTAGGGCGGCCTCCCCCCGATGGCCTCCCCGCAGAGCCACCGGTAGGTGTAAGGGTCACCCTCCTCCTCAGTGAGGAGGGTCCGGGGGGTCCGAGCGGACGATCCCGCCCACCTCACTTCACCAGGCAGAACGACGAGAAGGCTTTATCCGCGCCATACCTTCGAATCGAACGGTGTGCGGCACGGGTCGCCATCGTCCGGTGGCGGCAGGGGGCCGTCACCTCGATCAAGGGGGCAAGCCCGTCATGGGGAACGGAGAAACACGCGTGCGGGGCCTCGCGGCCCGGGCCGGCGGCTGGAGCGCCCGGCATCGCTGGGCGGCGGTCGGCATCTGGGTGCTGTTCGTGGTCCTGGCGATGGGACTCGGTTCGGCGGCGGGCCGGGTCGACGTCGACGAGAGCGAAGGCCTGAAGGGCGAGACGCACACCGCGGCGACGATCATCAAGGACGCCGACATCGATGAACCGGCCGGTGAGACGGTCCTCGTCCAGGCGAAGGGCAGCGGGCTGAAGGCGACGGACGCCGAGTTCCGGGCCGCCGTGGACGCGGTCGTCAAGGCCGTCGACGCGACCGGGAAGGTCACGGACGTCCAGTCGCCGTACACCGCCGACACGATCTCGAAGGACGGCCGCAGCGCACTGGTGCAGTTCGACATGCGCGGCGACGCGGAGACCGCGGCCGAGCGGGTCGAGCCGGTGCTGAACGCGGTCGAGAAGGTCCAGCGGGACCACTCCTCGGTGCGGATCGAGGAGATCGGCAGCGCCAGCATGCAGAAGACGTTCGACGACGCGTTCGGCGACGACTTCAAGAAGGCCGAGTACTCCGCTCTGCCCGTGGCCCTCGGCATTCTGCTCGTGGCCTTCGGTGCGCTGGTGGCGGCGCTGGTACCGGTGCTGCTGGCGATCACCGCGATCATGGCGACGATGGGTCTGATGGGCATCGTCAGCCATGTGATGCCGATGGGCGATGTCGCCAACTCGGTGATGCTCCTGGTCGGTCTGGCCGTCGGCGTCGACTACTGCCTGTTCTATCTGCGCCGTGAGCGCGAGGAGCGCGAGGCCGGCCGGGACGCCCAGACGGCCCTGCGCATAGCCGCCGCCACCAGTGGCCGCGCGATCATCGTCTCCGGTGTCACGGTGTGTGTGGCGATGGCCGGCATGCTCTTCACGGGGATCGCCGACTTCGAGGCGATGGGCCTGGCTTCGCTGATCGTCGTCGCCGTCGCCATGGTCGGCTCGGTGACCGTGCTGCCGGCGGTGCTGTCGCTGCTGGGCCACCGGGTCGAGATGGGCAAGATCCCCTTCCTCCACCCGGAGAGCCGCCTTCGCCGCAACCGCGGGCCCGTCAACCGGGAGAGCCGGTTCTGGACGGCCGTCCTCGGCGGTGTGCTGAAGCGTCCCATGGTCTCGGTGGTCGTCGCGGCCGGTGTGCTGCTCGCGATCGCGGCGCCCGCGGTCGGCATGAAGACCCAGAACCTCACGCTGGACCAGGAGTTCGGCGACTCGCTGCCGATCGTGCAGACCTACGACCGGGTCAACGAGGCCTTCCCGGGCGGCTCGGAGCCCGCCGAGGTGATCGTCAAGGCGGACGACATCAACGCCCCGGAGGTGACGAGCGCGCTGGCCGCCTTCAAGCAGGAGGCGATCGCCTCGGGTGCCTCGCGCGGCCCGGTGGAGATCAAGCTGCACGACGCGCAGAACCTCGCCTTCGTGTACGTCCCGCTGGTCGGCGGCTCCGACCTCGACAAGGCGGGCGAGAGCCTGGACAAGCTGCGGGACGAGGTGCGGCCCGCGACGCTCGGCAAGGTGGACGGCCTCGAGGCGCCGATCACCGGTCAGGTGGCTGGTTCGAACGACTTCAACGACCAGCTGACCGGCGCGGTCGTCCCGGTCTTCGCGTTCGTCGTGGTCTTCGCCTTCCTGCTGATGCTGCTGTCGTTCCGCTCGCTGACGATCGCGATCACCTCGATCGTGCTGAACCTGCTGTCGGTGGGTGCGGCGTACGGCATCCTCGTCGCCGTCTTCCAGCACGGCTGGGGCGCGTCCCTGGTGGGCGCGGAGGGCGTGGGCGCCATCATCAGCTGGCTGCCGCTGTTCCTCTTCGTGATCCTGTTCGGCCTGTCGATGGACTACCACGTGTTCGTGGTCTCCCGGATCCGCGAGGCCCGGCTGCGCGGCCGTACGACGAAGGACGCGATCCAGCACGGTGTGGTCACCACCGCCGGTGTCGTCACCAGTGCCGCGGTCATCATGGTCGCCGTGTTCGGGATCTTCGGCACGCTGTCCATGCAGTCCATGAAGCAGATGGGTGTGGGCCTGGCGGCCGCGGTGCTCATCGACGCGACGATCATCCGGGGTGTGCTGCTCCCGGCGGTCATGGCACTGCTCGGTGAGCGCAACTGGTATCTGCCGAAGTGGCTGAACCGGCTGCCGGACCTCACGCACGACGAGGCGCCCGAGGCCGTGGTGCAGTCGGCGCGGGACGACGAGGGCGATCGCGTCCCTGTCTGATTCCGCCTCTTGACCGAAGGCCCGTTGGTATCCCGGGGGAACCAACGGGCCTTCGCCTGCCCTCCGGTCGATCGACGTTGTCGTTCGCGGAGGTCTCGACGCCCTGAACTAGCCCTGGCGGTCGGGCAGTTCGGCCTCGATGAGGTCGGCTGCCCGCCGGGTGCCGCCCTCGTCGGCCATCCCGGCCTGGATGTCCTTGAGCTTCCGCGCGACCTCGGGGTCGTCCACGAGGGCGAGGGCGGTGGCCCTCAGGGTCTCGGCGGTGGCCTCCTCGGTGGGGATGTGCCGGGCGACGCCGAGCGCCTGGAGCATGTCGGCGTTGCCGAACTGGTCCACCGCCTGCGGTACGGCGATCATCGGTGTGGCGGTGCCCAGCCCCTCCTGGCTGCCACCGGCGCCGGCGTGGGTGACGAACAGGTCGGCCTGGCGCAGGATCGCCAACTGCGGTACCCACGAGCGCACTTCGACGTTCGCGGGGATGTCGCCCAGTTCGGTCGGGTCCACGCTCCTGCCGATCTGGAGCACCAGATACCAGCCCGACAGGTCACCGAAGGCCTTCAGGCACTCCCGGTAGAAGCCGGGCTGCTTGGTGAAGGACGACCCGAGCGACACGAGCGCCACCTTCTCGGCGTCCGCGGGCCGCTGCCAGTCGCCCTCCGCGCCGCGGTCGCCCTGGCAGGCGCCGACGAAGCTGTGGACGGTCTCGTCGACGCGGTCGGCGTGGGGCTGGAGCGCCTTGGGGATCAGGACGATGGAGCGAGAGGGCCGGCCGGCGAAGTCGTCGGGGTGCCGAGTGATCCCGTTCTCCTCCAGCCAGGCGTGGAAGCGGGCGTAATAGGCCTGTCCGCGCTCGGTCTTCTTCGGCTCCGCCCACATCGGCTCGGCGACCTCCTCCTCGTAGCCCTCCCAGGCGACGAGGTTCGGCGAGAGCGAGACGGCGGGCACGCCCCAGCGGTGGGCGAGGACGCGGGCCGGGTACGAGGCGATGTCGTGCAGGACGAGATCCGGCTCGTCCCCGTCGTACGCCTCGATCAGCTGCGGGAGCGCCTGGACGGCATCGGCGAGGAACGGCTCCACGTTGTCCAGCAGGGTGCTGCCCCATGCCTCCGGGTCGGCGCCGGGGCCGGGCAGGGTGGAGTTCCAGAGCCTGGGCTCGGCGCCGGTCTCGGCGACCTTCTCCGCGAAGACCGGCGGGATGGCGTACGTGACGCGGTGGCCGCGTGCGACGAGCTCCCGGATCACTTCCAGGCTCGGGTTCACGTGGCCGTGGGCGGCGATGGAGAACATGGCGATGTGTGCGGGAGTGGTCATGACGTCGACCGTAGGCGAGACGATACGTCTCGTGCAATGTATTTTCGTGAACCTCGCAGCTAGCGCTGATAGCGGGCGAGCACCAGATTGCCGTCCTTCTCCAGCCGCTCACGCAGCTCGTCGAGTCCGATCGCCCCGCTGTAGTACTCCTGGAAGGCGGGCGTGGCGACCTTGTCCTTCCACTCGGGATAGCCGCGCACGGACTGGGCGGGCGCCGAGCGCAGTCGGCCGGCGAGCGCGGTCCCCGTGGCCCAGTCGTTCTCACCCGTGCGCAGGGCCGGGTCCTTCAGTGCCTCGGTGCCGGTGGGCAGCATCCAGTCGCCCAGCGCGAGGCGCACCATGTTCTTCGGCCGGAGCAGAAAGTCGACGAACTCGACGGCCGCCTTCTTGTGGGGGCTGTCCTCGGCGACGGAGAGCGTCTGCGGGCTGACACCCTGACTGAGCCCGTCGGCGCCGGCCGGGGCGGGCAGCACCTGCCAGTCGAAGCCCTTCGGCGCCTGCTGGGCGATCTGCTGGCGGTAGGAGAAGCCGAGCGGGACCATCGCGTACCGGCCGCCGAAGAAGCCGGGCAGGGTGTCCGAGCCGCCGCTGCCGAGGGTGGTGGGCGAGGCGCTGCGGTCGGTGTTCGCCTGCTCGTGGATGGTGCGCGGCACGACCTCGTCGCCCTCCTCGAACCGGATCGTCACCTTGCCGTCCGAGCCCCGGTGGAAGAGCCGGCCGCCCGCCGACAGGGAGAGGTTGAGCGTGGCCGAGACGGGCTCCTTGAGCGGCCAGGCGACGCCGTACTTCCCGTCGCCGCTCAGCCGGTCGGTGATCTGCCGGAACTCCGGCCAGGTCCAGGGGTCCTCGGGTGTCGGGATCCGTACGCCGGACTCCTTCAGCCATGTGGCGTTGGCGATCAGCACCCGTGGTTCCTGGAGGAAGGGCACTCCGTAGACGCCGTCGCCGAAGGTCGTCGTGTCCCAGCTCCGCTGCGGGATGTCCGACGTGAGGCGGGCGGGCAGCAGGTCGGTCAGGTCGGCGAGATAGCCGCCGTACGCGAAGTCCGCCAGATCGTCGGAGGCGTCATGGATGATGTCCGGCGCCTCGCCGCCCTCGAAGGAGGTGAGGAGCTGGTCGTGGACGCTGTCCCAACTGCCCTGGACGTACTCGACCTTGACGTCCGGGTGGGTCGCGTTCCACTCCGCCACCAACTGCCGGTTCGCCTCGACGGACTCCTCCTGCCAGGCCAGGGACTGGAAGCGCAGGGTGACGGTGCCGTCGTCGCTGTCACCGCCACCGGTGCAGGAGGTGAGCAGCAGGGTCAGGCACAGGGCGACGATCCCTCGCGTACGCATCAGCTCTTCACCGCCCCGGTCAGCATGCCGCCCGTGATCCGCCGCTGGATGATCGCGAAGACGACCAGGGAGGGCAGGGTCGCCAGGAACGCGGCGGCGGCCAGCGGGCCCAGGTCGGCGACGCCCTCGGCGCCGATGAAGTGGGTGAGGACGACCGGCAGGGTCTGTTTCTCCGGGATCTTCAGCAGGACCAGCGCGAAGAAGAACTCGTTCCACGCCGTGATGAACGCGAACAGTGCCGTCGCCACGATCCCCGGCGCCAGGAGCGGCGCGGTCACCGACACCAGCGTCCGCAGCTTCCCGGCCCCGTCGACGGCCGCCGCCTCCTCCAGCTCGACGGGCACCGCCCGGACGTATCCGACGAGCATCCACAGCGCGAACGGCAGCGCCCACACCACGTACACCAGCACCAGTCCGAACAGCGAGTTGATCAGCCGAAGGTTCTTCAGCACCAGGAACAGCGGGATGATCACCAGCACCAGCGGGAACGCCTGACTCACCACCACCCAGCCGGTCGCCGCCCGCGCGAGCCGGGTGCGGTGCCGGGCCATGACATACGCCAGCGGGGTCGCGATCAGCACGGCGACGAGGGCGGCGCCGAGCGCGGCGAGCAGGGAGTTGCCCGCGGCGCGCAGCAGCGGCTCTTCGTCGAAGGCCTGCCGGAAGTTGTCGAGGGTGGGGTCCTCGGGGATCCAGGTCGGGTGCAGACTGCCCAGTTCCCGGGGCGACTTGAACGCGGTGGAGAGCAGCCAGAGGAACGGGAACGCGAGGAAGACGAGATACGCGAGCAGGGCGGCGTACTGTCCGACGCGGCCCGCGGTGCTGGTCCTCATGCCTCGTCACCTCCCCTGATCCGGCCCACCAGGAAGACGGCGAGAAGGAGGGAGATCACCGCGACCATCACGCATCCCATGGCCGCCGCGTACCCGAACTGCCCGTAGCGGAAGGCCTCCTCGTAGGCGAAGAGCATGGGCAGCCGGGTGCGGCCGCCGGGTCCGCCGCTGGTGAGCACGTACACGAGGGCGAAGGAGTTGAAGTTCCAGATCAGGTTGAGGGCGACCATGGCGAGCGCGACCGGTCTCAGGGCGGGCCAGGTGACCGTCCAAAAGCGCCGCCAGGCACCGGCTCCGTCGACCGCCGCCGCCTCGTGCAGTTCGCGCGGGGTGTTCTGCAGACCCGCGAGCAGCGCGACCGTGGTGGTCGGCATGCCGGCCCAGATGCCGACGACGATCACCGCCGGCAGGGCCGTGCCCAGGCCGCTGAGCCAGTCGCGGCCGTCACCGAGACCGAGGTCGCGCAGGGTCTCGTTGAGGACGCCGGCGTCCGGGTTGTAGACGAGGCGCCACATCACACCGACGACGACCTCGGGCATGGCCCACGGAATGATCGCCAGCGCACGGGCCAGCCATCTCAGCCGCAGATCCTGGTTGAGCAGCAGGGCGAGACCGAGGGCCAGCAGGAACTGCGGCACGGTCACCCCGACGGCCCACACCAGACCGATCCGGAACGACTCCCAGAACAGCGTGTCGTGGAGCAGGTCCTGGAAGTTGAGGGTGCCGATCCACTGCGTGGACCGGGTCCGGCCGGACTGGGAGTCCGTGAACGCCAGCAGGATGCCGTACAGCAGCGGGCCGACGCTCAGCACCAGGATCGGGATCAGCGCGGGCAGCACCAGGAACCAGGCCCCGCGGTCCACCGTCCGCCGGTCCCCGCCGGCGCGTGGCGCACCCCGCGTCGAGCGCTTGGTCACGGTCACCGTTGTCACGTGATCGGCTCCTTCGCACGGCTCGTGACGGGGACCGGTCAGGCCCCGCCCCCGGTGGGCCTCCGTCATGGTCGTGAAGGGGTTATGGGTCGTCAAGGCACCGTGCACACCGTCCGACCTGTACGAATGCGAGACTGGCCGACGGATGGCGGGAAGTCGACGCCGTGTGCACGAGCACATCGGCATATCCGGGACATCCGGCACGGGCAGGGCCGAGGAGACGGAGGCGGACGATGGACGAGGCACGGGCGCGGGACGTACTGGCCGCGGCGGGAGTGCTGCCCGGGCCGGCCGCCGAGGCGCGGCTGCTCGCGCTGGGCGAGAACGCCGTGTTCGCCGCCGGTGACCTGGTCGTCAAGGTGGGCCGGGACGCCGAACTCCTGGACCGGGCCCGCCGGGAGCTGGACATCGCGGCGTGGCTCGCCGAGGCGGAGGTGCCCGCGGTGCGGGCGGCCGAGCCGAAGGCGCTGCTCGTCGAGGGACACCCGGTGACGGTGTGGCACCGGCTGCCCGATCCCGTACGGCCCGCCGAGCCCCGGGATTTGGCCGAACTCCTACGGGTGGTCCACGCTCTCCCCTCCCCCGCCTTCACGCTCCCGCCCCGCGAGCTGCTGGGGGGTGTGGAACGCTGGCTGCGTCTCGCGGGTGACGCGATCGACCCCGCGGACGCGGCGTACCTCCGGCAGCGCCGGGACGGCTTCGCGGCGGCCGCGGCCGCGCTCACCCCGCAGCTGCCGCCCGGCCCCATCCACGGCGACGCCCTCCCCCGCAATGTGCACATCGGCCCCGACGGCCCGGTCCTGGTGGACCTGGAGACCTTCTCCGCCGACCTGCGCGAGCACGACCTGGTGGTGATGGCCCTGTCCCGCGACCGCTACGGGTTGCCCGCGGCGGCTTACGAGTCCTTCACCGAGGCGTACGGCTGGGACGTACGCGAGTGGGAGGGCTGCGGCGTGCTGCGGGGCGCCCGGGAGACGGCGAGCTGCGCCTGGGTGGCCCAGCACGCACCCGTCAACCCGGCGGCGCTGGCCGAGTTCGAGCGTCGGGTGGCGTCGTTGCGGGACGGGGACGAGACGGTGCGCTGGTATCCGTTCTGAGCGGTTCGCCCCGGAGGGTCAGACCGTTTCGTCCGCCAACTCGCGCAGCGGCCACGTCCCGTCGACCACCGCGTCCGTCTCGCCCTTGCGGCGCAGGAAGCTCTGGAAGTCCGCCGCCCACTCCGCGTACCACTCGATCTGGCGGCGGTGCAGTTCCGCCGGGCCGAGGGAGGCGATCTTGGGGTGGCGGTCGGCTATCGCGTGGGCGAGCCGGGCCGCGGCGAGGGCGTCCGCCGAGGCGTTGTGAGCGGCGTCGAGCGGGACTCCGTACTCCCCGCACACCGCTTCGAGGTTGCGCTTGCCGCGGCGGTATCGGTCGATGGACCGGTCGATCGTGTACGGGTCGACGACCGGGGCCGGATCGACGCCGCCCAGGCGGTCCCGCAGCGAGGGCAGGCTGTGGCGGCGCAGCTCCGCCGAGAGCAGGGTCAGGTCGAAGGCCGCGTTGTAGGCGACGACCGGGACCCCCGTCTTCCAGTAGGTCGCCAGGACGTCGGCGATGGCGTCCGCGACCTGGTCGGCCGGGCGGCCCTCGGCGGCCGCGCGTTCATTGCTGATCCCGTGGACCGCCACCGCGTCCGCGGGGATCTCCACGCCCGGGTCCGCCAGCCATTCGCGGTGCCCTATGGGCTGTCCCGCCCTGACCTCGATCACGGCCCCCGTGACGATGCGCGCCTCGCGCGGATCGGTTCCGGTCGTCTCCAGGTCGAAGCCGATCAGCAGCTCCTGGTGCCAGCCCATGCGGCGGCCCCCCTTCTTGGTGGTGCTTTCCCCCAGTGGTCTCCACGATCCCATGCGCCACTGACAATCAGAGGACCGCGTTCCGCTTACGGAACTTTCAGGACACCGGTCGCGAATCCACCCAAGACGTCTCGAACTCCTCGCGGTAGGTCGGGAAGAGTCCGCTGTCGTCGATCTCGCCCGGCTTGACGACCTTGTTCCCGTTGCGCAGCACCAGCACCGGCGCCTCCATGCCCCGCGACCGCCGCAGATAGGACTGCACGACGGCGACCCCGTCCGCGCCGTCCCCGTCGACGAGGTAGGCGGTGAAGCGCGGTGTCTCGTCGTAGACCTGGATCTCGAAGGCGCCCGGGTCGCGCAGCCGGGACCGCACCCGGCGCATGTGCAGGATGTTCATCTCGACGGCACGGCTCAACTCACCGCGCTTGATCCCGAGTTCGCGCTCGCGCCGCTTGACGGCACTGGACGCCGGGTTCAGGAACAGCAGCCGCGCCCGGCACCCGGCCTCGGCGAGGCGCAGCAACCGGCGGCCGGAGAAGTTCTGCACGAGCAGGTTGAGGCCGATGCCGACGGCGTCGAGACGGCGGGCGCCGCCGAAGATGTCCTCGGCGGGGAACTGGCGCAGCAGCCGTACCCGGTCGGCGTGGACGGCGACCACGTCCGCGTACCGGTCGCCGACGAGGTCCTCGACCGCGTCCACGGGCAGCCTGCGCGCGGACGGCACGTCGCCGCCGGCGCCGAGTATCTCCAGCAGTTTCGCCGAGGCCCGCTCGGCCTGGCCCAGGACGGCCTCGGACAGGGCCCGGTTGCGCGAGACGACGTTCCGGGTCACTTCCAGCTCGTCCAGGGCGAGTTCGACGTCCCGGCGCTCGTCGAAGTAGGGCTCGAAGCACGGCCAGTGCTGCACCATCAGCTCGCGCAGCTGCGGCAACGTCAGGAAGCTCAGGACGTTGTCGTCGGCCGGGTCGAGCAAGTAACCCTTGCGGCGGCTGACTTCGCGTACGGCGACCGCGCGCTGCACCCACTCCTGACCGGCCGGTCCCGCGGCGGCTACCACCCAGTCGTCGCCGTGGACGGGTTCGTAGATGGGACGCAGAACAGCGGCCACGACCGCGCGCAGCCGCTGTTCGACGAGGTTCAGCCAGATGTAGGCCCGGCCGGCTCGCTGGGCGCGCGTACGCACCTCACGCCAGGCGTCGGCGTCCCAGTCCAGCTCCGGCCCGATGGAACCGGCGGCGTCCATGGGCCGTGCCAGCGACACCGTGCCGGGCGGGACGTCTGCGGAGTTCCCCTCGTGACCCTCGTCACCAGGGGGCAACTCCAGCCCTCCCGAGCCCACCCGCGCACCGCCTTCCGCTCCCCCGAGCACTGCCCTTGCCAACGATCAAGGAAGGGTACTCCGGGAGCGGTCGGCGGTGCAGCCGGATGGACAGGGTCGTTTCTCAACTACCGCGGTTCCAGTCGCCGTTCTGCCCGGCGAGGGCGGCGGGAGTGAGCGGATTCATAGCCGTGACGTCGCGCGGGGCGATGGAGAAGCCCTGCCAGTGGACCGGCATCGGCTGCTGGTCCTCGTCCCGGGCTATGTGGTGGAACCCGATGTTCATCCAGACCACGGGGTGGGTGAGGGCCTGTCCGTTCACGAACTTGTCGACGGACGAGCCCGATCCGGTGGCGCAGCCGGGCTGGTTCTCACTGGCGTACTTCTCGCACTTCTTGTACTCGGTGAAGTACACGTCGTGCTGGGTGAAGGGGCGGCCGGAGTACTTGCTGGTGGGACCGGGGACGAGCTCGTAGGAGCGCGGGTGGCCGTCCTTGTTCTTGCCCGCCGAACTCACCACGCGCCACCAGCGCATGTTCTTGCTGTCGCCGGCCAGTTCCTTGGTCACCGCGGTGCGGGTGGTCTTGGCGGTCGGGCCGTTGCCGGCGCCGGCCGGGGCGGTGACCTTCGAGTCGTACTGCTCGACCTTCGCCTTGGAGGAGCCGTCGAGGGCGAAGTCGAGCTTCCAGAAGACGTTGTGGCTGTGGCTGTCCGCCTTGGCCGCCGCGCCCTTGCCGATCGGCCAGCTGCGGCCGTCACCGGCGTCGTAGTCGTACGGCGAAAGGCTGCCGGTCGCGCCGACGTTCATGTGGACGGTGCCGTCGTCCTGGAAGCGCCACTCGGTGATGTACTCGTACCAGTCGACCTTGTTGACCGTGTAGACGAGCAGGTCCTTGCCCTGCGCCTGGTAGACCGTGTTGTTCTGGTCGTAGTTCATGAGGCGGTAGGCGTGGCCGCGGGTCTTGGTGGTGGTGCACAGGCCCTTGATGTTCGGGTCCTGGTAGTACGAGGTGTTCTTGACCTTGACCGTCTTGATCGTGCCGCCGGGGCACTCCGCGGCGGTCATGTTCATCAGACCGTCGCCGAAGTTGTACGTCGTCAGGTCGTTGTACTCGCTCCTGCCGTCGTCGTACGGCACGTGGATCTGGGCGAGCCTGGCGCTGTTGAGGACCTTGATCGGCTTGGTCTCGCCGGGCGGCTGGTAGGAGATGTCCTCCAGGACGATCCCGGCCTTGCTCTCGAAGCGCCAGCACATCCGCCAGGTGGTGCCGGAGGCGAGCTTCTTCTCGATCTGGTACGCCGTGCTGCAGTCGGCGGCCGCGGCGGGGGCGGCCTTCGGCTGGGCGGTGGCCGGGCCCGCACCGGTGGTCATGCCGGCCGCCAGGGCCATGACGGCGACACCCAGGAGCGTCCGCCGGCGGGCACGGCTCATTCTGTTCACGCGCATGAAGAGATGACTCCCTTACAGGAGGTGCGAAGGGGAAAAGTGAACGGGCGGGCGGCTCAGCCGCGGACGATCTCGACGACCTTGCGGGTGCTCAGGTCGATGACCAGGTCCCGGGTGTCGATCCACGGTCCGTTCTTGACCTTCGGGGTCAGCGTCGCGCAGCGGTGCTCGCCGCAGGCGGTGAGCGCGGCGGGCCGGATCCCCGGGTTCGCCCGGAAGACCATGCTGTTCAGCTGGAGCTGGTCCGGCGAGGTGAGTTCCTTGCCGGTGGCGTCCTTGTAGTCGCCCTTCAGCCCCGCGGACAGCGGGTCGGCGAGCAGCAGCCGGGCCGCCTCGGCCGTCTCGGCCCGGCTCAGCGGCGGCTGTACGCCGTGACTGGTGGAGGTCCCCTCGACCTTGCCGGTGTCGAGATTGACGGTCCGGGTGACGAGGGTGTCGTCCTTGTAGTCGTAGTACGTCACGTCGGCGCGTCGCGGCGCGTCCGGGTCGTCCAGCTCGCTCGTCTCGGGGTCGGCGAGGTCGATGCCGAGCTGCTGGGGGCCGCGGTCCCCGTCGACGTCCTCACTGGCGTTGAACAGCTGCCGGTTGAGGGCGAGTTTCGCGACCCGCTCCATCTCGTCGTCGGTCAGCGGGTCGCGGCCCTTGCCCTTGTCGCCCTCGGCGGGGGCTTCCTCGACGACGCCCGGCGCGCCGGCCGAACCCTGTGTCTCCTGGTCCTGCTGCTGCCCGGCGGCGGCCTGGCCACCCCCCTTGGCGCCTCCCGTTTCGTCGGCCCCTGCCGTGCCCGGCAGGGTGATTCCGACCATCACGGCGGTCGAGGCCACCGCGATGGCCGCACCGGCCACCACCTTGCCAAGGTGGCGGCGCACTATTTCGCGCACGTCTTTCCCCCTGCTCCCCCCGGTCACGGGAGTATGTGATTGCCCCACAGGTCTGTGCACACCACGTATGCACCGGTCGATCGGTAAGAGGGGCGTAAGTCATGGGTGGTTCCATCACTTTCGGGGAGACTCGAGGTCAAGGCGCCCCGGCGGCGGGCACGAGCTGAAAGAGTCGTATCCATGCAGGTCTGGCCTGGAGAGGCATATCCACTCGGTGCCACGTACGACGGCGCCGGCACCAACTTCGCGGTCTTCACCGAGGCCGCGGACCGAGTAGAGCTGTGTCTGCTGCACGACGACGGCTCGGAAACGGCGGTGGAGCTGAGGGAGAGCGACGCGTTCGTCCGGCACGCGTATCTGCCCGGCGTGATGCCGGGCCAGCGCTACGGATTCAGGGTGCACGGCCCGTACGCCCCTGAGCGCGGACATCGCTGCAACTCCGCGAAGCTGCTCCTCGACCCGTACGCGCGCGCGATCAGCGGGGCGATCCAGTGGGGCGAGGAGGTCTACGGCTACCACTTCGACTCGCCCGACAAGCGCAACGACCTGGACTCGGCCCCGCACACCATGAGCTCGGTCGTGGTCAACCCGTACTTCGACTGGGGCGACGACCGCCGCCCCCGCACCGACTACCACCACACGGTGATCTACGAGGCCCATGTGAAGGGCCTCACCATGCGCCACCCGGGCCTGCCCGAGGAACTGCGCGGCACCTACGCCGCCCTCGCGCACCCGGCGATCATCGAGCACCTGACGGAACTGGGCGTCACCGCGCTGGAGCTGATGCCGGTCCACCAGTTCGTGAACGACCACCGGCTGGTCGACATGGGCCTGAACAACTACTGGGGCTACAACACCATCGGCTTCTTCGCCCCCCACAACGCCTACGCCTCCTGGGGCGACCGCGGCCAGCAGGTCCTGGAGTTCAAGTCGGCTGTGCGGGCCCTGCACGAGGCCAATATCGAGGTCATCCTCGACGTGGTCTACAACCACACCGCCGAGGGCAACCACCTGGGCCCGACGCTGTCCTTCCGGGGCCTGGACAACGCGTCGTACTACCGGCTCACCGACGATCCCCGCTACTACATGGACACCACGGGCACCGGCAACTCCCTGCTGATGCGCTCCCCGCACGTCCTCCAGCTGATCATGGACTCGCTGCGCTACTGGGTCACCGAGATGCATGTCGACGGGTTCCGCTTCGACCTCGCGGCGACGCTGGCCCGGCAGTTCCACGAGGTGGACCGGCTGTCGTCCTTCTTCGACCTGGTGCAGCAGGACCCGGTGGTCTCCCAGGTGAAGCTGATCGCCGAGCCGTGGGACGTCGGCGAGGGCGGCTATCAGGTGGGCAACTTCCCGCCGCTGTGGACCGAGTGGAACGGCAAGTACCGCGACACCGTGCGGGACCTGTGGCGCGGCGAGCGGCGGGCGGTCGCGGAGTTCGCGTCGCGGCTGACGGGCTCCTCCGACCTGTACCAGGACGACGGGCGGCGCCCGTTGGCCTCCATCAACTTCGTGACCTGCCACGACGGGTTCACGATGCACGACCTCGTCTCGTACAACGACAAGCACAACATGGCCAACGGGGAGGAGAACCGGGACGGCGAGAGCCACAACCGGTCGTGGAACTGCGGAGCCGAGGGCGACACCGACGACCCGCACGTGCTGGAGCTGCGCGCCCGGCAGATGCGGAACTTCATCGCCACCCTGATGCTGTCCCAGGGCGTGCCGATGCTCAGCCACGGCGACGAGTTCGCCCGCACGCAACGCGGCAACAACAACGCCTACTGCCAGGACAGCGAGCTGGCGTGGGTGCGGTGGCCGGAGGAGGGCGAGGTCTTCGGCGATCTGCTGGCCTTCACGCGCGCGATGGTGTGGCTGCGCCGGGACCATCCGGTCTTCCGCAGGCGGCGCTTCTTCCACGGGCGGCTTGTGGAGGGCACCCATGACGAGCTCTCGGACATCGCCTGGTTCACCCACGAGGGCCGGGAGATGACCCAACGGGACTGGGACCGGGCGCAGGCGTCGGCCATCTCGGTGTTCCTCAACGGCAACGCGATCTCCGAACCGGGGCCGCGCGGGGAGCGCATCGCCGACGACTCGTTCCTGCTGATGTTCAACCCCTCGCACCGGACGCTGGACTTCGTGGTGCCGGTCAACCACGGCCGGCAGTGGGAGGTCGTCGTCGACACCGCCCTCGCCGACGGCGTCCCGCCGGGCACCGGCCCCAAGGTGCAGGCCGGGGACCGGCTGACGCTGGTGGACCGGAGCATGACGGTGTTGCAGCGGCCGGTCTAGGAGCGGCCCGGTCTGCTGCCCGGTCCGGGGACTGCCGGTGGCACGCGCGCGTGGAGCGTGCTTCCGGTGTCCCGGACGTACGGCGTCGGCCTCGCCGTCAGTGCGATCGCACAGGCGAGCGCCGCCGCCGCGCTCGCCGCGCCGAAGGCCGCCGCGGGCCCGTACGACTCGGCGAGACGCCCCGTGCCGGCGATCGCGAGGGCCTGGCCGCCGACCAGGGCGCTCGTCGCGAAGGCCATCGCCTCGGCGAGCCGCGCCGGCGGCACCGCCCGCTCGATGAGCCCGAACACCGTGATGAGGTGCGGGGCGTAGGCGACACCGAGGACGGTGACGACCGCGTAGAGGGCGACCAGGCCGTCCGTCCACAGCAGGGGCAGGGAGAGTGCGAACGCGGCCGCGGTGGCCGTCCGCCAGCGTGTCGCGAGCGGGACGCGCGCGGGTACGGCGGCCATGGACAGACCCGCGACGGCGCTCATCACTCCCATGGCGGCGTAGACGAGCCCCGCCTGGTCGGGCTGTCCGAGGCGTTCGGTCAGCGCGGTGATGCCGGCCTGGCAGGCGCCGAACATGGCGCCCTGGAGGGCGAGGGCGGCGCGCAGGGCGTGCACGGAGCGGGGGACACGGGGGCGGGCGGCGGGGGTGGGTGACGTGGCTGCCGTGGTGGCCTCTCGCGTCGCCGTCGGATGCAGCGCGAAGCCGGTTCCGCACACGGCCACCGACACCGCGGCGGCGCCCAGCGCGTGGGCCGGGTGGGCCAGGACCGCGGCGAGGCCGACCAGGGCGGGGCCGAGCACGAAGGAGATCTCGTCCAGGGTGCTCTCGAAGGACAGGGCCGTGGCGACCGTGGTCTCGGGGGCGTCCGCCGGCGGGCCAGGGCGATCAGCCGGGCCCGGGCCAGGGGGCCGATCAGCGGCACGGTCGCCCCCGCCGTCGCGCCGAGGACCGCGAGGAGCGGTGTGGACAGGCCGCCCAGCGCTCCGCCGACCAGCGCCGTGATCGCCAGGGCGGTGACGAGGGAGAAGACGAGCACGACCGTCCGCTGACCGTGCCGGTCGGCGAGCCGGCCCACCAGCGGCCCGCACGCCACCTGGCCGAGCGCCAGCGCACCGCCGGTCAGCCCCGCGGCGGTCAGCGAGCCGCTGGTGCGGGCGACGAGCAGCACGCTGCCGAACTGGACGGTCGCCGTCGGCAGTCGGCCCAGGAAGGACACGACCGGCAGCAGTGGCCCGGTCAGGCCGATGACCTCGCGGTAGGCGCGTCCCATGGTCCCCATCGCTCGAAGTCAGCCACGCGCGCGAGGGGACGTGCACGGACCGATGACACGAAAGACGGTGGGGCGGGTACGTAGGTTTGCATGACACCTGAGCGACCCGACCCGGTGGTGCCCACCGCCACATACCGGCTCCAGCTCCAGCCCGAGTTCCCCTTCGACGCCGCGGCGGCCGCCGTGCCCTACCTGGCCGCGCTCGGCGTCTCGCATCTGCACCTGTCCCCCGTCCTGGAGGCGGTCCCCGGCTCCGCGCACGGCTACGACGTCGTCGACCACGCGCGCGTACGGGCCGAACTGGGCGGCGAGGAAGGTCTGCGCGCGCTGGCCCGCACCGCGCGGGAGCACGGGCTCGGCCTGGTCGTGGACATCGTGCCGAACCACATGGCCATGGCCCCGCGCCACAACCGGGCCCTGTGGGAGGTGCTCAGGGAGGGCCCCAAGTCGCCGTACGCGCGATGGTTCGACATCGACTGGGAGGCCCAGGGCGGACAGGTGCTGCTGCCGGTCCTGGGAGGTCCGCTCGGCTCGGTCATCGGTGACCTGCGGGTCGACGGCGACGTCCTGCGCTACCACGACCACGTCTTCCCGTTGCGCGAGGGCACCGGGGAACTGCCGCTGCCGCGGCTCCTGGACGCCCAGTGGTACCGGCCGGCGTGGTGGCGGCTGGCCCGTACCGAGCTCAACTACCGGCGTTTCTTCAGCATCTCGGAGCTCATCGGGGTGCGGGTGGAGGACCCGGAGGTGTTCGAGGCGACCCACGCCAAGATCCTCCAGCTGCTCCACGAGGGCGTCGTCGACGGGCTGCGGATCGACCACCCCGACGGTCTCGCCGACCCCGACGCGTATCTGCGCAGGCTGCACGAGGCGACCGGCGGCCGCTGGACGGTGGTGGAGAAGATCCTGGCGGACGGCGAGCCGCTGCCGGCGTCCTGGCCGGTCGCGGGCACCACCGGGTACGACGCCCTGCGGCACATCGACGGCGTGCTCACGGACCCGGCCGGATTCGGCGAACTCCTCGGCCGGTACCGGCGGTTCGCGGCCCCGCAGACGGACCGGGGCGGCGACTGGCAGGCGACGGTGCGGCGGGCGGCGTACAAGGTGCTCACGCACGAGCTGGCCGCCGAGACCGAGCGGCTGACCCGGGTGGCGGCCCGGCTGTGCGCCACGTCCCCGGAGCCCGCGCTGCGCGACCGCGCGCCGTGGGCGCTGCGCACCGCTCTGCAGGAGCTGCTGGTCCGCATGGAGGTCTACCGGCCCTACGGCTCCGTCGACGCGGCCTCCGTCGTCACCGAGGAGGCCGCGGAGGAGGCCCGGCAGGCGTTCGTGGTGCCGGAGGAGGCCGGCGCGGTGGACGTGGTCCGTGATCTGGTGCTGGGGCGGGCGGGCGAGGGGCCCGAGCACGTGGAGTTCGGGACCAGGTTCGCGCAGACCTCGTCGGCGCTGCGGGCCAAGTCCGTGGAGGACACGGCGTTCTACCGCTATGTGCCGTTGCTGTCGGCGACGGAGGTGGGCGGGAATCCGGGCGCACCCGCGGTGTCCCCGGACGACTTCCACGCGTACTGCGCGCGCGTGCAGCGCGACTGGCCGGCGACCGGCACGGCCGTGTCGACGCACGACACCAAGCGCAGCGCCGACGTACGAGCCGCGCTGGCCGTGCTCACCGAGTGCCCGCAGCGCTGGGCCGACGTCCTGGCCGAGGTGACCCGCACCGGCGAGGGGGTGCCGGACGCGCAGGTGGCGTGGGCGGCCTGGCAGACGGTGTTCGGGCTCGGCCCGGCGGACGCGGAGCGGGTGCAGCAGACGCTGCTGAAGCATGTGCGCGAGGCCGGGCTGTACACGAGCTGGACGGAGCAGGAGCCACCGTACGAGGAGGCGGTGGCGGCCTTCGTCGCGGCGGGGCCGACCGGGGCGCCGGGCGAGCACGTGGCCGCCTTCCGGAGCGCGCTGGAGCCGTCCGTCCGGGCGAACATGCTCGGCACGGCGCTGCTCCATCTGACCATGCCGGGGGTGCCCGACATCTACCAGGGCACGGAGGCCGAATACCGGGCCCTGGTGGATCCGGACAACCGCCGGCCCGTGCGGTTCCCGCCGGAGGAGCCAGGCGAGAAGGGCGCGCTCACCGCGGCGGCGCTGCGGCTGCGCGCCCGGCGCCCCGCCGCGTTCGGCGACTCGGCGACGTACGCCCCGCTGACCGCCGAGGGCCCGGCGGCGGCCCACTGCCTGGCGTTCGCCCGCTCCGGGGAGGTCGTCACCGCCGTGACCCGGCTGTCGCTGCGACTGGCGGAGGAGGGCGGCTGGCGCGAGACCCGGTTGCCGCTGCCACCGGGCCGATGGGCCGATGTCCTGTCTCCGGAAAGGGAGTTCACGGGGCATGTGCGCGTGGCGGAGCTCTTCGAGGGACTGCCGGTGGCGTTGCTGGAGCGGGTGGAAGGGAACCGCGACTGAAGCGGCCACCGCGAACTCGCCCTGGGCGTGGGCGTCTTCACCGCACGCCGTCGTACGGCCCGGCCTCCGGCTCGCGAGCGCGTGCGCTCCCGGAGCCCGGGCCGGGCGGCCGGCGCACGGCGACGGGCGGCGGTGCGCGCTCGGCCACGCCGTGAACGGCCACCGGAACCCGTCCGGACGTACGCGCCGGCGCCCGTGCCCCGACCCGTCCGGCCCCGGCACCCCCGCTGGCACCAACGGCCCATCCCCCTGGCGGTAAATGCATCTGGGCGCCCCCTGGAGGCTCCCCCGGTGCGCGCTTGACACTTCACAGAGGGCGTGGGGTACTGCGGATTGCGAAGCCGGGCGGATGTGTCGGGGGTGAGTCTCCTGCCGGAGCTGCGCTACCCCACAGTGACCGAAGTCCTCATGTCCGCGCGGGCGTTGGCCGCTCACCGTCCCGCTCTCTGCACCCTGCGCCAGGTCGGCCGGTCCCGGGCGGGCAGACCTCTGCATCTGCTGTCCGTGGGCCATGCCCGGCGTGCCGTGCTCGTCGTCGCCGGCGCCCACTCCAACGAGCCGACCGGCGGTGCGACCCTCCTCGATGTCGCCGGACGTGTGCTGAACGAAAGGGAGTTGCGGTTCGGAACGTCCTGGCACTTCCTGCTGTGCGCGGACCCCGACGGGGCGAGCCTGCACCGCACGCCCGCGCCACGGACCCTGTTCGACTACCACCTCGGCTTCTTCCGGCCCGCCGGCCACGAGCAGCCGGAGTGGTCCCCGGCGGTGCTGCCGCCGGACCGGCTGCCACCGGAGACCCGGGCCCTGACCGGCGTCATCGACGAGTTGCGCCCCTACCTCCAGGTGACCCTGCACGGCACCGACCTGGGCGGCAGCTGGGTGCAGTTGACGCAGGACATCCCGGGCCTCGCGGAGCCGTTCGCCAAGTCCGCGGCGGAGTTGAACATCCCGGTGGAGAGGGGCGCCTCGGACGCCGCGGGCTGGCCCGCGTCCGGGCCGGGGGTCCATGTGATGCCCGCGCCGGGGGCGGGGGCGGCGTACCCGAGCATGCCGGACGACGCGCGCAACAGCACCTGGTACCACGCGCACCGGTACGGCGGGCTGACCGCGATCGTCGAGGTGCCGATGTGGGCGAGCGACCTGGTCGACGACCCGGCACCGCATCCGGCCCCGGCCGTCGCGCTGCGACGCCTGGCGGGGCGGCTCTTGCAGGACACGCGGCAGGTGGAGCGGGTGCTCGCCGAGGCCACGCCGCGGCTGCCGGACGTCGAGGGGCCGCTGCTGCGGGCCTCCAGGTGGGGCCTGGAGCTGGTGCCGGGACTGGCCGCGGACTGGATGCACACCCCGCCCGCCGACAACACGCGCGCGTACGTGGGCAGTGTGGACGCGTTCGCGCGCCGGCTGCCGCTGCGGGCGGCGTCGATGCTGCTGCGGGTGCTGCTGGAGCACGACGATCCTGCGGCGCCCCGTCTGGAGCGGCTGGTGGCGTCCTGGAGCGAGGCCTTCGCGGACCGTTTCCGGGCCCGCTGGGTGCCGTTGGAGCACCAGATCGAGCATCAGTCCCGCACGGTGGTGGCGGCGGCGGTCCACGCGCGCGCGAGGGGAGCCTGAGCCCCGCCGCCACCGGCCGGACTCAGGTGGCGAGGCCGTCGAGCGCGAACACCGATCCGGTCCGCCCGGCCATCACGCAGCCGTTGGAGAAGGTCTGCGCGTAGTCGACCGGCCGCCCGTTCCACTGCCCGTGCGCGCGTGCGGTCACCGGGGCGTAGTGCATCGGGCAGTAGGTGTGCTTCGCCGGGAGGGCGGCGAGGTCGCCGGTCACCGCCTCCAGTTCCGCGCAGGCCTCGGCCGCTTTCCCGTGTCCCTGGGGCGGGTCGCACAGCAGCAGGGTGCCGCGGGTGTCGCTGGACCGTGCGTCGCCCTTGGTGACCGTGAGGAAGAGCCAGTTGTCGGTGCTGAGGTCCTCGGGCGCCGCCTGCGCGGGGGCCGTGGTGGCGACGAGGAGGGCGGCCGCGGCGAGCAGAGTGCCTCGTACCGCCTTCGATGCGGTGCAGTTCTTCATTCCAGATGCATCGGCACGGCGGCCTGGGATCCCCACCCCGGCTCACCCGAACGGGAGCCCACGCGCGTGTGCCGCCCGGCCAGCTCGAACACGGTCTGCACCACCCGCGCCTGGTACTCCACCTGGCGCTGGACGGGGATCCAGCGTGCCCCGCAGTCGTCGCGGTAGTCGGCGCACCACTCGTCGATGAGGCGGTCCAGCTCGGGCAGGGCGTCGGCCGGATCGGTCCCGGCGGCCCTCACGAGCTGGTGCAGCAGGCCCGCGGTGCGCAGCGTCAGACGGCGGCCGGAGATCCGCAGGGCGGCCAGGTGGCCGGTGCTGAGGGGCGGCAGCGGATGGGAGCCGTCGTCGACATCGGGGTCCCAGGAGTCCGCGATGCCGGGGCAGACCAGTAAATAGTCGTCGACCGGCGCGAGCAGGCGCTCCGCGTCCGGGGCGGCGGTGACGAACGGGCGGACGCGCGCGTAGAGGCGCGCCAGGCGCTGGGTGTCGTGGCGCAGGGTGCGGCTGACGCCGCGCAGTACGGCGGCCGCGTCCAGGGGCGGGGAGCCGTCCTCGACGGCGGTCACGCCCCACATGGGCGCCTCGACGATCGCGGTGACGGTGCCGTACCGGTGCGGGTGGTACCAGGTCGACTCGACGGCGGCCTCGGTGATGGCGGCGGCCAGGTCGCCCCGGCGCGGCGGCGGGATACGGAAGACGGCGGGCCCCAGGACCGGCCAGTACAGGGTGTCGTACGGGCCGAGTTCGCGCGGGATGCCGAGGCGGGCCGCGTGGTGGGCGACGCGGCCCGCGAGGCCCGGCAGGTCATGGGTCAGTTCGACGAAGCCGCCGCCCACGTCGACGCCGTGCAGGGAGCACTGGAGGAAGGGCCGCAGTTCGTCCTGGACGTCGAGCAGGGCGCGGGTCTCCGGCAGCGTGACGGCGTCGGCGCCGTCGGGCAGCCACTCGGGCTGTTCCAGGAAGCCGGGCCGGAAGAAGTTCCGGAAGTGCCGGCCGAGGGTGTAGGGGCCGTGCAGCCAGCCCTCGTTGCGGCGCAGGCCGTCGGGGTCGAGGCTGAGCAGCAGGTTCCAGGTGGCGTCGGCGCCCTCGGTGAGCAGGGGGTCGGCGAGGGCGCGTTCGGCGAGCCGCAGCACGGTGCCGCCGCCCACGGGTTCGTTGGCGTGCGGGCCGGCGACCACGAGGGCCTGGCGGGTGCCGTGGCCGACGGACAGCAGCCACAGCGGTGTGCCCGCGCGGGACGTGCCGACCGTGCGGAGTCTGGCGTCGCCGGGGTGGCGGGCGACGAGTGCGGACGCCCGGGCGGCCAGCTCGTCGACGGTCGGGTAGCGGAGGAGTGGCGGCAGGGCACACCTCCACAAATGTGGTGCCGTCGGTTCACCTGATGTGCATGGTGTACGCACAGTGAGTCACGACTTGTGGGGTACGTCAACACCGCGGTCGGCAAAGGGATCTGAGCCCTCGACAGCACGTAAACCCCAGGCCAGAGCTAAGGTTCGGCTCAGTTCACGGACGCCCGGGCTCAGTCGGCGGAGAGCCGGAACCACATCCGTCCGAAGCCGATCTGGTCGCCCTCACGGACCACGGCGGCCCCGATGACACGCCGCCCGTTCACCGTCGTGCCATTGGTCGAACCGAGGTCCCGCAGCACCCACATACCGCCCTGGCGGCTCAGCTCGGCGTGCACCCGGGACACCGTCTCGTGGGTCAGCCTCAGTCCGTTGGCGGGGTCGCGGCCGATCCGCAGCGGGTATCCGTTGCCGGGGTGCGGCAGCAGCAGCTTGGGCAGCCGCTCGGCCTGCCAGGCGCGGCGCAGCCGCTGGGTGAAGCCGGAGACCGCCTCCACGGAGCCGAACACCAGCCGGGAGAAGCGTCCCTCCGAGGGCAAGTCGGCGGTGAGCGCCGCGAGTTCGTCCGAGCGGCGGGCGGCGAGCGCCAGCTCCATGCGCCGGATGAACGTGTCGTGCGACAGCCGGCCCATCGCGACGCCGTCACGGAGCACGTTCAGCGCCTTGTCGCGCTCCGCGTCGGAGAGCCGCGCGGGGTACGTGTTGAACTCGAAGGACGACGTCACGTTCGTGATTGTCGGGCAGTGAACGCCGGGTGTCCAGAAAACGTGAGAACAGCCGCCACGCGCGCGCACCTGACGCCACCTGCCACGACACCGGCCGCAAAAGGAAAGATTCAAAAGCGGGCCGGTCCCGTTTGAAGCACCATGGACGGGCTACATCACGGTGAGCAGACGAAGGGGAACCGTCCGTGCAGTTCGAGGTGTGGGCACCGCAGGCCGACCGTGTGACGCTCCAGTGCGACGGCGCCACGCGCGCGTTGGAGCGCGATCCGGAACGGACCGGATGGTGGCGAGGTGAGGCAGAGGCACAGGACGGCTCCCGGTACGGCTTCGCGGTGGACGGCGGCCCCGTGCTGCCGGACCCGCGCTCGCGCCGCCAGCCGGACGGCCCGGACGGGTTGAGCGCGGTCGTCGACCATGGGCGGCACACGTGGCGCACGGAGTGGGGCGGACGGCCGCTGCCGGGCGCGGTCCTGTACGAGCTGCACGTGGGCACGTACACGCCCGAGGGCACCCTGGAGGCGGCCGCCGAGCGGCTCGGGCATCTCGCCGAACTGGGCGTCACCCACGTCGAGTTGATGCCCCTGTGTCCCTTCCCCGGCCGGCACGGCTGGGGGTACGAGGGCGTCTCCCTGTGGGCCGTGCACGAGCCGTACGGCGGGCCCGAGGGGCTGAAACGGTTCGTCGACCGGGCGCACGAGCTCGGCCTCGGGGTGGTCCTGGACGTCGTGCACAACCATCTGGGGCCGTCGGGCAATTACCTGCCCGCGTTCGGGCCGTACTTCACCGACACCCACCACACACCGTGGGGTTCCGCGGTGAATCTGGACGCGCCCGGGTCGGACGAGGTGCGGGCGTATCTGCTCGGCAGTGCGCTGGCGTGGCTGCGGGACTACCGGATCGACGGGCTGCGCCTGGACGCGGTGCACGCGCTGGCGGACACGCGCGCGTTCCACTTCCTGGAGGAACTGTCGACGGCGGTGGACACGCTCTCCGCCGAGGAGGGCCGGCCACTGTTCCTGATCGCCGAGTCCGACCTGAACGACCCGCGGCTGATCACCTCCCGCGCGGAGGGCGGATTCGGGCTGCACGCGCAGTGGAACGACGACTTCCACCACTGCCTGCACACCGCGCTGACCGGCGAGTCCCAGGGCTATTACGCCGACTTCGGCCGCGCCCCCCTCGCCGCGCTGGCGAAGACGCTCATGGGCGGGTACTTCCACGACGGCACGTACTCGAGTTTCCGCGGGCGCGTGCACGGGCGTCCGCTGGACCGTTCACGGGTGGCCGCGCACCGTCTGCTCGGCTACAGCCAGACCCACGACCAGGTGGGCAACCGCGCCCAGGGCGACCGGCTCGCCGCGTCCCTCTCCCCCGGTCTGCTGGCCTGCGCGGCGGCGCTGACGCTGACCGCGCCGTTCACGCCGATGCTGTTCATGGGCGAGGAGTGGGCGGCGGGAACGCCCTGGCAGTTCTTCACCGACCACACCGATCCCGAGCTGGCGGAGGCCGTACGGCGGGGCAGGCGGCGTGAGTTCGCCGAGCACGGCTGGAAGGAGGAGGACGTCCCCGATCCGCAGGACCCGGCGACCCGGGACCGCTCCTGCCTCGACTGGTCCGAGCCCGCCCGCGAGCCCCACGCGCGCGTACTGGACTGGTACCGCCGGCTCCTCGCACTGCGCCACGAACAGGCCGACCTCACCGACCCGGACCTCGCCGACACGAAGGTGGCGTACGACGAGCAGGGACGCTGGCTGGCCTTCCGGCGCGGGGACGTGCGGGTGGCGGTGAATCTGGCCGAGAGACCCGCCGCGATCCCTCTGGGCCCGCGCCGGGCGCGTGTACTGGCCGCCTGGGAGCCCGTGGAGGGGCCGGGGGCGGACGGGGTGCTGCATGTGCCCGGGGAGTCGTGCGTGGTGCTTCTGCAGGAGTGAGGGGCCCGGAGCGGGTGAGCGTCAGTGGCCCGGCGCGGGTGAGGGGCCCGGCGCGGCTACTCCTCCGCCTCGTCGCCGTCCCGCAGCTCCGTCACCCGCTCCAGCAGGATCGCCTCCCAGGCGTGCCCGAGCCGCACCCGTAGCTCCGCGAGCGGTGTGGCGCCGCGGCCCTCCAGGCGTTCGGCGAGGCGGACGACCGCGTCGCAGCGGGCGAGCCACAGGCCGCGCAGACAGGGGCGGGCGCCGTAGCCGGCGAGGGTGGCGGCGCGGACGGCGGCAGGGGAACCGACGGCGAGGGCCAGCCCCGCGATGTCCTCGGCGGGATCGCCGACGATCGCCTCGGCCCAGCCGAGCACACCGCGTACCCGGCCGTCGGCGCTGACCACGAGGTGGTCGCCGGTGAGCCCGTGGTGGACGAGGACGGCCGTGCCGGACTGGGCGGCGAGCTGGACGGCGGCCGCCGAGGTGAGCTGGTGGAGGCGGCCCGCGTCGAACTCGTCGGCGGCTGCGAGGCGTCGGGCCGAGCGTTCGGCGGCTCGGCGCAGCGCCTCCAGGGAGCGCGGGGCGGTGCGCGGAACGCCCAGGGTCTCGGCCTGCCGGGCGGGCACCTCGCGCAGACCCGTCAGCAGCGCGGCCAGGTCGGCCTCGCCGACGGCGGAGACGTCGTGCTCGCGCGCCGAGCCGCCGGGGAGCAGGGCGTCCAGCGTGTAGGTCAGCCCGGGCGTCCACTCGCCGTGGGCCACGCTCGTCGGGACGGCGGCCGGGACGTGCGGTCGGACGAGGTCGCGCAGCCGCAGCTCGCGGCGCTGGCGCTGGGCGGCCTCGCGGTCGGGGGCGAGGCGCAGCACATGGCGGCTGCCGACCCACCAGGTGGCGGGTTCGGCGCTCTCGGCGACGGGCCGGACGTCGGGTCCGGCGCCGGCCGAGGCGTCCTTGAGGAGGGAACGGACCAGCCGGCGGACGGTGTCCGCGGTGGGTGTCGGTGCCTGGGTCATGGTCGCGCCGTAGTCACTCGGGGGGTGTGCCGGGGCTCCTGATGGCTGCTCAGTCCACTATGACCATGTCGCGGGTGGTGTCGTTGAGGCGGCGGCCGCCGTCCTCGGTGACCGTGACGATGTCCTCGATGCGTACCCCGAAACGTCCCGGCAGATAGACGCCGGGCTCGACGGAGAAGCACATGCCGGGGACGAGGGGCTGCTGTTCGCCCTCGATCATGTACGGCGGCTCGTGCGTGGTGACGCCGATGCCGTGACCGGTGCGGTGGATGAAGTACTCGCCGTACCCGGCGTCGGCGATGACCTTGCGGGCCGCCCGGTCGACCTCCTGGCAGGCCACGCCGGGGCGTACCGCGCGGAAGCCCGCCTCCTGGGCCTCGCGCACGAGGTCGTGGACCCGGCGTTCCTCGTCGGTGGGTTCGCCGACGTGGACGCTGCGGGAGGTGTCGGAGCCGTAGCCGTCCTTGAGGCCGCCGAAGTCGAGGACGACCATGTCGCCGCGCTCGATGACCCGTTCGCCGATCTCATGGTGCGGGTTGGCGCCGTTCGGGCCCGAGGCGACGATGGTGAAGTCGACCTGGGAGTGCCCGAAGCGGCGCAGCAGACCGGCGAGGTCGGCGGCGACCTCGGACTCCCGGCGGCCGCCGAAGGGAACCTTGCGGATCTCCTCGAACGCCGCGTCGGCGGCGGCTCCCGCGGCCGCCAGCAGCTCCAGCTCCGCCGCGTCCTTGACGGCCCGCAGCATGGGCAGGGCGTCGGTGAGGGAGGCGTACGAGGTGCCGGGGAGCGTCTTCTGCAGGCCCAGCAGGTGCATCGCCCAGGCGTTGTCGCTGATGCCGAAGCGGCCGCCGGAGTCCAGGAGGGCGGCGGTGGCGGCGTAGGGGTCCTTGCCGTCGGTCCAGTCGCGCAGGGTCAGCGCGGGCGCGCCGGTGGCGTGGGCGGCGTCCGGGGCCTCCAGGGTGGGGACGACGAGGACGGGGTCCTGGCCGGCGGCGAGGACCAGCAGGGTGAGCCGCTCGGTGATCGCGGTCGGGGTGTAGCCGGTGAGCCAGACCAGATCCGGGCCGGGTGCCACGAGGAGTCCGGCCAGTCCGGCGTCGGCGGCCGCGCGGGCGGCGCGCTCCATGCGGGCCCGGTAGTCGTCGGCGGTGAAGGGCGCGAGCGTACTGCCGGTCATCCGGGCCTCCCTGGGCGGACAGTGGGACAACAGGGGCTACGGGCAGCATCCTGCCCGTACAGCGGGGGCCGCGCGAGCCGGTTCGCGGTGTTTTCCGAGGGTGCGGCGGATGTGTGCGGGGGTGCGCCGGCCATGGCGTCAGTTCTCCAGGGCCAGGCGGACACCGAGCAGGAGCAGCACACCTCCGGAGACCTGCTCCAGACGCCGGCGCACTCCGGCACGGGACAGCAGGGTGCGCATCCGGCCGACGAACCACACGTACAGACCGTAGTAGCCGACCTCGTAGACGGCCCAGAGCGCGGCGAGTCCCACCATCGTGGGCAGGTGCGGGGCGCCGTCCGGCACGAACTGCGGCAGGAAGGACATGGCGAAGACGGCCGCCTTGGGATTGGCCAGGTTGAGCAGCAGCCCGCCGCGGTAGGCGGCCCAGCCGCTCTTCGCACCGCCCGCCCAGCCCTCGTCCGCCCGGCCCGCCCTGCTCCGGCGGGCCTGCCACAGCGCCTGGACGCCGAAGGCGACGAGGACGACCGCGCCGACGACGCGCATGACGTCGTAGGCCACCTCGGAGGCCGTCAGCAGTGCGGTCAGGCCGAACGCGGCGACGAGGCCCCAGACGAACACGCCGGTCTCGTTGCCGAGCACGGTCAGGAAGCCGGAGCGTCTGCTGCGCAGCGACTGCTTGATGATCAGCACGGTGCTCGGTCCGGGTGAGGCGGCGACGAGGGTACAGGCCCCGAGGAAGGCGATGAGGGTGCTCGGCATGGGGCTCATCGTGGCCCGGGGTGTGGAGGCCGACCACCGATTTTCCCGCCCTAACGGTTATGGATTGCTCAAGCATTAGCACTAATGCTCAGATTCACATACGCCATTAGGGTCGATCTCAGGGGGCAGCGGACCGTGCTCGTACTCGCGCACATCAGCGATCTGCATCTGGACGGAAGCGAACGGGCAACGGAGCGCGCGGAGCGGGTGCGCGACCGGCTGTGGGGCCTGCCGGGGCGGGTGGACGCCCTGCTGGTGACGGGGGACATCGCGGATCACGGCGCGGAGGCGGAGTACGAGGAGGTCGCGCGGATCCTGGGCGACGCGCCGTTCCCGGTGCTGGCCTGCCCGGGCAACCACGACAGCCGCGCCCCGTACCGCAAGGCCCTGCTGGGGCTGCCGGCGGCGGACGGGCCGGTCAACAGTGTGCGGGTCTTCGACGACGCCGCGGTGCTGATGTGCGACTCCAGCGTCCCGGGCAAGGACGAGGGCGCCCTGGAGGAGGAGACGTACGACTGGATCGAGGCGACGCTGGACGGACTCGGCCAGGAGCGCCGCGCGCTGCTCGCCTTCCACCACCCCCCGGTGGCCCTGCATCATCCGCTACCCGACGCGTACCCGTTGCGGGAGCCCGACCGGCTGGCCGCGCTGCTCGAACGCCGCCCCGAGATCGCCGGGATCATCACCGGTCACGCCCACACGCCCGCCGCGACCACCTTCGCCGGGCGGCCGCTGGTGGTCGGCCCGGGGGTGACGTGGACGCTGCGGATGCCCTGGGAGGGCGAGCAGATCGCGGACCGGGACGCGCCGGTCGGGTTCGCGTTCCACGTCCTCGACGACGAGGGGCGGCTCACCAGCCACTTCCGGGTGGTCAGGTGACGATGCCGGGCACGGCGGTCAACTGCTGGTAACCGCCGCTCTGGTGACGGACCGTCAACGTGATCTCCTTGCCGGGGCGGGCTCCGGAGACGGCGCGGGCGAGGTCGGCGGCCGAGTCGACGCGGGCCTTGCCGACCTGGAGGAGTACGTCTCCCCGGACCAGGCCCGCCGCGAAGCCGGGGCCCGGCACATGGACGCCGGTGATCAGGGCGCCCGCCTTCTCGGCGTCGACGGCCTCCACGCCGAGGGCGGCCGTGGGCGGGGCGGGCGCGGGGGTGGGTGACGCGGAGGACGGCGAGGGCGACGACGGGGCGGAGCGGGTCGAGGAGGGCGGGGTCCGCTCCGTCTGCCGCTGCAACTCGGCCAGTCTGCTCATGCCGATCACCGTGGCGCCGACCGTGCCGAGACCGACGCCGGACAGGACCAGGACCGCTCCGACGAACAGTCCGAGCAGCAGGGTCCGCAGCTTCCGGCCGCGGCGGGGCGCGGCGTGCGGATGCCGGGCGGCACGGGGTTTGCTGCCGCCGGGCTCCTGGCCGGGCATCGGCTTCGGACGCAACGCGGTCTGTTCCATGGCTTGCCTCCGGCTGGGGGCACCGCCCACGCCCTTGGGGCAGTGGGGGAACGGGGTCGCTCCCGGCTGGTGCTCTACCCGGGACGGCCGCGCCGGACGAGCCACGAACGAGTGAGACTGACCGGCGGTCAGGAACGGGAAGCCATGGGTGTTCGGGCCGATCGACAACACACAGGTTCGAGCTCAACCCGTCAGCACGTCCGCCAGCGCCGCCGCCGCTCCCCGCAGCACCCCCGCGTGGACCAGTTCGGTGCGATGCACGACGCGCGGCTCCGTGACCGGGACCGCGACCGTGCCGGGAATTCCCGTCGCCGCCGAGCGGGGCAGCAGGGTCAGGCCTCGTCCCGCCGCGGCCAGGGCGGTGAGGGTACGGACGTCCGTCCCGTCGTAGCGCAGTGCGGGGCGGAACCCCGAACCGCCGTTCGCCGCGCGGAGGTGGGCCAGCGGCAGGCCCGCGTCCGGGGCGTCCAGCCAGCGGGCGTCGGCGAGATCGGCGATGCGCAGGCCGGGGCGGCGCGCGAGCGGATGCGCGTCGGGCAGCAGCACGCACACGGGCTCCTCGCCGGCGCCGCGCGTGGTCAGCGGTGCCACGTCGGGCAGCCGCAGCGGGTCGCTGGGGGCGGCCAGGCCGTCGACCAGGCCCAGGTCCGCCGTACCGGTGGCGACGGCCACCGGAACGACCTCGCGGGCGAGCACTCGCAGGGTCACGCCGGCGGCCGGGAGCGCGGTCAGCACTCGGGCCCCGAGCGCGGTCGGGGCGGCGGCGAGGGTCAGCCCGTACTCGGGGGCGGCCGCCATCCGTACGACGTCCGCGCGGGCCGCGTCCAGACGCAGCAGCAGGGGGCCCGCGTGTTCGAGGAGCCGCTCGCCGGCCGCGGTGGGCAGGACGGGACGGCGGGTCAGCAGCGGGGCGCCCAGGTCCTGTTCGAGGGCCTGGATGTGCTGGGACACGGCCGACTGGGTGTAGCCCAGCTCGCGGGCGGCCTCCGAGAAGGAGGCGAGACGGGCGACGGTGACATAGGTGCGCAGGAGGTGCGGGTCCATGCCCCCAGGGTCCCATCAGCTCTGCTTATCGGGAGTGCAGGAATCATCGTTGGACGCGATCCGACGGCCGCGCCCAGGATGAGGCCATGACGAACTCAGCAACCGTGACCGCCCGGATCGCCCTGGTCGGCGACCGCTCCCCCAGCGTCGTGTCCCACACCCGCATCCCCCTTCTGATGGACTCCCTCGCCGAACGCGACCGGCTCGTCCTCGACGCCTACTGGATCCCGTCCGAGGACGCCGAGAAGGAGGGCGCCGTCAGTGGGTTCGACGCGGTGTGGGTGGTCCCGGGCAGCCCGTACCGCAGCGAGGAGGGCGTGCTCGCGGCGATCCGCACCGCGCGCGTGGAGGGCATTCCGTTCCTCGGTACGTGCGCCGGGTTCCAGCACGCGCTGCTGGAGTACGCCCGTGACGTGTGCGGCCTCGTGCGCGTGGCGCACGCCGAGACCGACCCCGACGCCGAGGACCTGCTCATCGAGCCGCTGGCCTGCTCCCTCGTCGGCCACGAGGGCGTGGTGACCATCGAGCCGGGCTCGCTCGCCCAGTCCGTGATCGGATCGGAGCGCACGGTCGAGCGCTACTTCTGCGCCTACGGCGCGTCCCGCCACCTCGACACGCTGCGCGCGCACGGGCTGCGCTTCTCCGGGTACGACGAGGACGGACACGTCCGGGTCGCCGAACTGCCGGGCCACCCCTTCTTCCTGGCCTCGCTGTTCCAGCCCGAGCTGGCCGGCGACGGCTCGCGCCCGCACCCGATGGTCCGGGCGCTGGCGCGAGCCGCGGTGCAGCACGCCGTGCGGTGACCGGGGTCAGCCCGTGCGACCCTCCCGGTGCCCGCCGTGGTGGCCGCCGCCGCCGTGGTCGAACTTCAGGGCCTCGGGCGGCAGGACGACGAAGGGCCGCATCATGCCCATGTCCTCGTGCTCCAGGAAGTGGCAGTGGTACATGAACCGGCCGTACGCCCCGTCGAACCGGCCCATGATCCGCAGCATCTGGTTGCCCGGGACCCGGTAGACGTCCTTGTGGCCCCGTTCGTTGGGCGCCAGCGGGATCGTCCTGGCCCGGTCGTACGCGATCGGTGTGCGGGTGCCGCCCACCGCCTGGTCGAAGCCCGTCACCACGTACGGGTCCCGTCCCAGCGCCTGGAAGTCGGCCAGGTGGATGTGCATGGGGTGCGGAATCGGCGCGAGGTTGAGGAAGCTCCACAGTTCGTGGCTGCCCTCGGCGATGGTGAAGCCCAGGCCGTCGTTGAAGGTCCGCGCCGTGCGCCGGTAGGTCTTCGTGGTGCCGTCCGGACCGGTGACCTGGATGATCCCCTCGGCGGGGAACCGGATGCCGCTCGCGTCCTCGACCTCGGCCATCTCCCAGATCTCGGGATGTCCGCCCCCGCCCTTGGTGCCGGGCGGCGTGAGCACGATCAGCCGGTGGCCGTGCGCCACGTCGTGCGTGATCCGGCGGAAGGATCCCGAGAGCATCTCGGGCAGCTCGAAGGTGTCGGTCTCGCAGGACTCACGGACCCGGAACTCCATGACCGCCGGATAGCGCACATTGCCCACCGGGTCGGGCACGCCCACGGGCTGGTTGGGGCCCTTGTTGAGCAGCCGGAGCGTGCGGCCCGCGAGGCCGCGGAAGTCGACCAGCAGGTCGAAGCGCTCGGCCGGGGCGGCGGTCAGGGTGGGCAGCGCGCCGTCGAAGTCGATCGGCACGGGCCGCGGCAGCAGCCCGCCGTCGCTGCCGATCTGGTGCACGAGGCCCGGCACCGGGTTGTCGTCCTCGTCCACCAGGACCAGGTCGTAGATCCGCGCGTTCGACGCGTTCACCAGGCGGAAGCGGTACCAGGCGTCGTCCACGTCGGCGTACGGCCAGATGCGGCCGTTGACCGTGGTGTACGGGCCGAGGAACGGTGTCGTGACCGGCTTGCCCGTCTCCGGGTGGGACGGGTTCACCACGATCGTCTTGTGCAGCAGCCGGCCGTTGAGGAGGCCGTCCTCGTCGGTGTCGAGGTTGCGGTCGGCGAGCAGGAGCGGGATCTCCCGCTCCCCGTAGGGGAGATGGAGGGCGTCCTCCTCCTCGTCACGGACCAGGTAGGTGCCGTACAGGCCCGCCATCACGTTCCACCGCGTGATGTTCATGGCGTGGTCGTGGTACCACCACTGGACCGCCTGGTGGTCGTTCGGGTACTCGGAGAGCTGGGCGTCGCCGAAGCCCACGGCGTTGTCCGCCCAGCCGTCGTTGCCACCGCCCGTCTGGGCGCCGTGCAGATGGGTCACCGACCAGGCGGGCAGGGCGGCCACGTCCTCGTTGGGCTTGATGCCGTCGCGGCCGGGCTCGGTGGTGGCGGGCGGTGTGCCCGCCGGGCGGACCGGCACCTCGACGGCGGTGACCGGGTATTCGCTGCCCTGGGGAACGCGGTTGGTCCAGGCGATGCGGAGCCGCCGGCCGCGCCGCACCTCGATGGTGGGGCCGGGCACCAGGCCCTCGTACCCCCACATCAGGGTCGGCGGCAGCTGCGGGTGCAGCCGGACCCAGGTCGGCTGCACGGCGATCTCCGTCTCCCGCAGCACATCGCCGGTGGCGGGCCGCAGAACGGGCGGGACGGGCAACGGCGCGACATACGGCGCCAGTTCGCCCGGCGCCGCCTCCTGCTCCCCCTTGTCGCTCTCCGTGATCCTCTCGATGATGTCGGTCAAGGTCGAACACCCCCGTGTGTTCTGTGGTCTTGCTTCCTTCACCCCGACAGACTCCTGACGCATCGCCGAAGTTCCCTGAATATCCCCTTCCGCACGAGTAAGTCCGAAAACTGCGCATGGACGCGCGGGCCCCCTTTGCCGACGGCGGCCGTCACGTTCGGTGACATGACCCGGTCTCCAGGGAGCCGGGCGGCGGGTCAGCCGACGCGCGGCAGTGTCAGGGCCGGTGGCCGGTCCGGCAGGAAGCCGTGGGAGCGGCGGGACAGGTATCCGGCCTTGTAGCGGTCGACGGTGCGGTGCCAGTGCATGATGCCCGCCATCCAGTTCTGGAGGTCGACGACGTAGTTGCCCATGATCTCGCGCGCCTCGTCCGAGAGACCGAAGTCGTCGTAGACGATGGGCAGTTCATGCGCGGCGACATGCTGGAACTGCCGCATGCGCTGGGTCATCAGATCGTGGACGACGGCGAGCGCGGTCGGGTAGTCGACGCCGAAGAAGTTCTGCACGACGAGGATCGCGTTGTGGACCTCGCCCTCGTACTCGATCTCCTTCTGGTACGAGAAGACGTCGTTGATGAGCATGCCGTAGTCGATGGCCGCGTTCTCCAGCGAGCGGACCGGGCCGCTGCGGTAGACCTCCGGCGGGACGGCGGGGCCGTGGCCCATGCGGCACAGGCTCATCGTGAGGTCGGAGCCGAAGGTCGCGCGGCGCATCTCCAGATAGTCGACCGGGTCGGGGATCCGGTTCTGAACCTGGTTGGAGAGCTCCCAGACCCAGCTCTCGGTCATCACGTTCACGGAGTCCTTGAAGGAGCGGCGCTGCTCCGGCGTCATCCCCGCGGTCGTGCGCGGCCACAGGTCGATCAGGCCGCGCTCCATGCCGTTCAGGGGCACCGGGACCTGCTCGCCCGCCACGGGCATGCAGTCCGACAGACGCCGGGTGATCAGCCGGGCGGCGGCGAGGTCGCGGCGGTGGCCGAAGACCAGCGGGTAGTAGTCGTCGCCGTACGTCCCCCAGGCGAGCCACTGCGCGCTGAGGTCGAGGGCCTCGGGTGTCGCGTCGGGGTCGAGTCCCGCCGAGCACAGCGGCAGGTCGGCCGCGGCCAGCCTGTCCTCGTCCCAGACGCCCTCCTGGAGCATGCCCATCCGGTGCATCCACTCGGTGAGCCGGGGTCGGGCGGCGGGCAGATGCGGACTGAGTTCGACCTCGAAGGGCATGAAGAAGTCGGGGAGCCGGGAAGGACCGACCTTCTGGTAGGGCACATGTGTGTACGCCCGCAGCCGTTCCGCGCCGGCCGAGGCGAGCAGGGCGCCGATGTCGGCGGCGGAGGTACCCGGGCCGGTGAGACCGTGCCAGGGCGAGGTGGAGGTGGCGCCCTCGTTCATGTAGCGGCTGGAGCGCAGGTGCCACTCGTGCCCACCGGACTGCCAGTCCTGAAGTCCCTTGGTGTAGGCGGCGACCGCGGCGACCTCACCCGGGGAGAGACCTTTCTCCAGGGCGAGCGCGGGCACCTCGGTGAGGGCGGTGTGCTCGAACTGGTGGAGCCGGGAGGTGAGGATGTCGTTGACGGTGTCGGCGGCCTGCTGGGTGGTGCAGCCGAAGAAGGTCTCCAGGACCAGCACGCCGTTGCTGTTCTCGCCCTCGTCCTCGACCTCCCGCTGGTAGGAGAAGAGGTCGTTGCGCAGATGGACGGCGTCGGAGAACGTCTCCATCAGGACCCTCAGCGGCCTGGACCCCGCGACGGCCGCGGGCACTTCGGCGGTCGCGAACTCGACGAGCCCCGCCGACCAGGGGGCACCGCCCACCTTGCGGCGCATCTCGATGTACTCGACGGGGTTGGCGATGCGCCCCTCGTTGATGTTGGACAGTTCCCACAAGGACTCGTTGAGGAGGTGCTCGGTGGCGACGGCGAAGCGGTGGCGCCAGTCGGCCGACATGGCGGGCACGGTCCGCGTCCACAGGTCGGCGAGGCCCGCCTCGACGGGGTTCTCCGGCTCGGGCATCGGTGTGGCGAGGTCCATCGGCATGAACAGCGGCAGCCGGTCGAGGTAGGCCTTGCCGCCGGCGCGGTCCTGGGTGCGTTTGAAGATCTCCAGGAAGTGGTCGTCGAAGAAGAAGACCCACACGTACCAGTCGGTGATCAGCGACAGGGCGGGACCGTCGCAGTCGGGGTGGGTGTAGGCGCAGAGCAGACCGTAGTCATGGGCGTCGAGGTCGGACTGCTCCCAGACCCCGGATCCCTCCAGCATGCCCATGTCGCGTGCCCAGCGGCTCGAGTGGGCGCGTGCCTCGTCGAGGTGCGGGTTCAGCCGGGCGGGATACGGCATGTAGAAGTGCGGGAGTGCGAAGGGCTGCGTCATGGGCGGGGCCCTACCCAGGCCCTTCCGGGGGCATCCGCGGCACGGCACATGATCACACCATCGCGTGAATCGGGGCCGAACTCGGGAGTTCTCGACGGGTCTTGTGGCGATCATCTCTACACACGCAGACGTCACCCGCTCACGAGTCCCTCCTCACCACAGTCCCGATGGACCACGACCACAGAGCCCTCTCCCGCCGGACCGTCCGCTTCGCCACGCTCAACGCGTCCCTGAACCGCGGCACTCAGGGAGCGCTCGTCGCCGATCCGTCCACCCCGGACAACGTCCAGGCGCGCAACGCCGCGGAGACGATCCAGCGGGTCGACCACGTCCTGGACCACCGGCTGGTGTGGCAGGGCGTGCGGGGCGCCTGACCCGGGGCTAGGTGCCCCGTACCGCCCGGCCCACCTCCGCTCTGAGCGCCACGAACTCCGGGAGTCCCCGGGTCCCGATCTGCTCCCGCTTTCCCGGCAGTTCGACGGGCAGGTCGAGGACGACGTGGGAGCCGGGGCCCGGGGACAGGACGACGACGCGGTCGCCGACGTAGACGCTCTCGTCGATGTCGTGGGTGACGAACACGATGGTCGTGCCCTCGGTGCGGTGCACTTCCAGGAGGAGGTCCTCCAGGTCCTCGCGGGTCTGGGCGTCCAGGGAGCCGAAGGGTTCGTCCATGAGCAGCAGCGAGGGGCGGCAGACCAGGGCGCGGGCGATGGCGACGCGCTGTTGCATGCCCCCGGAGAGCTGCCAGGGGTGGCGTCCGGCGGCGCCGTCGAGGCCGACGCGTTCGAGGATGCCTTCGGCCTCGGCCCTTCGCTCGGCCCGGCCGAGGCCGCGGCGGCGCAGTGGGAGGGCGACGTTGTCGCGGACGGTGAGCCAGGGGTAGAGGGAGCGGCCGTAGTCCTGGAAGACGACCGCGAGCCGGTCGGGTACGCCGGTGACGGGGGTGCCGTCGACGGTGATCTCGCCCTCGCGGGCGGGCAGCAGTCCGGCGACGGTGCGCAGCAGGGTGGACTTGCCGCAGCCGGAGGGGCCGACCACGCACAGGAGTTGGCCGTCGGGGCATGATGACGCCCCGCTTGGCATGATCACTACACAAAAGCAAGCCAACCGTCCGCCCACGCCTCAACGGGCTCATGTCGCCGCCGATACAGGCCGGTTGAGCGCTAGGGACGTACCTGGATCAGCGCGTGCGTGCCCCCGGTCCGCCAGCGCTGCCCCTCCGCCGCCACCAGCGCGGCCTCCGTGGCCGGGGCGAGGCCGGTGATCACGTCGGACTTCAGGGTGCGCAGCGCGGCCACCGGCCCCGGGAACCAGTCCGTCACGTCGGCGAAGGGGGTCGTGGGAGGCCACATCCGATCGCCCACCAGGCGGCGGTAGTTGAGGTCGCCCTTGACGACGGTCAGCGCGGCTCCGGCGAACTCGGCGGCAAGGTCGTCCGGCATCGCCTCGTACGGCAGCGGGGCACAGGAGAAGGGGTGGGCGCGCACGGTGAGGCTGCCGTCGGCCATCGCCGACCACAGGTCGCGCCCGTGACCGGCCGCCGCGCCCGGCGCCCGGGTCAGCCGGCGCACGGCGTCGACGACATCGGCGGTCGTGGCGTCGGAGACGTAGTACGGATACGGCTTGACGTGCAGGATCGCCCGGCGGACGCGTCCCTGGGCAAGGAGGTGGGCGATCAGGAGCAGGTCCGGGACGAGTTCGCGGCCCGCGTTGTCGGCGACGAGACAGAGGGTGTCGGCGCCGTCGAGAAGCGACCAGAGGGCGGCGCTGTCGTCGGCGACCAGTCCCGGGACGGCGTCCCGGCCCTCGGCGTCGGCGTCGGACAGGCGGAAGCCGAGGTCCGCGCGGTTGCCCCACAGGGAGCCGTGCAGCAGGGCCGCGGCCTGTTCGTCGGCGGGCCTGCCGTCGAGGGCGTCGAGCGCGGCCAGTTCCTCGTCGGTCTCCGGGGCGTCGAGTTCGGCGAGCTTGAAGGGGCGGAAGGGGTCGATGCCCTGCCAGGGACCGGAGCCGAAGTAGCCGACGGCTTCCAGGAGTTGGCGGTAGAACCAACTCTCCGACCAGAGCCACGGCACATCGAACCAGGAGCGGCCGGTGTGCTCGTCCGCTCCCCAGGCCGCCCAGTCGGCGCGGTCCGGCGCGGCGGCGGGGAGCGGTTCGATGACGCCCTTGGTGCAGTTCTCCAGCAGCGCGTCGAGGGCGCGGTGCTGCTCGGGGCCGTAGGGGAAGGCCTCCCGGACCTGCCGGATGATCGCGGGATGCCGCTCGGCGAGCACGCTGTGCGGGAACGAGCCGGGTTCGTCGGCGAGGATCACGGACGGGATGTCGGGCATGGGCGCCACGGTACCGCGCGGATCACGCGGTTCTGAGCTCCCGCTCCAGGTGCGTGACCAGGCTCAGATACCTGGCGCGGCGGGGCACCGGCACCATGCCGCGGATCAGGATGTGCCACAGTCCGGCCAGTCGGCGGGGGTGGCGGGTGACGGGTTCGAGGGAGTGGCCCACGACCCGGGTGCCGACCAGGGACGCGACGAGGGAGTGCGCGGCGGCGTCGACATCGATGTCGGCATGCAGGTCGGACTCCATGACCGCGTCGTGGAGTCTGCGGGTGGCGAGGCCCAGGCACTGGGTGAAGGGGTGCGGAAGTTCGGGCGGCAGTTCCAGGCCGCCGGTGGCGAGCCGGAGGCCGGCGCTCGGCAGCGGCCCCTCCAGGGACAGCCGCGCCATGCCGAACGTGGAGCGGATCAGGGCCTCGAGCGCGGTACAGCCGCGGCTGTCCATCTCCTCCGAGAGCCGGTTCAGGTTCCTGTACTGGATCTCCATGATGGCGTGAGCGAGATCCTGCTTCGCCGCGAAATGGAAGTAGAGTGCGCCCTTCGTGACTTGGGCATGATCGACGATGTCGCTGAGACTCGTCGACTCGTATCCGCGCAGGTCGAACAGTTCCGCGGCGGCGGCGATGATCGCCGCGCGAGTCTGTTCGGCTCGTAACTGCCTGGCCATAGGCGAGTCTCTCCTGGGGGCGAGAGAGCATGCCCTGAAAAGAACAGGCCATGCCGTTTGTTTTTTACTCCCTGCACACGATAGCTCACCGTCCGACGGCCATCACCGGACACCCGAACTCCGTCCAGTTTCCAGGCCTCCCACAACTTGTAGATCACTTGTGCGCGTACCGCGGGCTCCGACAGGAGAAAACGGGCGGACGGCACGGAAAAGGCGGGCCGGCCGGTGCCCATCCGCACCGGCCGGCCCGCCTGCTCAGGGCGCGCTCGGAGAGTTCGAGCCCGTGAGGCTCAGAAGGTCAGCTTCCAGCTGTTGAGCGTGCCCGTGTCCTGCGCGGCGGTGTCCTGGACGCGCAGCTTCCAGGTGCCGTTGGCCGTCTCGCTCGAAGCGTTCACGGTGTACGTGGTGTTGACGTTGTCCGCGGAGTCCGAGGAGCTCGCGGCCTTCAGGGTGTACACCGTGCCGTCCGGGGCGACGAGGCTGACCACCAGGTCACCGCGGTAGGTGTGGGTGATGTCCACCGCGACCTGGAGGGCCGAGGGGGCGTTGCCGGTGCGGCCGGTGACCGCGATGGAGGACTCGATCGCCGAGCCGTTGTCCGGGATGGACGCGGCGGTGGTGTTGGAGAACGTCGTCCCCGTGCTCGTACCGCCGCTCACGGCCGCGACCGTCTTCGCCGCGTCCGCGAGACCCGCGCCGCAGCCGCCCGAGCAAGCACCCGGCAGCGCACGGGCGTTGTTCTTGATCGCGGTCTCGATCTGGGCCGGGGTCAGCGAGGAGTTGGCCGACTTCAGCAGCGCGGCGAGGCCCGCGATGTGCGGGGTGGCCATGCTGGTGCCCTGGTAGTAGGCGTAGCTCTCGGTGGACGCCGTCGTGGCGCCGGAGTTCAGCGTCGACAGGATGCCGTTGGCGGTGCCGGTGCTGGTCTGGCCGCCGGGGGCCGAGATGTCGACCAGGGAACCGTAGTTGGAGTACGACGCCTTGGCGCCGGTGCGGCTGGTCGCGGCGACGGATATGACGTTGTTGCAGTTGCCGGGCGAGTGGTTCGCCACGTTGTCGTTGTCGTTGCCCGCGGCGACGGCGACGACGGTGCCGCGGTTCACGGCGGCGGTGATGGCGCTCTGGGTCGCGGTGGTGCAGGCACCGTCGCCGCCCAGGCTCATGTTGATGACCTTGGCGACATTGGTGTTGGCGGGCACGCCGGAGACGGTGCCGCCGGACGCCCAGGTGATGGCGTCGATGATGTCGGAGTCGTAGCCGCCGCACTTGCCGAGGACGCGGACCGGGGAGATCTTCGCGCCGTAGGCGATGCCCGCGACGCCCTTGCTGTTGTTGGTGACGGCGGCGATGGTGCCGGCCACGTGCGTGCCGTGCCAGGAGGAGCTGGACGCGGGGATACCGGAGCCGCACTCGTTGGCCGCGTAGTAGTCACCGGGGTCGGCCGGGTTGCTGTCGCGGCCGTTGCCGTCGACGGAGACGGCAGTGTCGGCGATGAAGTCGTAACCGGCGACGATGTTCGCGGCGAGGTCGGTGTGGGCGACGTAGCCGGTGTCGATGACGGCGACGGTGACGCCGGAGCCGGTGGTGGTGTTCCAGGCGCCGGGGACGTTCATGCCGGCCGTGGACTCGAAGAGGTCCCACTGCTTGGCGTACTCGGTGTCGTTCGGGTCGGCCTGCGGCGTGTTCAGGCGGTCCGGTACGACGTAGGCGACCTGCGGGTCGGCCTTGTACTCGGCGACCACGTCGGCGACATCGGTGCGGGTCAGGTCCGCGCCCAGGTCGACGAGGGCGGCACCGGTGCCGAGGCGGCGCTGGAAGTCGACGTCCTCGCCGGTCTCCTTGCCCTTGGCGGCGGCGTCGGCCTCGGCGGCCTTGTTCGACTTGGCCTCGGTGGCACCGGACTTGTAGCCGACGATGAGGCGCTCGGCCGCGATGCCGGGGGCGGCCTCGGTCTGCGCGGTGGGGACGGCGGCGGCCTGCGGGGCGGACTCCTGGGCCACGGCCACGGTGGTACCGGCGGCCGAGAACAGCGCGGCGGAGACCGCGGCGACGGAGACCAGCTTCCGTCGCAGGGAGGGGGAGGTACGCAAGGGCTTGCCTTTCGTAGCCGTCTCCGGGCAGCGCGGAGCGGCGGTCTGATCGCTTCGTCGGTGAAGCGGCGGGGGGTAGATCGAAAAGCGGCGCGGGGGCCGGGCAGGGGGTGCCTGCCGGTCCACCGCGGAAGGAGGAGCGGCGTCCGGCACGCCGCGGGGGCCGGCAGACACCCCTGGGCGCGTGAGCCGAACTGTCGAAGGGGTTACCTGTGGTTCGGCTGTGGTCGAACGATAGGCAAAGGGAAGGTCATGTGAATACAGGGGAAACCCTCGATCCGGCGGGAAACACACCCTCGTCGTCGAGGAGTTGAGGGGGAATGAACCCTTTCACCCCCTGCTGTCCCGCACTGAACGCGCCGGGCCCGGTTTCCGTACTGCACGGGAGCAAACCGTTCCCGTGTCGGCCGAGGAGACGTTCCGGATGCCCCGGATGACCGCATACCGCACCGTTCTGGCGACCACCGCCGCCGCCCCGCTGCTGCTGACCGTCTGGGCGGCGGGTCCGGCGCAGGCGCACGGAGCGCCGACGGACCCGGTGAGCCGCGCCTACGCCTGCTCCCCCGAGGGCGGCGAACGTTCGGGCACGGCGGCGTGCCGCGCCGCCGTCGCCGCGAACGGCACTTCCTTCGCCGCCTGGGACAACCTGCGGATCGCGAACGTGAACGGCCGCGACCGGCAGACCGTTCCCGACGGCGAGCTGTGCAGTGGCGGCCTGCCGGCCTACAAGGGCCTCGACCTGACCCGCACCGACTGGCCGGCGACGCGCCTCACGCCGGGCGCGTCGATGACAATGACGTACGCCTCGACGATCCCGCACACCGGCACGTTCAAGATGTTCCTGACCAAGCCCGGCTACGACCCGTCGCAGCCGCTCACCTGGTCCGACCTGCCCTCGCAGCCCTTCGCCGAGGTCAAGGACCCGGCGTTGACGGGCGGCGCGTACCGCCTGCCGGCGAAGCTGCCCGCCGACCGGACCGGTCGCCATGTGCTGTACACGATCTGGCAGAACAGCAGTACGCCGGACACCTACTACTCGTGTTCCGACGTGGTGTTCCCGGCGGCCGCGAAGGAGAACGCGAAAGAAGAGAAGACGAAGGAGCCGAGTACGCCTTCGCCCTCGCCGTCCGTCACCGCGGGCGCGAAGACCTCCGCGAGCACCTCGCCGAGCGCCGAGCCCCGGACGGCGACACCTGCGCCGACGCCGTCGAAGGCGAGCCCCGACACCACTCCGGTGGCCTCCACTCCCACCGCGGACTCCGGCCCTTCGTCCCCGCTCGTGGCGGGCGGCGCCGCCGCGGTGCTGGTGATCACCGGGGGCGCCGCCCTGGCGCTGCGTCTGCGTCGACGCTGAACGCCGTGCGCGCGAAGGTCAGTTGACGAAGACCGCCGCGCCGTCGGAGGTGGCGACCGGGGCGTACTTCGCGGTCCAGAAGCCGCTGCTCGGGCAGAGCGAGGAGCCGGAGCTCCTGGTGAACTGCTGGTTGGCGAACTGGATGCTGTTGTCAGTGTTGGAGGCCGCGCCGGTCAGGCTGCCGTTCGTCGCCTGGTAGACACAGGTGACGCTGCCCAGCAGGGTCCGGAGCACGACGGTGGTCTGGATGGCCCCGGCACTCCCCGGCGCCACGGTGACGGTGCCGTCGGAGGCCACGGTGGTGGTGTACGTCAGGTTGTTGACCGTGACGCTGGTGACGCCGAGCACACCCACGTTGTTCGAGGTGCAGTTGCTGAAGGTGTGCCCGGTGAGCGACTCGGAGGCCGTACCGGGAGCGGCCGGGTTGCTGTCGACCGTCGCGGTGAACTGCGAGGTGGTGCAGGTGATGCCCGTGGTGCCGGTCGCGCTGGAGTAGAGCGTGGCCGTGGTACCGCTCGCCAGGGGTGCGGTGAGCGTGGCGCCGTCGGCGACGGCGTCGCCGGCCGCGGATCCGGTGGTGAGGACGTTGTCGGCGGCCGACGCCGGGGAGATCGCCGGGAGGGTGAAGGCGGCGAGGGCGGCGGTGAGGGTGAGCAGGGTTCGCGTACGCATGCGGGGGTGCCTCTTTTCCGAGGTGGGGGGTCTGAAAGGGGTGCGAGGACGCGATACGGCGTCCGCCGTCACCGGCCCGTCACGCCTTCTCCGTACGTGACGGACCGGCAACGGCAGCCGGCCGGTGAACGGCCGGAGAACCGTGGGGTGGCCTCCGGCCGGGCCGGGCGAAAAGGCACTCGGCACGGACCGAGGGGGGAAGTGACCGTGTGGGTGCCTGGGAGGAAGCGGGCACAGGAGGTGCCCGGAGCGGACAGGACGTCCGGGAGACGCGGGCAGTGCCGCGTGGCGGATCCGGCGCCACGGATCCGGGTGAGCAGTGAGAGTTGTAGACCTGATGGTCAGTCAACGTCAAGGAAAAACACGGCAGTTGACGATCGTTCAATGGCTTTGCCGGGACACTGGAATCCCTTGACGCACAGGTGGGGCACAACCGGCACCCTTTTTTCACAACTCCCTTGACCCTCGAAAGTAACCCCGGGTAACTTCCTCAGCGGCTACTGCGGAGTAGCGAGAAAGCCCTTGCGCCCGCCGGGAGTTGTGAGGGGGTCGCGCCGCATGCGCTGTCCGCGCCAGGACAACGTGCCAGTGAGATGCCAGACCGCACTTTCTATGCACCTGGGAGCAGACATGGCCTCGTCCTCGGACGTCTCGTCGTCCGCCGACAACACCCCCGAGAACCCGGAAAGCGGTTCCTCGCCCGACCCCGTCAGACGCGGACGGGTCCGGGCCCGCCGGGCCGCCGTGATGGCGGTGCCGGCCACGCTGGTCGCCGCGACGCTCGCGGTTCTCACCGCGGAGGGCGCGCTGGGCGTGCAGTTCGCGATCTCCGGGATGCCGTTCACGGTCACCGCCAAGGAGCTGAACGGCACCGGGTTCGAGCAGTTCGGCGGACTCGACAACATGGCGCCGGGCAGCCCCAACGAGGGTGACACCGGGGGGCAGGTGCTGGTCGTGACCTCCGCGATCAAGAGCGCGACCCTCGACAGCCTGTGCCAGAGCGTCGACCTCGGCGGCACCAACCTGCTCATCAAGGCGGGCAGCGGATCGCAGAAGGTGACGGCGACCGACCTGACCACCGACTCGACGGAGCTGACGGGCGACGCGTCCTTCACCAACATCGAGATCGGCAACGACGCCAGCACGCTCACCAAGGCCGGGGTCAAGGGCCCGATCGGCGTCTTCAGCCAGCAGTCCGACACCGTGCGCATCGCCAATCTGCGGCAGACCAACTACGCGACCACGGCAGCGGTGTTCAAGCTTCCCGGTCTCAAGCTCAGCTTCAGCAGCACGGGTTGCTGATGTCGGACACGTCAACTCCACGAACCGGAGTGCGGTCGGCCTTCCGTGCCTGGCGGGCCGACCGTCCGTTCTGGGGCGGGCTGTTGCTCACCCTGGGCGGCGCCTGGATCCTGCTCACCGAGAAGGCCTCGCTGAAGGTCATCATGCACATCGGCATGCAGGGGCTGGCCGGCTATCTTCTGCCGGCGCTCATGGTGGTGCTGGGTTTGCTCATCCTGTTCAACCCCACCCAGCGCCTCTTCTACTCGATCACCGGGGTTCTGCTCACCCTGGGCACCTGGCTCACCTCCAACCTGGGCGGCTTCTTCATCGGGCTCCTGCTCGGTGTCGTCGGCAGCTGCATGACCTTCGGCTGGCTGCCGGACCAGGAGCCGCGTGTGAGCCGCCGCAAGCGCCGCAAGGCCGCACGGGCGGCCGCGCTCCAGGGCACTGCCAAAGGGCAGCCCGCCTGACCCCGCTCCACCACCGACTCCCTCTGAGCCACCGGCTGTTCACCCCGACCACTTGATGCGCGGGACGAACAGCCGGTGTTTCAGGGGGAGTTCGTTCATGGAGGGCTGGTCGGCGGAACGTCCCGTGGTGGGGGTGCATCGCCTCCGCGGCACGCCGAGGCCGGCCGGCGCCGTACGGACCGGAAGGGCGGAGCCGCTCCGCGCGGGCGAGGCCCGATCCGGGCGGCACACACCGCGGGCCGCCGCTGGGACCGGCGCAGCGTCGCGGGTCGCTCACCGGCGCACCGCGGTAAGGGCATGCCGCACCTGGCAGTGGACATGCCGGGACGCCCGGAGGGGTCGGGCCGGTCCGTGCGGCGACACCGGCGCGGACCGTGATCCCGAGCGGCACGCGGTGGCGACCGCTCCCCGCGGCACCGCGCCGGGGCGCGACGGACCTGGCACTGGACCTGCCGGGTGGACCTCAGGGTGAGCTGGTTCGCGCGGGGTGAGGCGATCCTGGACCGGTACGTCGCCGTAGGCGGCGACGCTGCCCGGTGCGCCGCCGCAGGGGGGCCGGTGCCGGTCGGCGGTTGTCCGGGGGACGTCCCGGGTCAGGTCGTGGGGCCTGCCGCCTGCGGGCCGGCCGGTGACTCCGGGGCCGTGGTGTCGTCGTCCTTCAGCGCCTTCGCCTCGCTCTTGAGGATGCGCATGGACCTGCCGAGCGCTCGTGCGGTGTCGGGCAGCTTCTTCGAGCCGAACAGCACGATGACGACTATCGCCACGATCAGCAGGTGCCAGGGTTCCAGTCCGTTACGGAGCACGGCCGCGACCTCTTTCCTCGGCGTTCTCAACTCACTCTTACGTCGGTCGAGCACACTTGCCCCGGCCGCCCGTCGGATGACGGTTGCTGTGGTGCGCAACTGTACAACTCAGGGCGAACATGACAAACCCCCGCAATATGTAGCAATACGCAAGAGGGCGCGCATGACGATCACCAGCACGGGAAGGCCCGCACCCCCGCGGCACAGGCAGAGCGGCCGCCGCCGGTCCGCGCGTCGCCGGGGCCGCCGGATACGTCTCGCGCTGCTGGTCTGCCTCTCCGTGCTGGTGCTCGCGACCGCCGGTGCCGGCTGGCTCTATCTCAAGCTGAACGGCGACATCAGCACCTTCGACTCGGGCGGCCTCTCCGACCACCGCCCCGACGCGGCCTCCCAGAAGGGCGAGAACGTCCTGCTGATCGGCTCCGACGCCCGCACCGACGGCAACGACAAGCTCGGCGGCGGCGACAAGGACGACATCGGGCGCTCCGACACCACGTTCCTGCTGCACATCTACGCCGACCACCGGCACGCCCTCGCGGTCTCCATCCCCCGCGACACCCTGGTGGCCATCCCGCCGTGCAAGCTCCCCGACGGCAGCTGGACGAAGACACAGACCGACACCATGTTCAACGCCGCCTACTCCGTCGGCGACACCGCCAAGGGCAACCCGGCCTGCACCCAGAACACCGTCGAGCAGCTGACCGGGCTGCGCGTGGACCACACCGTCGTCGTCGACTTCAAGGGCTTCGCCCGGCTGACGGAGGTGGTGGGCGGGGTGAAGGTCTGCCTCCCCCAGGACGTCTACCAGAACGACCTCAACCCCCACCGCACGACTCCGGGCAAGCGGCTCTTCACGAAGGGCGAGCAAACCGTCTCCGGGCAGAAGGCGCTGGACTACGTCCGGATCCGGCACGGCATCGGGGACGGCTCCGACATCGGCCGCATCAAGCGCCAGCAGGCGTTCGTGGCCAGTCTGCTCAAGGAGGTGAAGAGCCGGGGCCTCACCCCGACCAGGCTGCTGCCGCTCGCCGACGCGGCCACGAAGTCGCTGACCGTCGACCCGGGACTGGGCACGGCCGACAAGCTCATCTCCTTCGCCATGGCACTGAAGGACATCGACCTGCACAACACCAAGTTCGTGACCGTGCCCTGGCGGTACGAGGGGTCGCGCGTCGCGGTCGTGCAGCCGGACGCGAGCGAGCTGTTCGCCACGCTCAAGGCGGACCGCACGATCGACGGCAAGAACGCGGGTGGGAAGCAGAAAGCGGCGACCGCCTCCGCCTCGCCCGTCTCCGGGGCCGGGATCGGCGTCTCCGTCTACAACGGCACCACGGTGACCGGCCTGGCCGCACGGGCCGCCGCGACGCTCACGTCGGACGGGTTCACGGTCACCGGTACGGCGACGGCGGCCACGCAGGACCACACCGGCACGTCGGTCGAGTACGGGCCCGGCGAGCTGTCCCGGGCCCGTACCGTCGCCGAGGCCTTCCCGGGTGCCGAGCTGGAGTCCGTCACGGGGTCCGGGATCAGCGTCGTACTCGGCCGGTCGTACGCCGCCGCCCCCACGGCGACACCGACGGCCGTACCCACCGAGGTCGCGGACGGCGCGCGGTCCGCGGACGACGATCCCTGCTCGAACCTGACGTACGGATGACGCCGCGGCCGGGGATCGAGGATGCGTCCCGTCGAAGGCACCGAGGACCGGGAATTCTCGCGCGGGCGCACAACTACCCTGCTTTTGATGGCAAGTTGAACCCTGAACTCGTATTCCTCGCGACAGGAGGGGCACATTGCCCGCCGACGGACGGCCCACCGACCGCATCGACACCGAGACCGCGCACGCCGCTCGGATCTACGACTACATCCTCGGCGGCAAGGACCACTACCCCGCCGACCGCGAGGCGGGCGACGCCATGTGCCGCGAGTGGCCCGCGCTGCCCGTGCACATGCGGGCCAACCGCGACTGGATGAACCGGGCCGTGCGGTGGCTCGCCGCGGAGGCGGGGATACGGCAGTTCCTGGACATCGGCTCCGGCATCCCCACCTCGCCGAACATCCATGAGATCGCCCAGTCGGCGGCCCCCGACGCACGCGTCGTCTACGTCGACAACGACCCCTTGGTCCTCGCGCTCTCCGAGGGCCTGCTGAACAGCGCACCGGAGGGCAGGACGTCGTACGTCGAGGCGGACATGCGCGACCCGGCGGCCATCCTCGACTCCCCGCAGTTCCGCGAGACCCTCGATCCCGGCGAGCCGGTCGCGCTGACGGTCATCGCGATCGTCCACTTCATGCTGGACGAGCACGACGCCGTGGGCATCGTCCGCCGGCTCCTCGAACCGCTGCCCTCCGGCAGCTACCTGGCCATGTCCATCGGCACCGCCGAGTTCGCCCCCGAGGAGGTCGGCCGCGTCGCCCGTGAGTACGCGGCCCGCGACATGCCGATGCGGCTGCGCACCCACCCCGAGGCCGCCGAGTTCTTCGCGGGCCTCGACCTCGTCGCCCCCGGGATCGTCCAGGTCCACAAGTGGCACCCGGACGCCACGGACACGGAGACGATCCGGGACGAGGACATCGCGATGTACGGGGCGGTGGGCCGCAAGCCGTGACCCCTTCCACGAACGGGCCGTGTCCCTTCGCCACAGAGTCCCCACGCTTTACGGCTGGTCCGCACCTGAACATCACGAAGCGGCACCGACAACTCACATAAAGTCGCTGCTCACTTGACTATCGACGGCCTCACGCGATTGGCTCCGGCGAGCGAGAGTCACCCGGACGGCGTACAACACTTCGAACGTTCACCGGGTGCTCCCTCTCGCCGTTCCTCCAGCTCGGCCGCACAGCGAGGTGCCGCACCATCATGATCACTCCTCCCCCACCTCCCGTCTCCCCCAGACGCGTTGCCGCCCTGGCCGCCGCCGTCTGTCTGCTCGCGGCCGGCTGCTCCGCATCCGGTGACACGTCGGACTCCGCCGGCAAGGCGGGCGGAGCCGGGCTCAGGATCGCCCTGATCACACACGCCCCCGAGGGCGACACCTTCTGGGACCTGGTGCAGAAGGGCGCCGAGGCGGCCGCCGCCAAGGACGGCATCGAGCTGACCTACGCCGGCGACCCCGACGCCGCCGGACAGGCCGAACTGGTGCGTGACGCGGTCCGCGAGAAGGTGGACGGCATCGCGCTGACCCTCGCCAAACCACAGGCGATGCGGGGACCCGTCGCCGCCGCCAAGGCGGCCGGTATCCCCGTGGTCGGCCTCAACTCCGGTATCGACTCCTGGCAGTCCGGCGGGCTGCTGGAGTTCTTCGGCCAGGACGAGAGCGTGGCCGGCCGGGCCGTCGGCGACAAGCTGGACGACCTCCACGCCCGACACGCGCTCTGTGTGATCCACGAGCGCGGCAACGTCGCCCTGGAGGCCCGCTGCGCCGGGGTGAAGAAGACCTTCGGCGGCGAGATGGAGAACCTCTATGTGGAGGGCACCGACACCAAGGCCGTCGCCGCCGCGATCACGGCCCAGCTGCGGCAGGACCCGACGGTCGACGAAGTCGTCACGAACGGCGCGCAGTTCGCGCTCACCGCGGTCGCGTCGGTGAAGGACGCGGGCAGCAAGGCGCGCGTCGCCACGTTCGATCTCAACAAGGACCTGGTGAAGGCGGTCGAGAGCGGTGCCGTGGAGTTCGCCGTGGACCAGCAGCCCTACCTCCAGGGGTACCTCGCGGTCGACTCGCTGTGGCTGTACCGGACCAACGGCAACGTCAGCGGCGGCGGGGTGGCCCCCGTCCTCACCGGTCCGGCGTTCGTGACGAAGGCGAACGTGGACGCGGTGGCGAGGTTCGCGGCCAACGGCACACGCTGACCGGCAGGAAATCTCACCTCCCCTTCCTTCTCCCGCCCCCCTCCCTGCTCATCGCCTAGGACGACGAATGTCTCCACGGACAGGTGCCCGGCGCCGTCTCGGCTCCATACGTCTCTCCCTGATCCTGCTGGCCCTGGTGCCCAGCGTCACGCTCACCGCCCTGTGGGGTGTGACGACGACGCAGATGTTCACCGAGGGCCTGCGGCTGCGCGGACAGACCGAGTTGAGCCAGTCGACCGGCGCCATGGGCACCGACGCGACGCTCGCCCTCCAGCGCGAACGCAGTCTGTCGGCGGCCCTGCTGGCCTCTCCTGGCGGCTCCCGGGTCGCGCTGGACGCGCAGCGCGCGGAGACGGACCGGGCGGTCGCCAAGCTGGTCGGGCAGTCCGACGCGATCGCCGAGGCGCCGTCGCGTATCTCGGACCAGCTGTACTCCGTGCTCGGATCGGTGGGCAGCCTGGAGTACTACCGGAACCAGGTCGACGACCCGACCGACATCACCCCCGCCCAGGTGCTGGACCAGTACAGCTCGATCATCGACGACCAGATCCACGCCTTCCAGGAGCTCTCCCAGGTCGACGACGGCGACCTCACCTCGCAGGCCGGACCGCTGGTCGCGCTGGAGCACGCGGCGGAACTGGTCTCGCAGGAGGACGCGCGGCTCACCCTGGCCTGGCCGACCGGGCATCTCGGCGAGAAGGAGTGGATCGGGTTCGCGCAGCTGGTCGACGCCCACCGGTGGCTCGTCGAGGACCAGATCGTCCCGCAGCTGAGCGGCAGCGCGAAGACACAGACCGAACGGATCCTGCAGAGCCCCGAGTGGCGGACCCTGACGGACATCGAGGACCAGGTGCTCGCCGCACGGACGAGGGCCACCGACGGCAAGGTCGTGCTGCCCGACGCGCAGAAGAAGTGGACCGCCGCGCTGGACGAGGTCGCCGCCGCGTACACCCGGCTGATCCAGGACCAGACGGCCGGGCTCCTCGACCGCAGCGCGGACAAGGCGGACAGTCTGCTGCTCACCGCCGCCTCGCTGAGTGCGGGCGGGCTGTTCGGACTGCTGGTGTGCGTCGGCATGTCCTGGCGGATCACCCGCTCCCTGTCCCGGCGGCTGCACGGCCTGCGGGAGGCCACGCTGAGCCTCGCCGAGGAACGGCTGCCCGACGTGGTGTCGCGGCTGGAGCGCGGTGAGAAGGTCGACGCGGATCTCGCGGCCCCGCCGTTGGACTACGGCGGGGACGAACTCGGCGCGGTGGCACGGGCGTTCAACAAGGCGCAGCGTACGGCGGTGCACACGGCGATCGAACTCGCCGACACCCGGCGCGGCTTCCAGAAGGTGATCCTCGGCATCGCCCGGCAGAGCCAGAACCTGGTCAACCTCCAGCTCACCAAGCTCGACGCCCTGGAGCGCCGGCACACCGACCCCGAGGTCCTCAAGGGACTGTACGAACTGGACTCCACGGCAAGCCAGTTGCGGCGGTACGAGGAGAATCTCGTCGTCATCAGCGGTGAGCGGCCGGGGCGCAGCTGGCAGGAGCCGGTCGCGCTGATCGACATCCTGCGCAGTGCGGTGGGCGAGGTCGCCGAGTACCAGCGGGTGGAGGTGCACACCGAGGAGGACGTGTATCTCGCGCCGCCCGCGGTGGCCGACGTGATCCATCTGCTGGCCGAGCTCATCGACAACGCGACCGTGTACTCGCCCGCGCCGGCACCGGTCACGGTGCAGGCCTCGTCGGTCGCCAAGGGCCTGGCCGTCGAGGTGGAGGACCGTGGCCTCGGCATGTCGGAGGAGGACTACGCCTCCCTCAACTCCCAGTTGGCGGTGCCCCCGAAGTTCGACGTGGTCGCCCTCGCCGACGACCTCCGTCTCGGCATGTTCGTCATCGGCCGCCTCGCCACCCGCCACGGCATAGCGGTCACCCTGCGCCCGTCGCCGTACGGTGGCACGACGGCGATCGTGCTGCTGCCGCAGGAGATCGTGGTACGCGACGTCCCGGGTACCGATGCGCCGGGTACGGGGGAGGCGACCGGGCCGGGCACGACCTGGGGCACGTCCGCGGGCCGGACCCGCATCGGGCCGGGAGGCCCGGTCCCCCACACCGACGGACCCGCCGCGGCGGGCCCTGAACCGACCCACGCCGACACGACAGTCGCTGTCCGGGGGGACACCGCTCTCATCGCCGAGCCCGGTACCGGGCAGGGTGCGACCGCGCAGGCTCCTGAACAGACGAACGCCGATGCCGATGGGTCACGGAGTACACCCTTGGGGGCGGCTGAACTGCCCGACTCCGACACCGGAATCGCCGCCCGGCACGGCAGCACAGAGGTCGGCACGCCCAGTGCGAAGCACGGTGCGGCCACGGAGGCTCCTGGGCAGGGGCGGGACGCCGAGACGCCTGTCCCGCCGTTGCCCGCGCGGCGACGAGGCGCACAGGACGACTCGGAGCACTCCCGCGCGGGTGAGACCGGTCGGCCGGGAGGGCTCAGGGTCCCCGGTGACGCGGGTCGTGCGGGCGAGGTCGGACACCCGGGGCGCCGCCCGGGCGTGGCCCCGCTTCCCCGCCGTGTCCCCCAGACCAGCCTCGCCGTCGAGCTCCGCGAGGACGCCGCGCCCGTCGAACAGGACGGCTCCGGTGAGGAGTTCACCGCGGAGCGCGCCGCCTCCTCACTCGCCGGCTTCCAGCGCGGCACGTTCCGCGCACGGGGCGAGGAGGCCGAGGCGCCGGACGGCCAGGATCCGGAAAACCCGCACCCCCGGCCCTCCGCCCTCACCGAAGCGCCGTACGGTCAGGAGGAAACAACCACACCGGACACCCCCGGCCCCCAGACCCCGGCCACCGGCACGGACGCCCCCGCCGACCGCTGACCTCCGCATCCCGACCGCCGCCCTGCCCACCCCGCCGCCGCCCCCGCCGACGAAGGACGTCCTCATGACACGCCCCACCCCCGCCACCCACACCCAGCTCGACCAGCTGCTGACCGGACTCGTGGAGCGGGTCGCCGAGGTGAACCACGCCGTCGTGCTGTCCGAGGACGGGCTGGTCGTCAGCAAGTCGACCGGGTTCCTGCGTGACGACGCCGAGCGGCTCGCCGCGACCGCGTCCGGGCTCATGAGTCTCAGCAAGGGCGTCAGCATGGACTTCCGCGGTGGCCCGGTGCGGCAGGCGCTGATCGAGATGGCGCACAGCTATCTGATCCTCACCTCCGCCGGCCCCGGCGCCCACCTCGTCGTCCTCACCAACCAGGGCGCCGACGTCGGTGTGGTCGCGTACCAGATGAACATGCTCGTGAAGAAGATCGGCGAGCACCTCAGCGCCGCACCGCGGGCAGGCGTCGGCCCCACCGCCGACTCCGGCGCGTGAGGTGAGCGGAGGCGATACGGCGGGCCGTCTCGTACGGCCGTTCGCCCTGACCGGCGGACGCACCCGCCCCAGCCGCGCCGACTTCACCCTCATCTCGACGGTGACCGCGGTGGACCCGCCACCGGTCCGGGCCCCTCGACCGCAGCCCGAGCACCAGCGCATCCTGCGCCGGTGTGCCGAGCCGATCGCCGTCGCGGAACTCGCCGCTCTGCTCGACCTTCCGATGAGCGTGATCGTCATCATGCTCTGCGACCTGCTGGAAGCGGGCCGCATCACGGTCCGCCCGCCGCATCCGGTCGCCGCCGGCGTCGACCCGGATCTGCTGCAGAAAGTGAGGGACGGTCTTGACCGACTCTGACACCATCGCCCGGCCGGCACCCGACACGGTCAAGATCCTGATCGCCGGAGGGTTCGGCGTCGGCAAGACCACCATGGTCGGCTCGGTCAGCGAGATCGCCCCGCTGCGCACCGAGGAGTCACTGACCGCGGCGGGCCTGGGCATCGACGACCTGCACGGTATCGAGGAGAAGCAGGCCACCACCGTGGCCCTGGACTTCGGCCGTATCACGATCAGCCGGGATCTGATCCTCTATCTCTTCGGGACCCCCGGCCAGCAGCGGTTCTGGTTCATGTGGAACGACCTGGCGCTGGGCGCCCTGGGTGCCGTCGTCCTCGTCGACGTCCGCCGCCCGGAGTCCAGCTTCGCCGCGATCGACTTCTTCGAACGCCGGGGCATCCCCTTCGTCGTCGGCGTCAACGGCTTCCACGGCGACCACCCCTACCCGCCCGACGAGATCCGCGACGCGCTCGCCCTGCCGGACCATGTCCAGGTCCTGCTCTGCGACGCGCGTGACCGCGAGTCCTCCCGGGACGTACTGATCGCTCTCATCGACCAGTTGATCGCCACCGCGGTCCCGTAGCGGGCTACGACTCCGCCGAAGGACAACGCGGGTGCCCTCCGTGTCGGAGGGCACCCGCGCCGGTTCGTCCGTGGTGTGCGAGGTGGGGCGTCAGGACAGTCCGGCCGACTTCAGCCAGGCCTGGGCGACGTCCAGCGGGTCCTTGTTGTCGAGCTGAACCTGGGAGTCGAGGTCCAGGAGCGTCTTTGTGTCCAGCTTGGCGGAGACCGCGTTGAGCGCGTCCACGCCCTCCTGGGTGAGGCCGGACTTGTAGGCCAGCGGAGTCACGTTCGCGAAGCCGAAGAGGTTCTCCGGGTCCTTCAGGACGACGAACTTCTCCTTGGTGATGGTCGGGTCGGTGGTGAAGATGTCCGCGGCCTGCACGGTGTTCTTCGTCAGCGCCGCCTGGGTCAGCGGGCCGCCCGCGTCGAGCGCCTTGAAGGACTTGAACTCCAGGCCGTACACGGACTTCAGGCCGAGCAGGCCCTGCTGCCGGGTCTGGAACTCGGGCGAACCGCCGATGACCAGCTCGGGCGCGGCGTCCTTGAGGTCGGCGAGTGTGGATTCCGCGGTGAGGTTGTACTTCTTCGCGGTCGCCGCGTTGACGCTGACGGAGTCCTTGTCCTCGGCGGGCGACGACTCCAGCAGCGTCAGCTTGCTGTCGAGCTTCGTCTTCACCGCGGCGTTCACCGCCTCGGCCGTCTTCTGCTCGGCCTTGGGGTCGAGGTAGGACAGCAGGGAACCGTTGTACTCGGGCAGGACGGTGATGGAGCCGTTCTTCAGCAGGCCGTAAGTGGTCTCGCGGCTGCCGATGTTGGGCTTGTAGCTGACCTTGATGCCCTTGGCCTTGAGGGCCTCGCCGTAGATGTCGGCGAGGAGGATGCTCTCGGCGAAGTTGTTGGAGCCGACGACGACGGTGTCGCCGCTGCCGCCCCCCTTGTCCTCCTTGAGCGGGTCGGAGGTGTCGTCGGAGGAGCCGCATCCCGCCAGCAGGGCCGCGGCGGCGGCGAGCGCTACGGCGGCTACGCCGGGATGCTTCCGGATGGACCTGCTGCGTGGGGCGTTGGAAGTCACGATTCCCGTTCCGGGCTGTGTGGGCTGATGAGAAACAAGCTCTGACCTGATCCAATCCAGCCAGTTCTCACTCAGTCAAGTGCAGCCTGGTCACCAATTGGCGTCAATGCCCGACCGGTTGTGAAAAGGCGCCCGTGGCCCGTCACCCAGGCGCCGTCCCGTTGTAACGGATTCTTGACTCAGGGTGGCATGATCGATCTTCCGAAGAGACGGTAGTCTCCGGGTCGTTGGCGTTCGGACACACTGGCGTGCCGGTGCCCCATTGGTGCATTTCGACACCTTCCGACACGATCAGAATCGGTCACGTGACGTCTTCGCGCGCCGTCATCCCCCATGAAGGAGGCCTGGTGTCCACGAGCGAGTCGGCCCCGCCTTCGGCCCCGGGTGGCATACGAGGCTTCGCCGATCGCCGGCCGTTCCGGCACAAGCTGAACGTGCTGGTCGGCGTCCCGCTGACGGTGGTCGCGGTACTGCTCGCCTACCTCATCACCGACCAGGTCCAGCAGTCCTCGGAGGCGGCCGACGCGGCACGGCTCGTGCGCACCAGCACTGAGGTCGCCACGCTGGTGGACCGGCTGGAGGCCGAGCACCAGCAGGCCATCCTGCTCTCCGTTCGGCACGAGGCCACCAACGACGGCGGCACCCCCTCCCAGGCCCCGTACCGCAAGGCGCAGGTGGCGGTGGACGACCAGGTCGAGGAGGTCCGCGAGGCCTTCGGTGACCGGCTCCCCGCCGACGAGGCCCGGGCACTGCGGGAGATCGAGGGCCTGGAGAGCCTGCGCAACACCATCGAGCAGGCGTATCTGCCCGCCGACAACATCGACCCCGCCTACGCCAGTGCCGCCAAGGGCCTGATCGACGGCCTCGGCCTGGACCGCAACACGGCCCTGGCGACCACCTTCACCGGCAACCTGCTCGACTCCCTGCTGCGCGCCGACGCCGCCCACAGTGCCTTCGAGACCGGTGTGTTCTCCGCGACGACCGGTGACTCGAACGCGCTCATCGAGTTCATCGGCGCGATCGGCTCCTACGACGAGTACACCCACCAGGCCGACCGGTTCGCGCGGTTCGCCACCGAGGAGCAGACGGAGCAGCTCGCCAAGATCGAGCACAACAGTCCGCAGGCCGCGATCAACCGGCAGTTCGCCGAGCTCCAGATCGACCCCAGCTCCCTGCAGGCCGACTCCCCCGCCGAGATCCGCCGGAAGTTCGAGACGTCGCTCGATTCGTACCCCTCCTACCGCAAGCAGGCCGCGATCCGGCTGGGGATCACCACCTCGCTGATCGACCAGATCGCCGACCGCGCCGACCGCGCCTCCGACGAGGCGCTGCGCAACGCCGTCCTGCTGCTGGGCCTCGCCCTGCTCGGCTTCGTCATCTGGCTCGCGTTCTCGGTGGTCGTACGCCGCTCCGTGGTCCGCCCGGTCCAGGCCCTCACGCACGCCGCGCAGCAGGTCGCCGAGGACGCCGAGCGCGAGCTCGCCCGGGTGGCCGACGACGACGCCGAGGACGACCGCCCGGCGCGGCTGCGGGAGATGCCGGCCACGGCACGCGACGAGATCGGCGATCTCGCCGAGGCCTTCAACCACGTGCAGACCACCGCGGTCGCACTCCTGGAGCGTCAGGTGCTCAGCCGCCGCAACGTCGCCGAGATGTTCGGCAACGTCGGCCGCCGGGTCAGCAACCTGACCACCCGGCAGCTGGCCCTGATCGACGCGGTGGAGCGCGGCGAGACCGACCCGGAACTCCTCGAACGCCTCTACAGCATCGACCACATCGCCGTCCGGCTCCGCCGCAACGCCGACAGCCTGATGCTCCTCGCCGGCATCCGCGAGACCGTCCTGGACGCCGGGCCGATCGCGCTGACCAACGTCGTACGGGCCGCGCTCGGCCAGATCGAGGGTTTCCAGCGGGTCCAGCTGCTCGCGCGGACCGAGGTCGCGGTGGCGCCCGACATCATCGGCGACCTGACCCTGATGGTGGCCGAACTCGTGGAGAACGCCGTGGCGTTCTCGCCCGCGGACAGCCCCGTCGAGGTGTTCGTGCAGAACTCGGCCGAGGGCGCGGCGATCGTGGTCGCGGACCACGGCCTGGGCATGGACCCCGAGCGGCTCGACGAGGAGAACGCCCGTATCGTCCGCCGTGAGCGTCTGGACCTGGTGCCCTCGAAGGTGCTCGGCCTCTTCGTGGTCGGCTCGCTGGCGCGCCGCTGGGACATCGACGTCGCCCTGTCCCGCACCCCGGGCGGCGGTGTCACGGCCGAGGTGACCCTCCCGCAGTCGCTGCTGCTGACGGCGGCCGCGGTGCGGGCGGCGGCACCGACCACACCGGCGGCGGCCACGGACGACTCCGGCCCCCGCCCGCCGGTCCCCGCCGACGAGCACGACGGGCCCCTCCCCCGCCGGGTGCGCCGCGAGGGGGACCCGGCCGCTCCGGAGGACGGCCTGCCCTTCATCCCCAAGGCCCGCGCCGAGGAACCGGCACCCGCCGACGACGCCCCCGGCGCCGCCCGCCCCCTGCGCCGCCGCGTCCGCGGAGCCACCCTGCGCACCACGGCCGACGCGGCCCCCACGAGCACCCGCCAGGCACCTCGCCCCGCCGACGCGGACGCCGTCCGCAGCGCCCTCGAGGAGTTCGAGGCCGCCGTGGAACGCGCCCACCGCGACAGCGACACGGAACCGCACCAGACCCCCCGCAAGCACGACCAGAACCACCTCCCGGAAGGAGCGGAGCAGTGAGTACGTCGACAGGTGATACTCCGACGGGAAACACACCGGCCGAACTGAAGGCCGCGGCAGCCGACTTCACCTGGCTGTTGAATCGTTTCGCCACCGAGACCGCGGGCGTCGTGGACGCCATCGCCGTCTCCTCGGACGGACTGCTCATCGCGGTCTCCGAACTGCGTGAGCACGCGGACTCCGAGCGCCTCGCGGCGATCGTCTCCGGCATCACCAGCCTGGCCGCCGGCGCGTCCGGCAACTACGGCCTGGGCGGCCTCAACAAGGTCATCATCGACCTGGAGGGCGGCCACGTCCTGGTCTCCGCCATCGGCAGCGGCGCCGTCCTCGGCGTGGTCACCGACAAGGAGGCCAAGCTGGGCAACATCGCCTACGAGATGACGCTGTTCGCCAATCGGGCGGGCAGCGCGCTCAGTCCCCAACTGGTGCTGGCGCTGAAGAACAGCGTCGGCTCCCCGTCGGCGCTCTGACCGGGACCGGGACGGACACGCCATGGCGGACGGCTCCTCAGCCCCGGGGCAGGACCCGGTCGGGCCCGCCTCCGCCGTGCGGCCGTTCCTGGTCACCGCCGGCCGGGTGGCGCCCGGCGGAGCCGGCCGGCCGATGCCCGTCGAGACCCAGGTGGTGGCCACCGTCGAGGGTCTCGAGGCGCTCGGCGGGCTCTCCTTCGAGCAGCACGACATCGTCGCCGCCTGCCGCCGGCCGCAGTCCATCGCGGAACTCGCGGCCCGGCTGCGGCTGCACCTCAACGTGGTGCGGGTGCTCGCCGAGGACCTGCGCACGGAGGGGCAGTTGACGGTGCACGTGCCCGACTCCGACGACACGCACGACGCTTCCGTCCTGCGAAGAGTGATCGATGGCCTGCGCGCCATCCCCGACTCCCGAGGGGTACTCCGTGACTCCGACTGAACCGGCCACCCTCGACGGGTCCGGTCCGGCCGCCGCCGTGCGGCCGCCGCTCCCGGTCAAGATGGTGATCGCGGGCGGCTTCGGCGTGGGCAAGACCACCGCCGTCGGCGCCATCTCCGAGATCGAGCCGCTGACCACCGAGGCGGCCATCACGGAGGTCGCGGCGGGCGTGGACGACCTCACGCACACCCCGCGCAAGACCACGACGACGGTCGCGATGGACTTCGGCTGCATCACCATCGACCCGACCCTGAAGCTGTATCTGTTCGGCACGCCCGGGCAGGAGCGGTTCGGCTTCATGTGGGACGACATCGTCGAGGGCGCGCTGGGCGGCCTGGTCATCGTGGACACCCGCCGTCTCGACGACTGCTACGCCGCGGTCGACTACTTCGAGCACCGGCAGATCCCGTTCGCGGTGGCCGCGAACGCGTTCGACGGCAAGGTCGAGCACACGCTGGAGGAGGTGCGCTGGGCCCTCGACGTCGCGGACCACGTCCCGGTCGTCATCTTCGACGCCCGCGAGCGCGGCTCGGTCCGGGACGCGCTGCTCGTCGTCCTCGAACTGGCCCTGGCCCGTACGGAGAGCTGACGCGGGCACGGAATGGGCGGGAGCGAGCGGCAGTTGTGGCCTGACATGAGCCACGACGAGCGCACCATCACCAATCCGCCCGCCCTGCACGACCCGACGCCCTTCGGCTACAGCCACGCCGTCTCGGCGCCCGGCGAACTCGTCTTCGTCGCCGGGCAGTACGCCTCCGACGCCACCGGCGCCCCGGTGCCGGGCGACTTCGCGGCACAGGTGGAGCTCGCCTTCGACCGGCTGCGTGCGGCTCTGGAGGGCGTCGGCCTCGGCTTCGAGCACGTCGTCCGGCTGGGCTCGTTCGTCGTCGACCACGACCTCGCCAAGCTGGAGATCCTCGGCAAGGTCCTGCACGCCCGCTTCGGCGACCGGCTCCCGGCCCAGACACTCAGCGGGGTCGCCGCCCTCGCCCTGCCGGGCATGCTCTTCGAGGTGGACGCGGTGGCCGTCCGGCCGGTCCGCTGAGGGCTCCGCCGGAAGTGCCGCGACGGGGTGCGGTTCTGCGGCGCCGTCGTGGCTGGTCGCGCCCCGCGGCGGAGCCGCATTTTGATACAGCCCCGCGCCCCTTCAGGGTGCTGCCGAACCGTGGTCGACTCCGCCCGGACCGCTCAAGCGCTCCGGCGCACTCCCCTGGACACGGCGGCCCTTCCCACCGCCCAGAACAGCGCGAGGGTGAGCAGGGCCAGTCCCGCGACCAGCGTGGCGCCGCCGACGACCTTCTCGTAGTTGCGCTGGTAGAGCCCGTCCACGATGTAGCGGCCGAGGCCGCCGAGGCTGACGTAGGCCGCGATGGTCGCCGTGGAGACGATCTGGATGGCTCCGGAGCGCAGGCCGCTGAGGATCAGCGGGAGCGCGGCCGGGAGTTCGACGTGGAAGAGAACCCCGGACTCGCTCATGCCCATGCCCCGCGCGGCGTCCACCGAGGAGGGGTCGACGGTGCGCATCGCCTCGTACGTGGTGACCAGGATCGGTGGGATGGCGAGGATGACGAGCGGGGTCATCACGTTGACCAGGCCGAACCCCACCAGCAGGGTGAGCAGGACCAGCAGGCCGAAGGTGGGCAGGGCCCGCCCCGCGGTGGCGATCAGGGAGAGGACGGTCCCGCCGCGCCCGTAGTGGCCGGTGACCAGTCCGACCGGCAGGGCGATCGCGGCGGCGATGAGCAACGCCTCCAGGGTGTACTGGAGGTGCTCCGCCACCCGTGTGGGGATGCCGTCATAGCCCTGCCACTGGGCGCTGTCGTTGAAGAAGTTGCTGATGTGGGTGAGCAGGTTCACCGTGCTGCCTCTTCCAGGACGGGGGCGGCCTTCCGCTTCCCGCGCTGCGGGCGCGGCATCCACGGCGTCAGCAGACGGCGCAGGAGCACCAGCGCGGCGTCGGCGAGGATCGCGAGGGCGGCCATGGACAGCACGGCGTTCACGGCGAGTTCCGGCCGGTTGTAGATGTTGGCGTCGTTGAGCAGGTTGCCGAGGGCGCCCTGGTTGCCGATGAGGGTGCCGACGCTGACGAGGCTGACGCTGGACACGGTGGCGACCCGCAGTCCCGCGATGATCGCGGGCACGGCGATGGGCAACTGGACCTGGACGTACCGGCGTACGGGTCCCAGGCCCATGGCCTTCGCGGCCGCGAGGGTCTCCTGCGGGACCGAGCGGACGGCGTCGACGACGGCCGGGACCAGGACGACGAGGCTGTAGACGGTGAGCGGGATCATCACCGTCAGCTCGGTCATGCCGGTGTAGTCGATGAGCAGCACGAAGAAGGCCAGTGAGGGGATGGCGTAGAGCACGGTCGTCACCCACAGCACCGGCGGGTACAGCCAGCGGAAGCGCACGCACAGCTGGGCCAGCGGCAGCGAGATCAGCAGTCCGGCGAGCACCGGCAGCAGCGCCTCGCGCAGATGCAGCCCGACCAGGCCCAGCCAGCTGTGCTGGAGGTCGCTGGGGATGTCGAACATACGGTCCCAGTTCATCCGGCGACCTTCGCGTCCGTACGCCCCTGCGCGTGGGCGCCGCGGATGGCCTCCGCGATGGTCTGCTGGGAGACGACTCCGGCGACCTTCCCGTCGGCGTCCACGGCGACCGCCCACCCGGTGGGTGAGAGCACCGCACAGTCCAGCGCGGCCCGCAGCGAGTCGGTACCGGCGACGAACGGCCGTCCGTGCGACAGGAGTCGGCCGACCTCGACCTCGCCCGCCGTCAGGTGCCGCGGCTCGCTCCAGCCGAGGGGCTTGCCGTCGGCGTCCGTGACGAGGAGGTAGGGGGCGTCCGCGCTGTCGCGCACCCGCTCGGCGAGCTGCTCGGCGGTGGCGTCGACCGCGACGACCGGGCCGGTCGACAGCTCCAGCCCCGCGGACGGGAAGAAGGAGAGCCGGCGGATACCGCGGTCGGCGCCGAGGAAGTCCTCGACGAACGCGTCGGCCGGGCTCGTCAGCAGTTCGGCGGGCGGCGCGTACTGGGCGAGCCTGCCTCCGGTGCGCATCACGGCGACCATCGTGCCGATCTTGACGGCCTCGTCGATGTCATGGGTGACGAAGACGATCGTCTTGCCCAACTCCTCCTGGATGCGCAGGAGTTCGTCCTGGAGTCCCTTGCGGACCACAGGGTCGACGGCGGAGAACGGCTCGTCCATGAGGAGTACCGGCGGGTCGGCGGCGAGCGCCCGGGCCACGCCGACGCGCTGCTGCTGGCCGCCGGAGAGCTGGTAGGGGTACCGCTTGGCGAGCGCGGCGTCGAGTCCGACCCGCTCCATCAGCTCGCGGGCCCGCTCCCGAGCCTTGTCCTTGCTCCAGCCGAGGAGACGGGGCACGGTGGCGATGTTGTCGATGATGGTGCGGTGCTGGAAGAGGCCGGCGTTCTGGATGACGTACCCCATGGACCGGCGCAGGGTGTTGACCGGCTGCCGCATGATGTCCTGGCCGTCCAGGAGGATCGTGCCCTCGGTGGGTTCGACCATGCGGTTGATCATCCGCAGGGTGGTCGTCTTGCCGCAGCCCGAGGGGCCGACGAGGACGGTGATCGAGCGGTCGGGTATCTCCAACGAGAGCCGGTCGACCGCCACCGTGCCGTCCGGGTACCGCTTGGTGACTGAATCTATCCGTATCAAAACGCCGAATACCCTTCGGGTCTGGCCGAGGTGGACCGCTTTCGGCCGTGGTGGGGCGGGCCGTTGCGGGTGAGTCTAGACGGCTCGTGTTGACGCACGTCAGCGGGCACGATCCGGTGGGGCGGCCGGAAAGCACTGTTGACCGGGCAGGGCGCGCGTACTGTCATGGAGTTCGCACGCATCCGACCGTCCATGACGAGGAGCGCGACGTGAGTGACCGGCGCAGCCACGCGGTGCGGTGCCCCGTCGCGCGTCCGCCGCACGTCAGTGACCGAAACGATTCGTATGTGACCGTCTCCGTCCGCCGGGCCCGGTGACCGGCCGTGGCCTCCGGCGGATCGGCCGCGGGCGGCGGTCCCCGACTCCCCTCCTCCCTTCCCGGCCGGCCCGGGTTCGACCCGGCGGTGCTGGCCCGGGGACGGCTGCTGCTGGCGCTCGCCGACGACGCCCGGGGACGTGACGCGGCCGACGAGGCGCGGACGCTGGCGCTGCGGGCGGCGGCGGACTTCGAGAGCGGCGTACGGCTCGACGGTCGGCACAGCGCCCCCTCCGCCGTGCGCTGCCGGGCCCTGCTGGACCTGGCCGAGGCCCGTGCCGTGGCCGCCGGTGACACCGGGCACCCGGGGGTCCTGGAGGCGCTGGAGCGGGCGGTGGAGGCGGTCCGCGACCAGGGGCCCGCGTTACGTGTGCCGGCCCTGCGCCGGCTGGCCGAGGCGCACACGGCCCGCTACCGGCACACTGCCGAGTCCGCCGAACTCGTCGCCGCCGACGGGTACTTCACCCAGGCCGAGGCCCTGCTGGGCCGGGACGACCCGGAGCGTGCGGAGCTGCTCGCGGGCCGTGGCGAGGTGCTGGTCGCCCGGGCCGAACGGGGCGGCGAGCTGACGGTGGCCACCGATGCCGTACGGGTGCTGCGCGCGGCGCTGGCGCTGACGGCCGACAGTGATCCCCATCTGGCCGACCGGCGGCTTCTGTTCGGGCGGGCGCTGCGACATCATCACGGCGCGGGCGGAACGCCGACCGATCTGCACGAGGCCGAGTGGGTGCTGGCCCGCGCGGCACGGGGCGCGCGCGACGACCGTACGGCGGCGCTGGCGTGGCTGGAGCGCGGCGACGTCCTGCTGACGCTGGCCGGGGACGCCGGGGCGCCCGAGTGGCTGGACCTGGCGGCCGATTCGTACCACCACGGTGTACGCAGCGCGGAGCGGGCCGGTGAGCCGCTGCTGGCCGCTCGGGCCCATCACCAGCGCGGAGCGGTCCTGGAGCGGACGGCGGGACCGGAGCACGCGCTGGAGTCGTACCGGACCGCCTGGGCGCTGTGGCAGCGGGCCGGGGCGGCTCAGGGGCCGCAGGCCCGGTCGACCTTCGAGCGCATGACCGCGCTCGCCGGAACAGGGAGACGGTGAAGGGGAGTGTGCAGGGTGACGGAGCCGACCGGACGGGACGGACATACGGGGACCCCGCTCCCCGATTACCGGGGCGTCGATCTGGCCGCGCTCCGCGCCCGGGTCGACCACCCCGTGCTGGGCGCGGTGCTGGCCACCCTGCTGGCCCGGTCGTGCGACGCCGACGGCGGCCTCGTGGCGTATCACGAGGACTCCCCGGGGGTAGAACGGTAGCGGCGGCACCGGGCCGCCCAGGGGGAGGCGACGCTGTGCAGACCGCTTCGGACGACAGCTTACGGATCGCCCGGGACCGGGAGTTCGCGCCGTGGCCGCACGCCGAGCTGGATGTGGCGGCCCTCAGACGTGCCGGACAACGCCCCTTTCCCTTCCGCCAGTTCGTCCTGAAGGTGCACAGTCGCTGCAATCTCGACTGCACCTACTGCGTCATCTACCAGGGTGAGGACGCCAGTTGGCGGGGCCGGCCGGCACGGGTGTCGCCGGGGGTGATGCGGCAGACGGCCCGGCGGATCGCCGAACACGCCGTCACCCACGGGCTGTCCGAGGTGCGGATCGACCTGCACGGCGGGGAGCCGCTGCTGTCCGGCGCCGACACCGCCCTGCAGTACACGGCCGCCGTACGCCGGGCGCTGCCGGCCGGCGTCGCGCTGCGGGCCACCGTGCAGAGCAACGGCACGCTGATCACCGACCGGACCCTGGACCTGCTCGCCGACGCGAACATCCGGGTCGGGCTGAGCCTGGACGGCGGCACCGCGCACCTGAACGCCCGCCGCGTGGACCATGCCGGGCGGCCGTCCTGGCCGGCGGCGGAGCGGGCCGCGCGGCTGCTGGCGGACCGGCCGGAGCTGTACGCCGGGATCCTGTGCGCCATCGACGTCACCAGCGACCCCGGGGAGGTGTACTCCTCGCTCGCCGAGCTGCGCCCGCCCCGCCTCGACCTGCTGCTGCCGCACGCGAACTGGTCGAGCCCGCCGCCGGGCCTGCCCGCCCGCGCCCCGGGGGCGTGGCCGGCCGTGCCCACCCCCTACGGCGACTGGCTGGCCGCCGCCTTCGACCTGTGGTGGGACGGCGCGCCCGACGGCTCCCAGCCCCGGGTGCGGCTGTTCACGGAGGTCGTGGCGCTGCTGCTCGGGGTGCCCAGCACCACCGAGTCGATCGGGCTCTCGCCGACCTGCGCGGTGGTCGTGCACACCGACGGCTCGGTGGAGCAGATCGACTCCCTCAATCTCGCCTACGACCACGCGACCGCCACCGGCCTCGACGTGTTCGGGCACGCTTTCGACGAGGCGCTGGACCATCCGGGGATCGTCGCCCGCCAGCTGGGCGTGGCAGGTCTCGCGGACGAGTGCCGGGCGTGCCCGGTGGGCCGGGTCTGCGGGGGCGGCAACTACGGCCACCGCTACTCCCGCGGTACGGGCTTTCGGCACCCGTCCGTGTTCTGCTCCGACCTGGAACGCCTCGTGCGGCACGCGGCCGGGCGGTTGAGCGCGGTGATGCCCCCGGATTGAGTGACGTATCGCATAAAGTGCCAGCGAAACCGACAAAAATCGTCATTCTATTGATTTCGGTGTAAGGGGAGACGTTCGGATGGCCGACAGGTCCAAGGGCGCCGAGTCCCACGAGCACTTCACCATCAGCTACGCGGGATTCAACCGGCCCTGGGCGACGTGGATCGCGCACCAGCTGGAGCAGCTGGGCCACGAGACGACCCTGCTGCGCTGGGACCCTCCGCTGCGGATGCCGCTCACCGAGGCGTTGCGCAATCTGCTCAAGGCGCCGGGCCGGGTGCTGCTGGTCCTGGACGACTGGTACTTCTCGCTGGGCCCCCGCTCGGACGCCGAGTGGACGGAGGCGCTGCACGAGGTGGTGCCGGCCCATGTGGACCGGTTCTCCGCGGTCAGCGTGGCGACGAGGGCGCTGCCCGCGACGGCCGCCCCGCTGCGCCCGGTCGACCTGCGCGACCTGGACTCGCGCGAGGCCCGCCGCCGTATCCTGCGCCGTCTGGACTTCGAGGCGTCCGCCGAGCCCGCCGCCCCGTCCGGCACCGCCGCCCCCCGCTTCCCCAACGACCCGCCGTCGGTGTGGAACGTGCCGCGCCGCAACGTCCGCTTCACCGGCCGCGACGCGATCCTGGAGGAGCTGCACACCCGCTTCGAGCGCGGCGGCCGCAGCGGTGCGCGGGTGGCGCTGCGGGGCATCTCCGGTGTCGGCAAGAGCCAGATCGCCAACGAGTACTCGCACCGCTTCGGCAACGACTACGACATCGTGTGGTGGGTCGGCGCCCGCTTCCGCGCGCCCGCGCGCGAGCAGTTCGCCCAGCTCGCCCCGCGTCTGGAACTGCCGGTCGGCCAGGAGCTGGGCGAGCGGATCCGCGCGGTCCACGAGGCGCTGCGGACCGGGACTCCGTACAAGAGATGGTTGCTGATCCTTGACTCCGCGGACGACATGGAACAGATCGAGGACCTGCTCCCGGAGGGCAACGGCCATGTCCTGATCACCACCCTCACCCAGGACTGGGCGGCCTCCGGCAATGTCACCGAGATCGAGGTGCTGCCCTTCCGGCGGCCCGAGTCCGTGGCCTACGTCCGCCGGCGCGCCCAGCGGCTGAACGACACCGAGGCCGACCAGCTCGCCGACTCCGTGCAGGACCTGCCACTGCTGCTGGCGCAGACCGCTGCCTGGCTCGACGCCAACGCGATGCCCGCCAAGGACTACATCTCGATGATCCGGCGCGGCGAGGCCAGCCAGATCGGCATCCGGATCTCCTCCGACTACCCGATGGGCTTCCAGACCAGCTGGTCGATAACTCTCAACACGCTCCAGGAGAACAACCCCGAGGCCGTGGAGCTCCTCCACCTGTTCGCGCTGTTCTCCCCTGACGCCATCCCGGTCCGGCTGATGCAGGCCGCCCACCCCTCCGACCTGCCCGACCACCTCGCGGCCCTGGCGGGCGACCCGATCCGCTGGCACACCGCTTTGCGCCGGCTGTCGGAGTCGACCGCGGTCCGTCTGGACTACGTCGAGTCCTCCGACGCCGAACCGGCCGTGGACCGCGTCTCCATGCACCGCCTCTACCACAGCTTCCTGGTCAGCACCCTGACCGAGGACCGCCGCGAGGCACTGTCGACGATCGCCTGCACCCTGCTGGCCGGCGCGGACCCGCGCCGCCCCATCGACACCCGCGAGTGGACGCGCTACGCCGAGCTCATCCCGCACCTGGAGACCGCGGGGGCACTGGACAGCCCCGACCCGGTGGTGCGCCAACTCGTCCTGAACTGCATCGAGTACATGCGGGTCCGGGGCGAGAACCGGGCCGCCCTCAGACTGTGCGAGCAGGCCGTCACCCGCTGGCGGACCCGGCTCGGTCCCGACGACCGGGACATGCTGATCCTGATCCACGACCACGCCAACATGCTGCGCCGCAGCGGCCGTTACCGGGAGGCCGAGGCCGTCGGACGCTCCGTCCTGGACCAGCTCACGGAGACCCGGGCCGACGACGACCCCGACCTGCTGCGCGCCAAGAACGGCCTCGGCGGCACCCTGGTGTCGCTGGGCCGCTACGACGAGGCGCACGACATGTTCAAGGAGTGCGTGCAGGCGTACACCAGCACCCTGGGCGCCGACGCCCCGCGCGCACTCCAGGACCGCGGCAACCTCGCCGTGGTCACCAGTCTGCTGGGCCGCTACAAGGAGTCCCTGGAGCTGCACCGCGACATCCTGCTGATCCGGGAGCGGCTGCTGACCCCGCGGCACCATCTCACCCTGCGCTCGGGCATGTTCTACGCCTGGATGCTGCGCCTTCTCGGCCGCTACGACGAGGCGACCTCGCGCCAGGAGCTCAACGTCCGCGCCCACCGCAGCACCATGGACCGCTACACCCCCCAAACCCTGTTCGCCGAGCACAACTTGGCGCTGTGCATGCGACGCAAGGGCGATCTGCTCGGCGCCGAGTCGCTGATGCGCAGCGTGGTCGAGCGGTTCGTACAGCGGCAGGGCCCGCACCACCCCGACTCCCTGCTGGTGCAGGCCGACTTCGCCACGTTCAACCGCGAGCACGGCAACCTGGAGCAAGCCCGGGAGTCGGCGGCGGGGGTCGCCGAGCAGTACGCCAGACTCGTCGGCCCGCGGCACCCCTACGCGGTGGGGACGGCGGGCAATGTGGCGCTGGCCCTGTGGGAGTACGGGGAGCGCGACGAGGCGCTCCGGATCGCGGAACGGGCGCTCACGGACATGCGTGCTGCGGTCGGTCCGTCCCATCCCTGGACCCTGGGTGCCGGACTCAACGCCGGGGGCGCCCGCAGCCTCGCCGGCGACGAGGAAGGCGCGGCCGAACTGACCCGCTCCGTCCTGGAGTCGGCACGCACGGCCCTGGGCGAGACCCATCCGCTGACCCTCTCCTGCAAGGCGGCCCTCGCCTCCGACCTGCGGATACTGCGACGCGGGCAGGAGGCGTCCAAGCTGGAGCACGAGGCCCTCCAGCAGCTCTCCGACACCCTGGGCGCCCAGCACCCCCACACCCTCTCGATCCGCCGCCGGGAACGGCCCTACTGGGACTTCGAGCCGCTCCCGACCTGACGCATAGCCAGACCCCAGCGACCGCTGCCAACTTGAGACCTGGACAACAGCCCGGTGCGGACATTTCCGGACCGCCGCGCCATTAGGCTGGGCCGGGCCGTGTGTCAAGAGGCCGGTTCGGCCGTTTTGGAGAGGTTTGAGCGTGCGGGGTACAGAAGGGGACAGGCCTCCCTTGCGTGGAGTGCGGGAGCCGGGCGGCGCGCTGCCCGACCTCACCGATCTCGACCTGCTGGCGCTGTCCCGTGAGTCATCGCATCCGGTGCTCGCGGCGGTCGCCACGGGCCTGCTGCCCCGCAAGCTGCGCGGCGGCCCCGCGATGGCGTTCTACGAGGACGGTCCGTATCAACTGTGACCGCGCGGTGGCCTCTTGAGACCCTGGACGTCGCCGGATTACGGCGGTCCGGGGTACGGGCCGTGCCCTTCCGGCAGTTCGTCCTGAAGGTCCACAGCCGCTGCAACCTGGCCTGCGGCTACTGCTACGTCTACGAGGGCGCCGACAGCAGCTGGCGGGACCGTCCGACAGCGGTGTCCGCCGGGGTGGTCCGGCGTACCGCGGCACGGATCGCCGAGCACACCGCGGCCCACGGGCTGTCCTCCTTACAGCTCAACCTGCATGGCGGAGAGCCCCTGTTGGCCGGGGTGGACACCCTGGTCGGCTATGTCACCGCCGTGCGGGAGGCCGTCGGCACGGGCTGCCGGGTGGACGCCAGCGTGCAGACGAACGGCACGCTGCTCACCGAGGACCGGGTGCGCCGGCTGGCCGACGCCGGGATCGGCATCGGGGTGAGCGTGGACGGCGGCACCCCGTGGCTGAACCGGCACCGCGTCAACCACGCCGGGCGCTCGTCCTGGCCGGCGGTCTCGGCCGGGCTCGAGGTGCTGCGGCGGCATCCGCGGGCGTACGCCGGGATCCTGAGCGTGATCGACCCGGATTCCGACCCCGTCGAGGTGTACACCTCCCTCACCGCCCTCGACCCGCCCTCCATGGATCTGCTGCTGCCGCACGCCAACTGGGCGCATCCCCCGGCCGCGACAGGACCCCACCCCTACGCCGACTGGCTGATCCAGGTCTTCGACCTCTGGTTCGATTCCGCCGGACAAGCCGTCCCGATCCGGCTGTTCCGCGAGATCATCGGGCTGCTGCTCGGCCTGGACGGCGGGGCCGAGGCCGTGGGGAACTCCCCGATGGTCGCCGTGGTCGTCGACACCGACGGGGCGATCGAACAGGTGGACTCGCTCAAGACGGCCTACGAGGGCGCACCGGCCACCGGCCGCGACGTCTTCCGGCACTCCTTCGACGACGTCCTGGACCATCCCGGCGTCGTCGCACGGCAGTTGGGCCGTCGCGCGCTGTCCCCCGAGTGCCTGGTGTGTCCGCTGGCGGCCGTGTGCGGCGGGGGCAACTACGCCCACCGCTACCGCGCCGACGAGGGCTTTCTCAACCCCTCGGTGTACTGCGCCGACCTGGACCGGCTGATCCGGCACATCGCCGACCGGGTACGCCGTGCCGCCGACCTCGGGACGCCCTCGGTGACGGCCGACAACGCCTGAGCACAAGGCTGTTGAGCGAGCCGGGAACGGGGAAGGAAAGCACAGGGATCCGGCTCGCAGGACGGGGGAGTGCTGCATGACGATCGTGACAGGGGTGGCGGCGGACGGCCGGGACGGGCCGGTGTACGTCGAGGTGGACGGTGCTCCGGCCGCGGGCGGCGTCGACGACGTGTACCGGGGGATCGACACCCGGGGCCCCGCCGACCGGGTGCTGGAGGTGGCGCGTGACGTCTACGCCGACGGTCTCGACCTGGCCCGGCGGTGCGCGCGGCAGGCGGCGGAACAGCTGCACGACCTCGGCGAGGGGCTGAAGCCCGACGAGGTGGAACTCCAGCTGTCGATCAAGCTGGACGCCGAACTCGGCGCGGTGCTGGTGAAGTCCGGGGCGGAGGCACAGCTTCAGGTCACGTTCCGCTGGAACACGGGCGGCGCCTCGTGACCGGTGGGACCGCCGGCTCCGGGATCCACATCCTGCCGTACAGCTATGTGGTCGGACAGTCCGAGCTGAAGCTCGCGCTCGAACTGAACTACATCGCGCCGCGGATCGGGGGCGTCCTCGTCAGCGGGCAGCGCGGGACCGCCAAGTCCACGGTGGTGCGGGCGTTCTCGCTGCTGAGCCGGGGAGAGCTGCCGGTCACCCTGCCGATCAACGCCACGGACGACCGGGTGCTGGGCGGGTGGGAGCTCGACGCGCTGATGCAGGGGGTGGCCCGGACGCAGCCGGGGCTGCTCGAGGAGGCCGGCGAGAAGGGGATGCTGTACATCGACGAGGTCAACCTGCTGGACGACCACATCGTCAACATCATCCTCGACGTCGTCTCCACCGGGGTGCTGTCGGTGCAGCGGGAGGCCATCGACACCGTGCGCAGCGTCAGCTTCGGTCTGGTCGGGACGATGAACCCCGAGGAGGGCGGTCTGCGGCCCCAGCTGCTCGACCGCTTCGGGCTGATGGTCGCCGTGTCCGAATTGGACCAGGAGGCGCGGCGGGCGATGGTGCTGGCCGTGCTCCGCTTCGACGACGAGGCCGGGACGGAGTCCTCCTGGCTGGCGGACGGGCTCGCCTCGGACGAGGCGCTGCGCGAGCGGCTGAACGCGGCGCGGGCGGCCGTGCAGGACGTACGGCTGAGCGAGGACATCGCCAAGCTCTGCGCCGACGTCGCCACGCAGTTGCGGGCGGTGGGACACCGCGGTGAGGTGGTCACCGCCTGGGCCGCCCGAGCGCTGGCCGCCTTCGAGGGCACGGACGAGGTCACCCCCCACCACGTACGCAAGGTGGCCCCCCTCTCCCTCCGCCATCGCCGCCCCGAAGCGGCCCACGGCGGCCCCGTCGAATGGACACCGGAGGAGTCGGACCTCCTCGACGGGCTGCTGGGATGACGACGAGACGGGGGCGCACGACCGGACCGCGTCCGGTGCGGATACCGGTGTGCTCCGGGCCCGGGCGGGTGACCTCGGCGCGCGGGCCTGCCCTGCGGACAGCAGCATCCCCCGCGCCCGAGCGCGGTGCCGCGATGGCGGGCCCCGTGTGCCGGCAGGCGGTCGGCCGGAGTGGGGGGCCGCGGTGACGGCGGAGATGAACGGGCGGGTGGCCGGGCCGCGGCAGCGGCTGTTGCAGGTGCTGGCGTGTTCCGCGTTGGGGCCTGGGCTGGACGGAGTGCTGCTGTTCGATCTGGAGCCGGAGATGGTGGCGCCGGTGACGGACGCGTTCGCCCGGGTTCTCGGGCTGCGCAGCGGGCGGCCGGTGCGGCGGGCGATGCTCGGCTCGGTCACCGGAGACGACGAACTGTGGCTGCGGCCCACCCTGCGGCACGAGGGCGCCGGGATGAACTTCTCGCTCGCCCCGGGCCCGTTGGTCGACATCGACCCGGAGGCGTCGACGCTGGTCGTGGTCCCCGATCTGGTCCGGCTGAGCCTGCCCGGCATGCGGGCCGCGGTACAGCTCCTGGGTGCCGACGTCGCCGCGGTCGAGCGCTCCGGCTTCCGCGCCCGCTGGCGCCCCCGGGCCCGCTGGCTGGCCGCGTGCCGCGAGTCGGAAGTGGGCCGTCTCTCCCCCCACCTCCTCGACCGCTTCCCGATCCGCCTCAACGCGTCGGGACTGGAACCCGACCGGCTGCTCGACGTACTGGACCGGCCGCGACAGAGCCGTGGCCCCGGAGAGTCCGACGCCCTCCCCGGGTCCGGCCACGGGGTACAGGCCACGTCCGACGGACCCGAAAGCGCCGGACTCCCCCCGCGTCTCGCCCCGGCCCCCGCGCCGAGCCTCGGACGACAGGATCCAAGCGGCGCCTCCCCGCTCGGCTCCGCCACGTCGAAGCCCGACGAGCCGGGCCCGCCCGACGCCCCGGACTCCCCACCCGGACGCGGCGAATCCGACGCCCTCGATGCCCGGGAGCCCACGCCGAGCCCCGGCGCCCCGTTCTCCCACCTCGCCGCCGATGACCCCGGCCCTCTCGACAGCCCCCGGCGCGGCCTCGTTCTCGGTGAGCTTCCCGAAGCCTGGCGGGGGGTGCTGGCGGCGGGGCGGCGGGTGGGGTGTGCGATGGACGAGGAGGCCGCCGCTCGGGTCGTGGCGTTGTTCGACGGGGAGCGGGGCAGTCGGCGGGCTCTGGGGCTCGCGCGGCTGGCTCGGGCGCTGGCCGTGTTCGGGGGTGACGACAGGTGTGGCGCCGAGCGGGTCGACGAGGCCGCTCGGCTGATCGGCGTCGCCGCGCGGCCACCCGTGCCGCCGGGCTCCGGGCTGCCCGCCGACCGCGGTCCCGTCACCCACGACGGCGACGGCGAGCGGCGGCCCGTACCCGAGCCCGCCAAGCCGGACCCGGTCGGTGACGAAGGTCCCGCGGACCGGATACCCGGCGCCTCCGTCGCCGTGCCCGCCGGACCCGCCGAGGCCCTGGACACCTTCGCCGCCGATACCGGGGACGGCGTAGGCTCGCCCTTCCCCGAGGACGACGCCCGGTTCCTGCGGGAGTTCGCCCCGCTGCGGATCCCCTGGCAGCGGCGCCCGGAGCCGAGTTCGGCGCGCGGTCCCGTGATCGGCGTACGGTCGGCCACCACCCTGCGCGACCTCGCCTTCGTCGCCACCGCCATCGAGGCCGCCAAGCACCAGAACCTCCCCGGCCGCCGCGCCCTGCGCACGGACGGCGACGGCCGTCTCGTGGTGCTGCCCGGCGACTTCCGCAGCTACGCCCGGCTCCCCGTCGCGGAACGCATGCTGGTGCTGCTGCTCGACCACACCTGCCGCCGCGGCTGGGACTGGCAGCCCGCCCTCGCCCCGTACCTGCAATGGGCGTACACCGGACGGGCCTCCATCTGCGTGGTCGAGGTCGGCAACCGGGACGCGGCACACGAGCTGAAGGCCGACCACTTCGTGGCCCGCAGCGTCCTCGACCCCCGCGTCGGCCGCGCCCTGCACCGCCCGCCCGGGCGCAGCAGTCCCCTCGCCCACGGCCTGGCGATGACCGACCAGTTGCTGCGCCGCGCCTTCCAGCAGCGCTCCAACCTCGTCGAGGCGTGGCTGGTGGTCGTCTCCGACGGTCGTGGCAACGTTCCGCTCGACACCGGCACGGGCGACCGGCTGCCCGGCCCGGTGCGGCGCACCGGCATCGAGGACGCGCTCTCGGCGGCCGGCCGGATCGGCGCGATGGGGCGGATGCGGCTGCACTCCGTGGTCGTGGACGCCGCCCGCCAGCCGTACCCGGACCTGACGTTCCAGCTCGCCGACGCGCTCGGCGGAGTGACCGTCGCCGGACGCACCGCACGGGGGGTGACCGGTGTCCGCTGAACCGTCCGGCCCCCGCGGTCTCGGCGGGGCGATCCCGCTGGGGCCCGGCATGCCCGCCCGGCCGCCGGCGCCCGAGCCGCTGGCCGCGCCACGCCCCGCCGCCGTACCGGAGCATGTGGCCGAGCCCCCCGAAGCCGTACGGCTGCCCGCCGCACCCGTCGATCCGGACGCCCGGCTGCCCGCCGGGTTCGCGAAGCTCTCGGTGCAGCGGGCCTACGGTGAGCCGGGGCAGGACGCGTTCTGGCTGACTGGGCACAGCGGTGAGCTGGAGAGCCGCCTCGACTCCGAGTACACCCGGCTGCGCCCGGACGACCTGGTGCTGCACAACCTGCGGCCGGGCAGTTCGATGCCGCCGAGCGAGATCCTCCTGGGGCTGGCCGAATGGTCCCAGGGCCAGGAACCCCTGGTCCGCTGGATCAATGTGCTGCGGGCCCGGCACGGTACGGAACTGCAGCTGGTGGTCTGGGACGACACGGACTACGACATCCCCTGGGAGCTGCTGCATCTGACGGGCGACCGGGAACACGGGCTGGTCTCCGGGATCCTGGGCGCGCTGGTGACGGTGGTGCGCTGGACCACCGTCCGCGAGGCCGGAACCACCCCCTTCGGGACTCCGGCGTCCTGCTCGGGCCATGTCCTGGGCTACTACGCCGAGCAGATGCGGCGGGACGTCGAGGTGTTCGAGGAGTATGTGCACCGCGCGCACATCGGCACCCCGCGGACCTTCCTCACCGAACTCACCCGGCCCGACCTCGGCGCCGGCCTCGTGTACATGGGGTGCCACGCCGAGTACGGCGCCCGTGCCCACGAGGTCAGGATCGCCTCCGTCAGCTGGAGCGACCTCAACCGGCAGGCCATGCCCGCGCTCCGGGACGGGTCCACCCTGGTCTGCCTCAACGCCTGTGAGTCCGGGCGCCTGTTCGACAACCGTGGGCGTGGGGAGAACGCCCTGCGGGGCTTCGCCGAGCTGTTCCTGCGCAAGGGGGCCGGCGGCTGTATCGCCACGTCCGGGAAGGTCGGCGACGACATCGCCCATCTGCTGATCAAGGAGCTGGTGGGCCGGGTGTGCGCCGACCCGGACCTGCCCGTCGCCCGTGCCCTGCGCGAGTTCCGGGCCAGTGCCGTGGCCCGATTACCCGACCCGCTGTCGTGGCTCGACGTCGGCAGCCGCGCCTACACCGAGCGGCAGCAGGAGATCCTGCTGGTGCTCTACAGCTTCATGTTCCTCTACTTCGGACATCCGCTCACCACGCTCCGGCTGCGGGTGCGCGCCCAGGAGGTGAGGGCATGACCGGCGACGCCTCCTCCCTGCTGGTCGAGCCCCTGGTCGGCTGGCCCCGCAAGGCGCAGGCCGGGCAGAGCTATCTCGTCACCGTCGACCTCAACGGGCCGACGGGGGACGAGGACTGGCCCTACGAGGAGGAGGAGTTCGACTTCGGGGTGGCGCTGGACGGCGCCCCGCACTTCGTGTGCGAGGCGCTGAGCGAGCCCAGTGTGGTCCTGCACCGGTTCGGCGGCACGTACGGACCGGCGCGTTTCGTGGTGACCGCCGACCGCACGCCCGGGCCCGGCACGATCTGGCTCACGATCACCAACCGCTGGGGGGTGCCGGTCCGTACGGTCGAGCTGCCCAGCGAGATCGTCGCCGGGGCGGTGCCCACGGGACCGGGACAGATCGTGGTGCCCTCGGCGAACGGCCGCCCCGCCACCCGCCCCGGCACGCTCCCCGCCCCCCGCCCCTCCGACTCCTGGTCCCCCGAGCACGTCACCATCAGCTACGCGGGCAGTCACCGTGCCTGGGCCACCTGGACCGCGCACCAGCTGGCGCGGCACGGCTGCCGTACCGACCTGCTGCGCTGGGACCCGCCCCCCGGGGTGCCGCTGGACTGGCTGCTGAGCGAGCTGCTCGGTGCCCCGGGCCGCATTCTGCTGCTCCTGGACGAGGGGTATCTGCGGCTCGGCCACCGCACCGAGGCCGAGTGGGCCGGGGCGCTGGCCGACGTGGTCGCCCCGCGTCTCGACCGGTTCGCGGCGGTCGACCTGTCCACCCGTGCCCTGCCCGCCGCGGCCGCCGTACTGGGCCCGCCCGCCCTCAGGGACCTGGACCCGGCGGAGGCGCTGCGCCGGCTGCTGGCGGCGCTCGGTCTGGAGCACACCGAGCCGGACGCCGAGGAGGACGTCCCCGTCGCGCCGCGCTTCCCGGACGCGCCGCCTGCCGTGTGGAACGTGCCGCGCCGCAACTTCCGCTTCACGGGCCGCGATCCGGTCCTGGAGGAGCTGCGCGCCCTGTTCGAGAGCGGCGGTCCGGCCGGGGCGCGGGTGGCGCTGCGCGGGATCTCGGGGGTGGGCAAGAGCCAGATCGTGATCGAGTACGCGCACCGGTTCGCCAACGAGTACGACGTGGTCTGGTGGATCAGCGCGAGTTTCCGGGCCACCGCCCGCCAGCAGTTCGCCGACCTCGCCGACCGGCTCCAACTCACCGACGCCCGGGCGCTGGGCGAGCGGGTGCGCGCGGTGCGGGAGGCCTTGCGCACCGGTCGCAGGCGCTGGCTGCTCATCGTGGACAGCGCCGACGACATGGAACAGGTCGACGACCTGCTCCCCGAGAGCGGCGGCCATGTCGCGATCACCACCCTCACCCGCGGCTGGGCGGCCTCGGGCGGGGTCGCGGAGATCCAGGTGGACCGGTTCACCCGGGCGGAGAGCGTCAGCTACGCCCGTCGGCACGTGGAGCGGCTCACCGAGGAGGAGGCCGATCAACTCGCCGAGGCGGTGGAGGACTTCCCGCTGCTGCTCGGGCAGACCGCGGCCTGGCTGGAGGCCAACAGCCCGGTGCCGGCCGCCGATTACATCGCCCGGCTGCGCGGGGCCGACGCGGACGTCATCGGCATCCAGGTCTCCTCCGACTACCCGATCGGCTTCCGGACCAGCTGGGCCATCACCCTCGACTCCCTCGAGCAGGACAACCCCAAGACGACGGAACTGCTGCGCCTGTTCGCCATGTTCTCGCCCGGCTCGATCCCGGTGCGCCAGCTCCAGCACGCCCGCCCCGGCGATCTGCCGCCCCATCTGGCGGAGCTGGCCGCCGACCCGGTGCGCTGGCAGAACGCGCTGGCCCGGCTGGCCGAGTCCACCGCCGTCCGCAGGGACTTCGTGCAGACCTCGGACGGCGAGACCTATGTCGACAGCGTGGAGATGCACCGCCTCTACCACCGCTTCCTGCGCCGTACGCTCTCCCCCGCCGACCGGGACGAACTGTCCGCGGTCGCCTGCCGGGTGCTGGTCTCGGCCGATCCGCAGCGCCCCTCGGACGTGCGCGCCTGGCCGACGTACGCCGGACTGCTGCCGCATCTGTATCCGTCCGGCGCGCTGGAGAGTGCCGAGGACTCGGTGCGCGAACTCGTCCTGAACTGCATCGAGTACCTGCGGCTGCGGGACGAGGAGAGCACCGGGCTCACGCTGTGCGAACAGGTGCTGGCGCGCTGGCGGGTACGGCTGCCGCCGACCCATCCGTCGATGCTGGTCCTGGTCCACCAGCACGCCAACATGCTGCGGCGCTGCGGGCGTTACCGGGAGGCGGAGGCCGTCGGGCGGGCCGTCGTGGAACAGCTGGAGTACGAGCGGGCGGCCGACGACGCGGACCTGCTGCGGGCCCAGGTCGGGCTCGGCGGGACCTTGATGGCGCTGGGCCTGTTCGAGGAGGCGCACCAGCTCTGCGACCGGGTGTGGCGCGCGTACGACGCTTTGGAGGGCCCGGAGGCGCCGCACACCCAGGGGTCGCTGCACAATCTCGGGGTGGCCCTCGGGCTGCTGGGCCGCTATCTGGAGGCGGCCGCCGTCCACCGCGAACTGCTGGCCCTGCGGGAGCGGTTGCTGCCCCGCAACCATCGGCTGACCCTGCTCACCGGTCTCACCTACGCCCGTTCGCTCAGGCTCCTGGGACGCCACCAGGAGGCCGCGGCGCTTCAGGACACCAACACCCGGCTGCACCGCGAGACCATGGGCGAGTACCACACCCAGACCTTGCTGGCCCTGCACAACCAGGCTCTGTGCCTGCGCCGTTCGGGCGACTACGAGAGCGCCGGTGATTTGTTGCGCGGTCTTGTGGAGCAGTGCCGGCAGTTGCAGGGCGCACGGCATCCGATGACGTTGATGATCCAGTCGGACCGCGCGTCCTTCCTGCGCTCCCACGGTGACCCGGTCGAGTCCGCCGATCTCACGCTCCAGGTCTGCGAGGACTACCGGCATCTGCTCGGTGACGACCATCCGAACACGCTGGGCGTGCTGGGCAATCTGGGGTTGGTGTACTGGCGCCTGGGCAACCACGACGACGCCCGGAGTCTGATCGAGCAGGCGCTGCGCGGGATGCGGACCGCGGTGGGCGCCGACCATCCCTGGTCCTTGGGCTGTGCCCTGAACGTGGCGGCGGTGCGCCATCTCTCGGGCCGGCAGGAGGAGGCCGCCGGGCTGCGCGAGGACACCCTGCGGCGGGCCCGGCAGGTCGTCGACGAGGGGCATCCGCTGCTGCTGGCGTGCACGCGGGCCCTGACGACGGCGGCCGACGATCCCCCGGACTCCGACTTCGAGCCGCAGCCCATCTGAACTGCCTTTCCGGAGGCGAGCCTTGGGCTCGGGCGTGGGTCTTCCATGAGCAACCTGTGAGTCCGCTGATTCTCACTGTTCCCTCAGCGACGGCTCAGGGTTCCCCCAGGCACCGCCCCGATCGTCACTGCCAGGGCGCCCGCCCCGCACATCGCCCCGGACCACCTGGAGTACGCGTCATGACGACTCTCGCCCCGCCGCCCGTCCACGAGGCCCGGCACCGGGCCGAGCCGCCCGCCGCGCGCGGCCGTGTGCGCGGGCTGTTCACCGGCGCCCCCGAGGACCCCCGCTGGGCCCGGCCCGCCCTGTGGGCGATCCTGGTGCTGGCCACGGCCCTGTACGCCTGGAACCTGTCATCGGTCACCGGCAACACCTTCTACAACGCGGCCGTCTACTCCGGCACCAAGAGCTGGAAGGCCTTCTTCTTCGGCGCGTTGGACTCCGGCAGCTTCATCACCGTCGACAAACCGCCGTTCGCCCTGTGGGTGATGGGGCTCTCGGCCCGCGTTCTCGGCTACGGCACCTGGCAGTTGGCGCTGCCGATGGTGGCGCTCGGCACCGGGTCGGTGGCCCTGCTGTACCGCATGGTGAAGCGGGACTTCGGCGCGGTGGCGGCGACGATCGCCGCGCTGACGCTGACGCTGACCCCGATCACCGTCGCCATCAACCGGGACACCAACCCGGACCCGGTCCTCGTCTTCCTGATGCTGCTCGGGGCGGCCGCCCTGATGAGGGCCGTGCGCACGGGCCGGCTGATGCCGCTGGTGTGGTCCGGGGTCGCGATCGGTTTCGCGTTCAACACGAAGATGATGCAGGCGTACGTGGTGCTGCCGGCGTTCTTCCTGGTCTATCTGTGGGCCGCGAACGCGCCGCTGGGCCGCCGTGTCCGCAATCTCGCCGTCGGCACGGCCGCCCTGGTGGCCGGTTCGGCGTGGTGGATGGTGGTCGTCGATCTCATTCCCGCCTCCTCCCGCCCCTACATCGGTGGCTCCACGGACAACACGGTCTGGGACCTCGTCATCGGCTACAACGGCTTCGGCCGGATCTTCGGGGCGAGTTCGTCGGTGGGCTCGCAGGGCAACGGGGCGAGCTTCGGCGGCGAGGCGGGCCTGTACCGGTTGTTCAACAGCATCATGGGCGGCCAGATCTCCTGGCTGATCCCGTTCGCGCTGATCGCCCTCGTCGGCGGGCTGGTGCTGCGGGGCCGGGCGCCGCGGACCGACGCCAGGCGGGCGGCGCTGCTGCTGTGGGGCGGCTGGTTCGTCCTGCACTATCTGACGTTCGCGCTCGCCGAGGGCACGTTCCACCCGTACTACGTCACCGCCATGGCACCCGGTGTCGCGGCGCTGGCCGGTATCGGCGCGGTGCAGCTGTACCGGGCCTTCGTGGAGGGTTCGGCGGCGAAGTGGGGCTGGGTGCTGCCGGCCGCGGTCGCGGTGAGCACGGTGTGGGCGGTCGTGTTGCTCCAGCGGGTGTCGGGTTCCGGGACGCTGTACACGGTGGCGGAGGTCGTGGCCGGCGTGGCCGGTGCGGTCGCGGTCATCGGTCTGCTGCTCGGGCGGTTCACCGGGCGGCAGCGGCTGACCGGGATCGCGGCGCTGACGGCCGTGGTCGCCCTGCTGGCCGGTCCCGCGGCGTACTCGGTGTCGGCGGCCGCTTCCAGCACGAACGGCACCAACCCGACGGCAGGCCCGAGCACCGGTGGCGGCATGGGCGGTGGCGGCGGCATGGGCGGCGGCCAGCGTCCCAGCGGCGGCCCTGGCGGCAGCACCGGTCAGAGCGGTTCGGACGGGCAGTCCGCGGGGCAGCCGTCGTCCGGCACGGAAAGCGGCGGCACCGAGGCCGGCAGCGCGTCCCGGACCGGTGGATCCGCCGGAGGCATGGGCGGCGGCACGCAGGTCTCGTCCGCGATGATCACGTATCTGAAGAAGAACCAGGACGGTGCCACCTGGCTGGTCGCGGTGGCCACCGACCAGACGGCCTCCTCGATCATCCTGGAGTCCGGGGAGCCGGTCATCTCGATGGGCGGGTGGTCCGGCAGCGACGACGCGATGACGCTCGCCAAGCTCAAGAGCCTGGTGAAGGCGGGCAAGCTGCACTACATCGTGATCAGCGACAGCGGCCAGGGTTCCTCGAACACCGAGATCTCCACCTGGGTCAAGAAGAACGGCACGGCGGTCCCCGACTACAGCGGCCTCTACCGCCTGGACGCCTCCGACGTCAGCTGACCGCTCTCCCCGCTGGACGGGCCACCGGACTCCCCTGCCGGTGGCCCGTCCCCCGTACGCGCTGAAACCGCGCTGAAACCACGCTGAAGGCGGTCCCCCGCACACTCCCCGCCATGACCCTCCACCTCACGCCCGACCTCGTCCAGAACCCCCTCGGCGCCTACGCGGACCTCCGCTCCCGCCCCGGCCTCGGCCATGTCGTCCTCCCCGGCCTGAGCACGCCGGTACGGCTCGTCACCCGCCACAAGGACGTGACGGCCGCGCTCACCGAACCCCGGCTGGTCCGGGACCGGTCTACGGTCGCCGACTCCGACATGCCGGATCCGCAGGCCGAGTTGCTGGCATCGGGCCTGGAGGGCCTCCCCGAGGAGTACGTGCCGTACCTCTCCGGACATCTGGCCCTCTTCGACGGCGACGAGCACACCCGTCGCCGTACGCCGCTCACCCGCGCCTTCACCGCCCGCCGGGTGGCCGCGCTGCGCCCCTTCGTGGAGAAGACCGCGCAGGAGCTGGCCGACGCCCTCGCCGGACGCGAACGGGCCGATCTGCTGGGCGAGTTCGCCTATCCGCTCAGCACGGCCCTGATCTGCGAGCTGGTCGGCGTGGACGCGGCCGACCGGGACAGGGTGTGCGGCTGGATCCGGGACTTCGCGTACGGCGACGGCAGCGGCGTCCTGGACGGGCTCGGCGGGATCGTCGCGTACACGAAGGACCTGGTGGCCCGGCGCCGCGCCGAGCCCGCCGACGACCTGGTGTCGGCGCTGCTGGCGGACGGCGGCATGACCGACGACGAGATCGTCACCGTCTTCTTCCTCCTCATCAACACCGGCATCACCCCGCCCGCCCTCTTCCTCGCCCATGCCGTCCTCGCCCTCCTCGACCACCCCGAGCAGCTTCAACTCCTGCGTGGCGAACCGGAGTTGCTCGGCCGGGCGGTGCCCGAGCTGCTGCGCCACGTCACGCTGGTCCGCATGGGCGCCACGCTCTACGCCACCGAGGAGTTCGTGTTCGCCGGCACCCGGCTGAGGAAGGGCGAGGCGGTGACGGTCGCCCTGTTCGCCGCCGACCACGACCCGGCCGCCTACGACCACCCCGAACGCCTCGACGTGACCCGGGAGTTCGGGCGCGGCGACGGCCATCTGGCCTTCGGCCACGGCCCGCACTACTGCATCGGCGCGGCGCTCGGCCGGCTGGTGACGGGCGTGGTGCTGGAGCAGCTCGTCGTACGGCGGCCGGCGGCACCGGAGTTGGCGGTGGACCGCGCCGACGTGCTGTTCGGTCACTGGCCCGGCGACGGCTTCCACCTGCTGGGCCTGCCGGTCAGACTGTGACCCGCACCAGCCCCAGGGCGGCCTCCCTGAGCCCCCGCGGGTCCAGGGCGGCATAGGTGGTCACCGCGTCCTCGTAGGCCGCTCTGTCGGCGTTCCGGGCGGCCTCGCGGGCGAGTGCCGAGGACATCGTGGGCTGGAAGTTGCGCAGCACCCGGAAGCGTTCGGCGAGGGCGGTCAGCCGGGCCCCGCGCGCGCCGTCGCCGTCGGCCAGGGCGATCGTGCCCAGGGCGAGCAGCAGGGCGCCGCACACCGGGAAGTCGACGGTCACATACCGCGGGGTGGCCGCCGGGCGGGTCAGCAGGGTGGTGAGGCGGTCAGGCAGCGCGGCGGCGAGGGGCGCGACGAGGTGGGTGCGGCCATGCCGGGCGTGGGCGGTGAGGGCGGCGCACTGGAGCTCCAGCACCCAGCCCTGGATGACGAGTTCCTCGCCGGGGGCCGGGCTCGCCGCGTGCTCCAGGCGCTCCACGGCCCGGCGCCACAGCCCGAGCCCGGTCTCGACGTCGCCGCGGGCCAGCGCCATCTCGGCGCGGGCGCCCAGGTCGGGGGTGAAGGCGTCCGGGGCGGTGGACTCCGGCTCGTGGCGCAGCGCCTCCTCCAGCCAGTGCTCGGCCGCGTCGAGGTCGCCGGTCTGGAGGTTGGCGAGCATCAGACCCCACCGCATACCGATGGTGTCGCTCCACTCGCCCAGGTTCTCCAGGGCGTCCAGCGCGGCCCGCATGTGCACCAGTGCCTCGCCGCCGCGCTCGGTCTGGAGACAGAGTTCGGCGAGCCGGGAGGCGGGCCAGATCCGCAGCACCGGGATGTCCCCGTCGCCGAGCGCCTCGACCATGCGGCGGGCGGCGGCCAGGGCGAGGTCCGGCCGGTGCTCGCTCTCCCACACGTAGCTGGCGACGTAGTTGGCCACGCCCGCGAGCAGCGGCTTGTCGCTGCGGCACAGACCGTCCAGCTCCTCGTGGTCCGCGAGCACGTGGGGGAAGCGCACAGCACCGCCGCGATGGCCCGCACCATCGAGTCCGGCTCGGCGGGCGGCAGCCGGCGCAGGGTGACCAGGGTGCGCACGGCGCCCGGGCCGACGCCCAGGAACAGGTTGGCGGTCAGCAGCGTGGCCGCGGTGCGGGTCGGTTCGACGTACTCGGCGGTGGGCCGGTAGTGGGACAGGGGCCGGGCGGTGTCCTCCAGGAGGGTGATCATCCGCAGGAAGTTGGTCTCCGTGCTCCACAGGGCGCCGAGGACGGCGGTGACCGTGGCGACGGTGGCGAGGTCCGCACGGGCGAGCGCGAGCCGCAGCGCCTGGACGAGGTTGTCCTGCTCGGCGCGGATCAGCTGCCAGGAGGCGAACGGGTCGGTGCCGAAGGGAGCGTCGTGATAGGAGGCGCCGAACTCCCGTGCCCAGTGCAGGAATCGGTCGGTGACCGCGTCCTCGCGGTCCACGGCGGCGAACTCGCGGACCGTCTCCAGCATGCTGAAGCGCGCACCGTACGGTGTGTCGGTGACCTTCAGCAGGGACTGGTCGACGAGGTCCTCCAGGAACTCCCAGGCGTCGTCGACGAGTTGACCGGCCGCTTCGGCCGTGAACCCGGCCGGGAAGACGGACAGGGCGCGGAGCGCCGCCTGTGCCGGTTCCTCCAGGAGGTTCCAGCTCCAGTCGACCACGGCGTGCAGGGTGCGGTGGCGTTGCGGGGCGTCCCGGGGGCCGCCCCGCAGCAGGGTGAACCGGTCCTCCAGACGCCGGGCTATCTCCGCGACCGACATCACCCGGACCCGGGCGGCGGCGAGTTCGACGGCGAGCGGCAGCCCGTCGAGGCGGCGGCACAGGGTGGCCACGGCGTCGGCGGGCAGGTCGACGCCGGGGCGGGCGGCGCGGGCGCGCTGCGTGAACAGCTCGACGGTGGTGGCCGGGTCCAGCTCGGGCAGCGGGTGGACGGTCTCCGAGGACAGCCCGAGAGGGGCCCGGCTGGTGGTGAGGATCCGCAGGTCCCGGGTGCGTGACACGAGGGCCTGCACGAGGTCGGCGACGCCGCGCACCACCTGTTCGCAGTTGTCCAGGACGAGCAGGCCGGGTCCGGTACCGAGGGCGCCGACCACGGCGGTGACCGGGTCGGGCCCGGCGGCGTCCAGGGCGGAGGCCACCTCGGCGGCGACGTCGCAGTCCTCCCGGACGCCGGCGAGCGGCACCAGGTGCACGATCCGCTGCCCGGCGTCGCGGGCGACGGCGCTCGCGAGGCGGGTCTTGCCGAGGCCGCCGGGGCCGACGACCGAGGTGACCCGGGAGCCGTGCAGCAGCCGGGTCACCTCGGCGACGTCGGCGTCCCGGCCGAGCAGCGGGTTCGGCTCGTGCGGTACGCCGCGCCGGACGACGGGTGCCTCGCCGCGCAGCAGTTCCTGGTGGAGTTCCTGGAGGGCGGGGCCGGGGTCGGTGCCGAGTTCGTCGCGCAGGCGGCGGCGGTGGCGGTCGTACGTCGCGAGCGCGTCCGGGGCGCCTGCGGTGGCCGTCTGGCAGCGCATCAGCTCCAGGAGGAGTTCCTCGTCGCGCGGGTGGGCGGCGGCCAGGGCGGTGAGCGGTCCGACGGCTTCCTCGCGGCGGCCGGTGCGGGCCAGGGCGAGGGCCCGGGAGCGGACGAGGGTGTGGTGGGCGGTGGCGCGTTCGGCGCGCAGCGCGCCCAGGGGGTCGCCGGGAACGGCCTCGTCGTCGGGCGCCTCGGCGCCGTCCCAGAGCGCGAGTCCGGCCTCGGCCTCGGCGAGGGCGCCCGCGTGGTCCTGGGCGCGGGACTTCTCGGTGGCGGCCGCGGTGTGCAGGAGGACGGCGCAGGCGTCGACCTGGTCCTCGCGCAGGGTGAGCCGGTATCCGGTGGGGGTGCTGGCGATGGCCTCGGTGCCGAGCTGCCGCCGGGCCCGGGAGACCAGGATCTGCAGCGCCTTCGCGGGATTCTCCGGCTGCTCCTCCGGCCACAGCCCCGCCATGAGCCGCCCGGCACCGCACCCCGTGCGCAACTCCCCCGCCAGCAGCGCGAGCAGCCCCCGCAGCCGGGGCGCGGTGATCTCCCGCCCCTGATGGGCCACGGCCGTCAGCAACGTCAACTCGATGGTCACCGCGCCAGGTTAGTCAGCCGGTCGCACGACCGCCCCTGGTGGGGAACACGAGGGGCTGCCGGGAACACCACGGCATGCGGACCGAACTCGCCCGCCCCGCACCCGGTTTCGTCACGATCTCACGCCGCCGTGGACCGCTCCCGTGCCGTGGGGAACCCCGGCGTCCGCAGCACCCGGCGCTCGGCGTCCACCGCGAAGACCTCGCAGCCCGGCAGCCCCGCCGCCCAGTCGACGCCCTCGGCGCCCATGGCGAAGGCGGCCGTGGCGACCGAGTCGGCCTCGGTCAGGGTCCCGGCCACCACTGTGAGGCTGAGCAGGCCCGTGGCCGGGCGGCCGGTGCGGCCGTCGATGATGTGGTCACCGCGCTCGTAGCGGGCGGAGGTGGCGACCGCGCCGTCCGTGAGCTCCAGGACCGTGCACAGTCGGTCGGCGTGTTCGGGGTGGCGTACGCCCACCCGCCAGGGCCCGCCGGCGGCGACCACGTCACCGCCGGCGTTGAGGACGAAGCGCCGGGCGCCGGCCGCCGTCAGGAGCTCGGCGGCGCGCTGCACCGACCAGCCCTTGACCACCGCGCAGGGGTCGAGGCCCCGGCCCGGCAGCCGTATGTCGAACGCGCCGGCCGTCGCGACCCGGTAGTGCTCGCACAGGTCGAGCACGGTCCGCAGGTCCGCGCTCACCGCCCCCTCGGCGAGCTCGCCCCGGCCCAGCCGCGACACCTCGCTGTCGGGCTTGAACGGGCTGAACCGGGCGTCGACCTCGCGCAGCCACGCGAAGACGGCGTCCGCGGTCTCCTCGCCCACGTGCGCGTCGTCGACCCGCAGCGAGACCGGGAACCCCATGACGTGTTCGACCCTGTGCATGGTCAGCCCTTCGCGTCGATCGCGGCCTGGAGGGACTCCTTGTAGCCGTCGCTGGTGATCGTCGCACCGGACACCGTGTCGATGTCCGCGCTCTGCGCCTCCAGCGTCTCCGCGATCAGCTTCGGCACCGCGGCCGTCGTCTGCGGGTGGTTCGGCTGCTGGAGCATCTTCACCGCGGAGATCTTGTCGCCGTCGAAGGTCACCTGGACCTGCACGGTGCCCTTCTCGGTGTTCACCGCCGAGCCGTCGACGGTCCGCGCCGCCGAGGCGGTGGAGGCCGCGGCGGACGGCGAGGGCGAGGCGGCGGCCGCCTCGGCGTTCGCGTCGATCGCGGCCTGGAGGGACTCCTTGTAGCCCTCGGTGGTGATCGTCGCACCGGACACCGTGTCGATGTCCGCGCTCTGCGCCTCCAGCGTCTCCGCGATCAGCTTCGGCACCGCGGCCGTCGTCTGCGGGTGATTCGGCTGCTGGAGCATCTTCACCGCGGTGATCCTGTCGCCCTCGAAGGTCACCTGGACCTGCACAGGGCCCTTCTCGGTGGTGACCGTCGTGCCCTTGACGACGGTGCCCGACGACGAACCCGACCCCGATGACGAGGCCGAGGAGGACGCCGACGGCGTCGAGGCCGCCTCCGTGGTGGACGTGCTGCCGCCGAGGGACGGCTCGTAGCGCCAGATGGGGACCAGGCCCGCGATGCTGAGGACGACTACAGGTATGGCTCGCTTCACGATCTCTTCCTCATCCCGCCAGGCTGAAGCGCTCGAAGTGGGTCTGCGCCTTGGGCACGTTCAGCTCACGGAGGCTGCCGAGCACGGCGTTCATCATCGGGGGCGGTCCGCACAGGAAGACGTCCCGGTCGGTGATGTCGGGGACCAGCCGGAGCAGCTCGGCCGGGGCCAGCTTGTCGGGCACCGGCGGGCCGGTCACCAGGTGCAGCTCGGCGCCCTTGGCGTGGGCGAGCTCCCGCAGCTCCTCGTACAGGACGGCGTCCCGGTCGGTGGCGACGCGGTAGATGACGACCGCGTGGCCGTGCAGCTCCTCCAGGAGCGCCCGGATCGGAGTGACGCCGACGCCGCCGGCGATGAGGACGGCCTCGGGGCGGGTGCGGTGCAGCGCGGTGAAGGCGCCGTAGGGGCCCTCGGCGAAGACGCGCGTGCCGGGCTTCAGGTGGCGCAGGGCGGCGGTGCCGTCACCGGCGACCTTCGCGGTGAGCCGCAGGGTGCGGCCGTCGGGGGCCGCCGACAGGGAGAAGGGGTTCGCCTGCCACCAGCGGTCCTTGGTCAGGAAGCGCCACAGGAAGAACTGGCCGGCCTGGGCGGGCAGCTTGTCCAGGTCACGGCCGGTGACATAGATCGAGACGACGTTGTCGGACTCGGGGACGACGGCCTGGATACGGAACTGGTGGCGCAGGTTGCGCCACAGCGGCAGCACCATGCGGCCCAGGACCACCGAGCCGAGGGCGACGGTCCACAGTCCGTACCAGTACGTCTTCGCGGCGTTCGACGAGGTGAAGGTCGTACCGACCGCGACCTGGTGGGTGAAGGCCAGCAGCACCGCGACGTAGGTGTAGAGGTGGATGAAGTGCCAGGTCTCGTAGGCCAGCCGGCGGCGGGCGTAGCGGGCCGAGACACAGCCCACCACGAGGATGATCGCGAAGGCGGTGAGCGCGCGGAGCACGCCCTCGGTGGTCTCGGCGAGGTCGACGACCGTGCCGATCGGGCCCACCTCGGTGCCCTCGGCGTAGCCGAAGGCGATGAACACGAGGTGCGCGAGGAGCGTCCACAGGATGCCGAAGCCGGTCCAGCGGTGCCAGGAGGTCAGCCGGTCCATGCCGATGCGGCGGTCGAGCCACGGCAGGCGGGCCACCAGGAGCAGCTGGAAGGCCATGAACAGGGCGCCGTAGAGACCGGCGAGCCGGCCGATCACGATCAGTGCGTTGGAGGCGAACCCGGCCTGGGCGAAGAAGAGGGCGACCACGGCCGCGTTCGCGGCGATCACGGCGTACAGGCCCGTGCGGGCCACCACTTTGGGCCGTATCGCCGTGGGGGGCGCGGTGGGCGGTTTGACGGTCGTCGTCACGGACGGAGCTCCTTGATCGGGGCCTGGGTTATCGAGCTTCGCCTGAGCGACCTGTCGATTTACTGTCGTGCAACTTTCAAGTGGTTATCGATGTGGCCGCGAGGAAGCATCGGCCCTGGAGTCGGGGCCCGCGTGACGCACTATGAACGGGTGGAAAAAGTACGCCTCCTCGTCGTGGACGACGACCCGCCCATCGCCGACCTCGTGGCGACCGTCGCCCGGTACGAGGGCTGGGACGCGGTGACGGCGAACTCCGGGGAGGAGGCGCTGAGCCGTGCCGCGTCGTTCCGTCCGGACATCGTGGTCCTCGATCTCATGCTGCCCGACATCGACGGCTTCGGCGTCCTGGAGCGGTTGCGCAGCTCGGGCACGATGGTGCCCGTGGTGTTCCTCACCGCCCGGGACGCGGTCGCCGACCGGGTGGCGGGGCTGACCCGGGGCGGCGACGACTATCTGGTGAAGCCGTTCGCGGTGGAGGAGCTGATGGCCCGGCTGCGGACCGTGCTGCGGCGCTCCGCGGGGCCCGGCTTCCAGCGGTCGGTGCTGCGGGTGGCCGATCTGACGATGGACGAGGACACCCGCGAGGTGCGCCGCGGCGACAGACTGCTCACGCTCACCCCGACCGAGTACGAGGTGCTGCGCTACCTCATGCGCAAGTCACCGACCGTGCTCACCAAGGCGCAGATCCTCGACCATGTGTGGGAGTACGGCTTCGGCGGCCGTTCCAACGTCGTCGAGCTGGTCGTCAGCCGGCTGCGCCGCAAGCTGGACGACACGGGTGATCCGCTGATCCACACCGTCCGGGGCTTCGGCTATGTGATCCGACAGGCGGCGGAGTGATCCGGCGGCTCCGTCAGGCGTATCGCAGGCTCCGGCTCGGCACCCGGCTGGCGCTCGGCCTCGGCGTGCTGGCGCTGCTGGTGTTCGGCGTCGTGGGCACCGCGCTGACCACGTACATGCGGGACTATCTGTCGGCCCAGCTCAACGAGCAGCTCCAGATCGCCCAGGTCGCCCAGTCCAAGAGCATCGCGGACCACGGCTCGCTGGCGGGCAAGAAGTACTACCGCTGGTACTACGCCGTGTACGACGTGAAGGACGGCACCGCCGAGCTCCGTACCCCTGAGGACGCCACCGACCTGCCGGAGGACGTCGACGACTTCACGTCCCTGGCACAGGCGCAGACCACCGCCGGCACCGAACTGCTGCGCACCGAACACCTCGGGGGCGCGGGCGACTACCGGCTGCGGGCCTGTGAGGTCGAGCCCGGTGTGGTCCTGGTCAGCGCGGCGCCCATGGACGAGATCAACGAGACCGTGGGGCAGCTGATCACGATCCAGGTCGTCACGTTCGGCCTCGCGCTGCTGGCGCTGGTGCTGTTCGGGCGGAAGGTGCTGCGCAAGGGCCTGAAACCGCTGAGCGACATGGCGACCACCGCACACGGCATCTCCTCGCACAACCTCACCGACCCGGAGGCCCGGCTGCCGCTGCGCGCGGACCGCAAGGGCGGCGGCCCGGAGGTCGAGGAGCTGCGCACCGCGTTCAACACGATGCTGGAGCACATCGACGACTCGCTCGCGGTGCGCGCGGAGGCCGAGCAGCGGCTGCGCCGGTTCGTCGCGGACGCCTCGCACGAACTCCGTACGCCTCTGATGTCCGTACGGGGTTATGCGGACCTCTTCCAGTACGCCGCCGCGAACGAGCCCGAGGAGCGGGACCGGCATCTGGCGAGACTGCGCGCGGAGGCGGCCCGGATGGGTGTCCTGCTGGACGACCTGCTGATGCTCGCCCGGCTCGACGCCGCCGAGGTGGACACCCCGCTGCGGCCCAAGGACACGGACCTGGTGGAACTGGTCCACGACGCGGCCGACGCCTTCCGCGCCGCGCACCCGGACCGCCCGTTGACGCTGACGGAGGGCCCGTGGTCCTTGATGCTGCGCCTGGACCCGCACCGCATCCGCCAGGTCCTGGACAACCTCCTCACCAACGCGGCCGTGCACACTCCGGCCGGCACCCCGGTGTCGGTGGCGGTCTCGGTCGTCTCCGCCCGGGTCCTGGTCCGTGTGACGGACGCGGGCCCCGGTATCCCGCCCGCCGACCAGGAGAAGGTCTTCGACCGCTTCTACCGCGTCGACAAGGCCCGCAGTCGCGACCGCGGCGGCAGCGGCCTGGGCCTGGCGGTGGCCCGCGCCCTGGTATGGGCCCACGGCGGCACGGTGGAGGTGAGCAGCGAGCCGGGCCGGACGGTGTTCACGGTGTCACTGCCGCTGGGGCAGGGCGGCGCGGCGGACGGCTGACCGGACCGGGCCGGGCCCGCGGGCGGCGAAATGTCACCGGACGGGCAAGTCTCGTTTGCGGTAGCCAAGTTGGCGGGCCCGGCTCTCCATGAACGGCTGGACAGATCTTCCGGGCTCCCCCAGGATGGCAGTCGCCGGGCTGTGGAGTCCGTGCCCTGGGAGGCAACCCCCGTGGTCACCTGCGCGGAGAGGCGATGCGGTCCGATCCCCAACGTTTGCTTGCCACGGCAGTTCGCCGCATCGCCCGCGCCGAGGACCGTGCGGAGGTCGTCCACGAACTCTGTGCGGTGGGCGTGGAGCACTTCGCGGACGCGGTTCTCGTCTACCTCGCGCCCGGCCCCGGTCCCTCGTACGAACCGGAAACGGTCCCCGGCCAACTCCACCTGACCGCGAGCCGGTTCCTGGAAGGCGGACAGGACCTGGCCGACGCTATCGGCGCACCGGTGCCGGCTCTCGCCTCGGTGGCGCGCTCCGGTGACCTGGCCGAAGTCCTGCGTGCGGGTGAGACGTTGAGCCGGATCTCCCCCGCGATCGACCCGGCGCTTCGCGAACTGCTGGGCCCGGCTCCCGTTCTGCCGGAGGGGCATCGCGTCCTCCTCGCCCCCCTGTCCGACGCGCGGGGCGTGCTCGGCGCGGCCGTGTTCCTCCGCCGCCCCGACCGCGAGGCCTTCGACGCCGACGACGTGCTGACGGCCGGCCGGCTCTCGGCGCAGGCCGCACTCGGCGTGAGCGAGGCGGCAGCCTCACCCCCGACGACCACCTCACCCTCCGCGAGCGCCTCGACCGACGCGGCTGACTCACCGCCCACGGCCTCCGCACCCTCCACGGCCGCCTCACTTTCCACGGCCGCCTCACCACCCCCCACCGCTGGGACGCACACGCCGTCCCCGACCTCCACAACCACCCCCACACCCATGCACCGCGAGGGCGACCGGTTGCGCTTCGCCGGCGCGGCGACCCGCCGGATCGCTCGCGGTATCGACCTGGACGAGATCGTGATCGGGCTGTGCCGGGCCAGCGTGCCGACCTTCTCGGACGCGATCCTCGTGTACCTCCGCGAACCGCTGCCGGTCGGCGACGAACGTCCCGTCGAACCGCTCGTCCTGCGGCTGCACCGGACCGACCGGATCCCGCACGGGGAGGACGGCCTCCGGCCCATGGACGACCCACGGCCCAGGCCACCGGCGCTGGACGAGCTCGTCGCCGAGCGCTGCACCGTGCCGGGCGGTGGCGCGCTCGCCGAGGTGCTGCGCGGCGTACGCCCCGTCTTCACCGACTCTCCGGCGGCCCGGGCCGCCCTGCCCGAACTCCTCGGCAAGGGCAGCGAGTCGGTCACCCCCGCCGGACAGCACGCCATCCTCGCCCCGCTGCGCGGCCGCCGCCGCGTCATCGGCGCCGCCCTCTTCCTGCGCAGCCCCGAACGCCCCGCCTTCGCACAGGACGACCTCCTGCTCGCCGCCCAGCTCGCCACCCCCAGCGCCCTCGGCATCGACAAGGCGGCCCTGTACGGCCGTGAGGCCTACATCGCCGACGAACTCCAGCGCGCCATGCTCCCCGAGACCCTGCCCCGCCCGACCGGCGTCCGGCTGGCGTCCCGCTATCTCCCGGCCGCCGAGACCGCCCGTGTCGGCGGCGACTGGTACGACGCGATCCCCCTGCCGGGCAGCCGCGTCGCGCTGGTCGTCGGCGATGTCATGGGCCACTCCATGACCTCCGCCGCGGTGATGGGCCAGCTGCGGACGACGGCCCAGACGCTCGCCGGTCTCGACATGCCGCCGCAGGAGGTGCTGCACCACCTGGACGAGCAGGCCCAGCGCCTGGGCGCCGACCGCATGGCGACCTGTCTCTACGCCGTCTACGACCCGGTGGCGCACCGCATCACCATCGCCAACGCCGGCCACCCCCCGCCCATCCTGGTGCACCTGGGCGGCCGCACCGAGGTGCTGCGGGTGCCCCCGGGCGCGCCCATCGGAGTCGGTGGCGTCGCCTTCGAAGCCGTGGAGCTGGACGCCCCGGCCGACGCCACCCTGCTCCTCTACACGGACGGGCTCGTCGAGTCACGCCTGCGGGACGTGTGGACCGGTATCGAGCAGCTGCGCGAGAAGCTCGCCGCGACCGCGCGGCTGACCGGCCCCGAGCGTCCGCCACCGCTGGAGGAGCTGTGCGACGAGGTGCTCGACATGCTCGGCCCTGGCGACCGGGACGACGACATCGCGCTGCTCGCCGCCCGCTTCGAGGGGATCGCGCCGAGCGACGTGGCGTACTGGTTCCTGGAGCCGTCGGAGGCGACACCCGGCCGGGCCCGCCGGCTGGTCCGGCGCACGCTGTCCCGCTGGGGACTGGAGGAGCTGAGCGACTCCGCGGAGCTGCTGGTCAGCGAGATCGTCACCAATGCCGTGCGGTACGCGTCCCGGCCCATCACCGTGCGGCTGCTGCGCACCCACGTCCTGCGCTGCGAGGTCACCGACGACGAGCCCCGGCTCCCGGTGCTCGGGCAGGCGCGGGCCACGGACGAGGGCGGGCGGGGCCTGTACCTGGTGAACAGGGTGGCCCGGCACTGGGGAGCGTCCCGGCTGAGCACCGGCAAGATCGTCTGGTTCGAGCTCGACCGGCCGTGACCGGTTCCGTCACGGCAACGCCAGCTCCGTCCAGATGATCTTCCCCTCGGGGGTGTGGCGCGTCCCCCACCGCTCGGTGAGCTGGGCGACGAGGAACAGCCCGCGGCCGCCCTCGTCCTCGTTCTTCGCACGGCGCAGTCGCGGGGAGGTACTGCTGCCGTCGGAGACCTCGCAGATCAGGGCGCGGTCGCGGAGCAGCCGGAGCCGGACCGGGCCGGTGGCGTGCCGGATGGCGTTGGTGACCAGTTCGCTGGCGACGAGTTCGACGGTGAACGACAGCTCCTCCAGGCCCCAGGCCGTGAGCTGTTCGGTGACCGCCGCGCGGAAGCGGGAGACGGCCGCCGGGTCGCTGGGCACGTCCCACTGGGCGACCCGGTCGGAGTCCAGGGCGTGCGTACGGGCCACCAGCAGGGCCACGTCATCGCTCGGCCGGGCCGGCAGCAGTGCGTCCAGGACCGCCTCGCAGGTCTCCTCCGGCGGCCGCCCGGCCTGGGCGAGGACGGCGCCCAGCCGCTGCATCCCGGCGTCGATGTCCCGGTGCCGGTCCTCGATCAACCCGTCGGTGTAGAGCACCAGTTGGCTGCCCTCCGCCAGCTCCAGCTCGACGGTCTCGAAGGGCATCCCGCCGAGCCCGAGCGGCGGCGCGGACGGCAGGTCGACGAAGGTCACGGTGCCGTCGGGGTCGACGACCGCGGGCAGCGGGTGCCCGGCGCGGGTCAGGGTGCAGCGCCGGGACACCGGGTCGTAGACGGCGTAGAGACAGGTCGCCCCGACGATCCCGGAGTCCGGGCTGCTCTCCGCTGCCCAGCCCTCGCCGCGGTCGAGGCGGCCGACGAGGTCGTCGAGGTGGGTGAGGAGGTCGTCGGGCGGCAGGTCGAGGGAGCAGAAGTTGTGGACGGCGGTGCGCAGCCGGCCCATCGTGGCGGCCGCGTGCAGTCCGTGGCCCACGACGTCCCCGACCACGAGCGCGACCCGCGCGCCGGAGAGCGGGATGACGTCGAACCAGTCGCCGCCGACGCCGGCCTGGGCGGGCAGATAGCGGTAGGCGACCTCGACGGCGCTCTGCTCGGACCGGCCCCGCGGCAGCAGGCTGCGCTGGAGGGCGAGCGCGGTGTTGTGCTCGCGGGTGTAGCGGCGGGCGTTGTCGATGCAGATCGCCGCGCGGCCGGCCAGTTCCTGGGCGAGGGCGAGGTCGTCGTCCTCGAAGGGGGCGGTCTTCTCGGCTCGGTAGAAGCTCACCAGGCCGAGCGTCTCGCCGCGGGCCCGCAGCGGCACCGTGACCAGGGAGTGGATGCCGGCCGCGAGGATCCGCTCGCCCGCGGCCGGATCGTGGTCCGGCCGGCCCCCGGCGGCGGCGCGCACGGGTTCGAGCATCGACTGCCGCGCCTCCAGACCGCGGGCCTGCGGAGTGGACGCGGGGTACCGGACGAGGTCGCCGACCGTGTGCAGATGCGATTCCTCGTGTACGGCGCCCAGGGCGACCCGGCGCAGCGGGGTGTCCGCGCCCAGCGGCCCCGGCTCCTCGCCGAGCAGCACCCCGTCCGGCAGGTCCACGGCGACGAAGTCGGCGAACCGGGGGACGGTCACCTCCGCGAGTTCCTCCGCGGTGCGGGTGACGTCGAGGGTGGTACCGATCCGCACGCCCGCGTCGTGCAGGAACTCCAGTCGGCGGCGCGCGAGCAGGGCCAGCCGTCCGACACCGGGCTCACCGAGGAGAAGGAGCCGGGCGTCGACACCGGGGGCGTCGCTGCCGCGCTCGGTGGCGACGGACGGGAGCGCCCCGACACTCGCGGCGGACACCGGGGGCTCACCCTGCGCGCCCCACTGCACTTCGGCGGGTGTCGGTACGACCGTCCGCAGCGCGGCGGATCTCACCGCGGGCCGGGCCGGTGCCGGGGAGGGGGCCGGCGCCGGCCCGGACGGGACGGCCGGCTGCGGGAGGGCCCGGTCCGGGGTGACCGGGGCGGCCGGCGCGCTGAGGCAGACCTGGCGCACGTGCGGGCTGCCGACGATGCGGGCCTCGACGACGACGCCCGTCTCGCCCGCCGCGCCCCGGACCTGACGGCGCAGCAGGGTGGCGGTGCGGCCGCCGGAGAGGGTCACCTCGTCGAGGGTGCGGTGCGGGGAGGCGAGGAGTTCCTCGGCCTTCTCGCGCAGCACGGCCCGGTCGACGGGGCCGAGTTCGTCCCCGTCCGGGCGCCCCGGCTGCCGCCACTGTGCCGACGCGTGGGCGGTGGCCCTGCGGTACGCGGCGAGGAGGGCCCGCTCGCGTTCCGTGGCCACCTCCAGCATCCGCGCCTCGATGGCGCGGGCGGCCTCACCGACCAGCCGCAGCATGGCGGGGTCGCCCTCGTCGCGCAGACAGGTGAGGTCGAGGACGGCCTCGATGCGTCCGCTGAGCGGGTTGCGGACGGGCGCGCCGGCGCAGGCGAAGGGCTGGAGGCAGTCGGCGAAGTGCTCACGGCCGACGACGTAGACGGGGTTGCGTTCGGCGAGCGCGGTGCCGACGCCGTTGGTGCCCACGACCCGTTCGGAGGCGTCGAAGCCGGGGGCGAAGTTCACCTCGTCGAGGCGGTCGCACAGCTGTCGTCCGCCGCCGAGCCGCTGGACCATGCGGCCCTGTCCGTCGCACAGCGCGATGGTCATGCCGGCCTCGGAGAGCGAGGTGGCGAGGTTCTTCAGGACCGGCTCGGCCGCGTGCAGAAGCGGGTCGTCCAGGGTGAGGTCCGGCGCGTAGGCGGCCTGGAGGCGGTCCGGTTCCAGCCCTACGGACCTGCACCGTTTCCAGGAGTCGAGCACGGAGCCCCGGACGTCCGCGTCCACTCGGGCACCGGCCAGAAATCGTTCGTGGGCATCGACGAGCCCGCCGATGTCGTCCCAGGCGACGGACAACAGGATCACTTCCCTACCCGGCGACGGACCCGGTGGCGCGCCGCCGTTCGGCTCGCCCCCCCGGCGGAGTCCTCCCAGTCGTTTGTCACCCTAGACCCTTTGTGATACCGATCACAACAAAGTCCTGAAGTGCCCCGGAGACACCTTTCGTCCCCATGTTCGACCGTGGTCCTCGCCGTTCGATCAGGGGCCTGTCGAAGAGATGAGTCGGGCTGTCAGCCGCGCGGCGGTCGGCCGCAGCTGCGGCGGACGATGACCTCGACGGGGATCAGCGGCTCGACCCGCTCCTCGGTCCGCCCGTCGATCCGGTCCAGCAGAAGCCGCAGCGAACGCCTGCCGATCGCGGCGAAGTCGGTGCGGACGGTGGTGAGCGGCGGCAGCAGATGGGCCGCCTCGGGGATGTCGTCGTACCCGACGACGCTCACGTCCTCGGGGACCCGGCGCCCCGCCTCATGGAGGGCGTGCAGCAGACCGAGGGCCATCTGGTCGTTGGAGGCGAACACGGCGGTGACGTCCGGACGCCGGGCCAGCCGCCGGCCCAGTTCGTACCCGGAGTCCGCGCTCCAGTCGCCGATGAGCAGCTCGGGCACCTCGGCGCCCGCCGCCCGCAGGGTGTCCTGCCAGCTGATGAGGCGCTGGTCGGCGGAGGTCCAGCCGGTGGGCCCGGCGATGTGCCACACGGTGGGGTGTCCGAGGCGCAGCAGGTGCTCGACGGCCTTGCGGGCGCCGTTGCGGGAGTCGGCGGTGACCAGCTGGGTGCCGCCCCTGGTCTCGTTCTCCAGGACCACCAGCGGGGTGTCGAGGTGGGTGTCGGCCAGTGCCTGCCCCACCCGGTGCTGGGGTGCGATGGCGATGACACCGTCCGCCCCCTCGGCCGACAGCCGGTCCACGGCCTCGGCGACCGTGGCGTGATCGGCGGTGTCGTCCAGGGCCATGGAGCTCAGCAGGTAACCGGCCTTCTGGGCGGCGGTGTTGATGGCGGTCAGGGTGCTGGCGGGCCCGTAGCGGGCGGCGTCGAAGGAGATGACCCCGAGCATCCGCGTCCGCCCGCTGGCCAGCGACCGCGCACTGCGGCTGGGCCGGTAGCCGAGGCTCCGCATGGCGGCCTGCACGACTTCACGCGTCTCGGGACGGACGGCCGGGTTGTCGTTCAGCACCCGTGAAACGGTCTGCTTGGACACCCCGGCCAGCCGCGCCACGTCGTCCATGACCGGCCGCGCACCCGCGAAGTTGCGTCGGCTGCGCCCCTTGGGGGCGGGAGCGTCGGCGGCGCGAGGGGTCATCGCGGGTGCTTCCTCAACATCTCTTCGGGGGCGCGGGTGGGCCCCAGCATAGGTCCAGGCCCGGCCCGTGCCCCCAGGGGCGCGGGGCTGTGTCGATCCGCGGCTACCGCCGCGTGGGCGCGACCAGCCCCCACGCGCTCGCGGCCGTCACGTCACCCCACAGTCCTACGGCGCACAGTCACCAGCTCCACCCGCTCGACATCCGCCCTCCCCCAGCCGTCCCCGGCCTCCGGCGGAACGTACACGTCGGCGCCCTCGGAACCGGGAAGCACCCGCAGCCGCAGCGGCCCCGCCGGGATCCGGTCCAGCCCGATGTCCCACACCCGCCCCGAGAAGAACTGGTCGGCGACAAGGGTGTCCCCCACGTAGGCGCGCCCCACGTCCCCGGTCCAGTGGATACGCAGCAGCGTCCCCGGCGGCAGCTCGTCCGGCAGGTCGACCCGGTACTCGGCGGCCGCCGTGTCGAAGTACTTGCCGTCCGGCGCACTGGCCCGTCCCTGCACCCCGGTGGCGGGCTCGGGCGCGGAACCGGCGGGTCTGAGGAGCGTGACCGACGCCGCCCCGGCACCGGTGCCGTCCGCCGGCAGGGTGTACCGGGTGAACACCCCGTCCGGCTCCCCCTTCCGGACGGGCGGCGCGGGGAACACGGCGTACGAGGGCCGCTCCACGGCGCTGTGCAGCCGTACCTCACCCCGGTCGAAGACCACCCCGGCGTCGGCCAGCACCAGCCGCTCGGCACCCCGCATCTCCCCCCGGTAGGCGGTCCGTGCCGTGGCCGCGTCCAGCACCAGCAGCCCGACACGGCCGCCCGTCGCCGTCTCCACCTCGACCAGGGCGTCGGTACCGGGCCGCAGCCCGGTGACCAGTACCCGGCCGCCGGTGTGCGCGACCTCCCCGGACGGGGTGCTCAGTGAGCCCACCGTGCCCTCGTCCAGGGCGAGTTCGGGAGCGATCCCCGCCACCGCGGCGAGCACCAGCACGGTACGACCGCCGTCCTGGACGGTGCACACCGGCTGCGCCGTCGCCCACTCCACGCGCAGCCCGGCCACGTCGAGCCGCAGCGGCCAGCAGAAGGTGGCCCCCGAGGGGACGGTCACGGGAGCGCTCGGGAGGCTCACCGGGCCGCCCTCGGAGAACTCCACCGTGAAGGAGGTCCCCGGGTGATCCGGCAACGGCTCGTGGGGCTGGTGGTTGTTGACGAACAGGAATCCCGAACCGCCGTCACCGCGCACGGCCCAGCGCAGTGTGTCCCGGTCGTCCTGCCCCCGCGGCCGCGTCGAGGGCAGTACCGACTCCATCGGCGCGATCACCTGCCCGAAGTCGGCCAACAGCAGGTGCTGGAGCCGGAGTTCGTCGTACGTGGCCCGGTACTGCCCGTACTCACCGAGCGGTGCCTGGAAGTCGTACGTCAGGACAGGCAGGTCGTTCGGGTAGCCGGTGGCGTGGGACTCCTGGAGCGAGGTCAGTTCACCCGCGGGATTCGTGCCGCCGTGGAACATGTAGTACCCCTGCCACGCCGAGCCGCACCCGATCTTGGTGAGCCCGAGCGCGGCGATGTCGGCGGCGTCGACGCGCGGGCGCCGGTGGTAGGAGACCGCCATGCCGCCGCCCAACTCGCAGGTGGCCCAGGGGAATCGGTCCGCGCCGGTGTCCGGGGCGCTGCCGCGGACGTGCACCGGGCGCAGGTCGGATCCGATGCCCTCGTCGTCGCGTTGGTGGGTGAAGAAGAAGTGCTTGCGGCAGGTGTCGGGCCAGCCGCCGTCGGCCTCGGTCCAGAAGGTCTCGGTGTAGCCGCCGTACAGCGGAAGCAGTTCGTCGGGCGGGAGTTGGACACCGCCCCAGGCGGTCGACGTCCACAGGGGGGCGCTCAGTCCGGCCTGCTGGGCCATGCGCTTGAGCGTGAGCAGGTGGCCGGGCTGGTCGTAGAGCTCGTTCTCGATCTGCACGGCGACGATCGGGCCGCCGTGCGCCCGGTCGAGTCCCCGCAGCTGCTCGGCGACGGCCTCGAACCAGGCGCCGACCGCCTCCAGATAGACCGGGTCGTCGGTGCGCGGCACGCAGTCGCGGGCCGACACCCAGTCCGGCAGGCCGCCGTTGCGGACCTCGGCGTGCACCCAGGGGCCGATACGGGGGATGAAGTCCAGACCGTGGCGGGCGCAGAGTTCGGCGAAGCGGCGCAGGTCGCGGTCGCCGTCGAAGCGGACGCGGCCCTCGATCTCCTCGTGGTGGATCCAGATGACGTAGCTGGCGACGACGGTGACACCGCCGGCCTTCATCTTGAGGAGCTCCTCCTCCCACTCCCCGGCCGGGTAGCGGGTGTAGTGGAACTCTCCGGAGACCGGGAACCAGGGACGGCCGCCGCGGGTGAGACAGCGGCTGGTCACCTCGATCGGGTCGGGCACGCCCGGCGCGTCGGCGAAGGGCAGGTGGCCGGTGAGGGGTGGGCCGGAGGGCGCGGGAACGCGCAGATGGTGGGGCATCAGGAGATCTCCGGTCCGAGGTCGGGGGTGTCGGTGAGCCGGGCGGTCGTGCCGGTGGTGGCGTGCAGTTCGAACAGGACCAGTTCGTTGGTGCCGGGGCGCAGGACCGGTGCGGGCACGTACAGGGTGTGCTGGGGGCCGCGGTTCCAGTAGCGGCCGAGGTGGAAGCCGTTGACCCAGGCCTGGCCCTTGGTCCAGCCGGGCAGGGCGAGGAAGGCGTCGGCCGGCTCCACCACCTCGAAGGTGCCGCGGTGGAAGGCGGGTACGGCGTCCGTGGTGGCGTCCGACGGGGTGAAGGGCACGGCCGAGAGGTCGGTCAGGGGCAGCGGGTGGTTGTCCCAGCCGCGCAGGACGGTGCCGTTGAAGGAGACCTGGCCGAGCAGTCCCTTGGGGGCGCCGATGCGGGGGCCGTAGTTGACGCCGCCCATGTTCTCCACGAGCACCTCCAGCGTGGCGCCGGGGCGGGGCACGAGCACGGGCAGGACCTCGTCGTGGTGGCGGCGTTCGAGTACGCCGACGGGGGCGCCGTCCAGGAAGACCTGAGCGCGGTCGCCGACGCCGCCCGCGAAGTGCAGCAGGCCCTGGCCGGCCGTGGGGACGGTGGTCCGGTAGAGCGCGTATCCGGAGCTGAGGCCCAGCTCGTCCATCATCGCGGGGTCTTCGGTGCGCAGCGGGTCGGCGAGGGTGCCGGCGTGCGGGAGCAGGGCGGCGCGCTGGGTCAACTCGACCGGGGTCGGCGGGAGTTTGGGGCCCGGGGCCAGGACCGGCTCGTCGGGGACGGACGCGTGGCGGGCGATGACCTCGCGGAAGGCGTGGTACTTGGGGCCGGGGTCGCCGGACTCGGTGAGCGGGGCGTCGTAGTCGTAGGACGTGACGGTGGGTTCGTAGGCGTGCTTGTGGTTGGCGCCGTTGCTGAAGCCGAAGTTGGTGCCGCCGTGGAACATGTAGATGTTGACGGAGGCGCCCGCGGAGAGCAGCCGGTCCAGGTCGGCGGCGGCGTCGGCCGCGTCCCGGGTGTGGTGCGGGCCGCCCCAGTGGTCGAACCAGCCGATCCAGAACTCCGCGCACATCAGCGGGGCTTCGGGCCGGTGCGCACGGTACTGGTCCAGCGCGGCGTCGATCCGTCCGCCGAAGGTGCCGGCGGCCAGGACCCCGGGAAGGCTGCCGGCGGCCAGGTGCTCGGGGTCGGCCTGGTCGCAGGTGAAGAGGAACTCCTCGACTCCCCTGGTGCGGAAGGCCTGTTCGAGGTGTTTCAGGTAAGCGCCGTCGTCGCCGTAGGCGCCGTACTCGTTCTCCACCTGGACGGCGATGACGGGACCGCCCGCCTCGGCCATGTGGGGCAGCAGCGGGGGCAGCAGCAGGTCGAGGTAGCGGTCGACGGCGCCGGTGAAGCGGGGGTCGGAGCTGCGCAGCCGGATGTCCGGGTCCGAGGTGAGCCAGCCGGGCAGACCGCCGCCGTCCCACTCGGCGCAGATGAACGGGCCGGGCCGCAGCAGGACGTGCAGCCCCTCCTCCTTGGCGAGGCTCAGATAGCGGGGCAGGTCGAGGAGGCCGTCCAGGACCAGCCCGCCCTGCGGATCGGGCTGGTGGAAGTTCCACGGCACATAGGTCTCGACGGTGTTGAGGCCCATCAGGCGGGCCTTGCGCAGCCGGTCGGCCCACTGGTCGGGGTGGACGCGGAAGTAGTGCATGGCGCCGGACAGGATGCGGAACGGCCTGCCGTGCAGCAGGAAACCGTCGGTCGTCGTCGTCAGTGCGGGCATGCGGGTGTTCCCCTTCGATGTGAGCGGGATGGAGTACTGCGGATCAGCCACAGGGTCGCGGCCAGGCAAAGCGCCGAGACCCCTGCGAGCAGCAGCGGTACGGCCTTGATGCCGGACCACTCGATGACCTTGCCGAGGGCCGGCCCGGCCACCACACCGCCGGCCATCGAGGCCGCGATGACCAGGGCTCCGGCCCGCCGGGCCCGCGGGGCGGCCCGGTGGAGCCAGGGCAGTCCGGTGGGGAAGATCGGCGCGATGAACAGACCGACGCCGGCATAGGCGTAGGGCGCCAACTCGGTTATGGACGCGAGAAGGAGACAGACCGTCATTCCGGCGCACGAGACCGTGATGATCGTCTGCGCCGAGAAGCGCAGCGCGAGGGGCGCGGCCAGGAATCGGCCCACGGTCATCATCAGCCAGTACGCGGAGGTGGCGGTGGCGGCGACCCCGGCGCCGTAGCCGACGGTCTCCAGGTGGGTGGGCTCCCAGCCGCCGACGCCGGCCTCGATGCCGACGTGCAGGACGTATAGCGCGACGAACACGGCGAGCACCGAGCCGAGGCTGCGGCCGAGGACGCCATCGGAGCCGGGTGCCGTGCCGGACGGCTGCGGCGCCTTGTCCCGGACGCCTTTCAGGCACCACAGCAGCGGCAGGTCGACGAGCGCGAAGGCGAGGAAGACGGCCGGGTAGTGCTCGGCGCCGACCGCGCCGATCACGGCCGGTCCGAGGATCGCGCCGATGCCGAAGTGGGCGTTGAGGATGTTCAGCATCGCCGTCGAGCGATGTCCGAAGCCGACGGCGAACAGCTGGTTGAGCCCGTAGTCGATACCGCCGAAGCCGAGGCCGGCCAGCAGGGCGGCGGCGAGCGCGAGCGGCCAGTCGGGGGCGAGCGCGAAGCCCGCCGCGCCGACGGCCATAAGGAGGTACGAGGCGCCGAGGATCCGCCGGTTGCCGATCCGCCCGAACCACCGGTCGAAGAGCAGCACTCCGGCCACCCCACCGACGAAGTGGGCGCTCAGCCCCAGCCCGGCGGCCGACGGGGACAGCCCGAACTCCTCGCGGAAGGCGGGGACGGCGGGCCCGTAGAAGGCCTGGAGCGCACCGATCAGAACGAAGCCGACGCACGAGGCGACGACGGCGGCCGGGCTGAACACCGGCGCTTCGACTGCACGGGATTCTCGGAGCACGACAGGAAATGTTACCGGTAACATCCCGCCCGTCAAGATTACCGACAGTGGCATCATTGAATGATTCAATCAGCATCAATAGACTCCGCCGGTGGATGAATTCACCTTGCGTTCGAGACTCTCCAGGAGATCGGCGGGGGTGGCCGCCGTGCTGCTGATGGCCGCCGGTCTCACCACCCCGTCCCTCTCACCGGCGTCGGCCGCACCCCGGCACCACACCCCCGAGGTCTGGCCGAAACCCCAGAGCACGCAGACCGGGCCCGGCCGGTTCACGGTCCCCGACCGGGTCGTGGAGGTCGTCGGCCCGGACACGGACACCTCGGCCCGCGAGGTCGTCGAGTCCGCCCTGCGCGAGGCCGGCGCCGACCGGATCGTGACGGTCGACAAGCCCCCCGCGTCGGCCGCCTTCACGGTCTACCTCGACGGCCCCGGCACCGCTGCCGCACTGAAACGCCTGGGCGCCCGCTCCCCGGCCGGACTCCCTTCCGGCGGTTACACCCTGGCGTCCGGGCGCCGGGACGGCCGTACCCTTCTCGCCCTCTCCGGATCCGACGCGACCGGCACCTTCTACGCCGCCCAGACCCTGCGCCAACTCCTCGGCACCTCGGGCAAGTTGCCCGACACCAGGATCCGCGACTGGCCCACCGCCGCGCTGCGCGGAGTCGTCGAGGGCTTCTACGGCACTCCCTGGACGCATGCCGAGCGCCTGAGCCAGCTCGACTTCTACGGCCGCACCAAGCAGAACGTGTACGTCTACTCCCCCAAGGACGACCCCTATCTGCGCGACCGGTGGCGGGACGAGTACCCGTCCGCGGAACTGGCCCGGCTCGAGGAACTGGTCGACCGCGCCGCCGCCAACCACGTCCGCTTCACCTACGCCCTCTCCCCCGGTCTGTCGGTCTGCTACTCGTCCGAGTCCGACATCGCGGCCCTCACCCGCAAGTTCGACTCGCTGTACGCGATCGGGGTGCGGTCCTTCGCCGTCCCACTGGACGACATCAGCTACACCAAGTGGAACTGCCCCGCTGACGAGCGGGAGTTCGGCACGGGCGGAGGCGCGGCGGGCACGGCGCAGGCCCATCTCCTCAACGAGGCGTGGAAGTCGTTCTCGGCCGGCCACACCGGCCTCGACCCCCTGGAGATGGTCCCCACCGAGTACTCCGACCTCGCCGACTCCCCCTACAAGACGGCCCTGCGCGAGAAGCTGGACCCGTCCGTGGTCGTCGAGTGGACCGGCGCGGGAGTGATCGCGCCGACCATCACCGCCGCGCAAGTCGCGCAGGCCCGTGAGGTGTTCGGCCACCCGATCCTGATCTGGGACAACTACCCGGTCAACGACTACGTCACCAGCCGTCTCCTGCTCGGCCCCTACACGGGACGGGAGGCCGACGTGGCCGAGGCGGCGACCGGCGTCACCGCCAACCCGATGGTCCAGGGCGAGGCGAGCAGGCTCGCGCTGTTCACCTCGGCCGCCTACCTCTGGAACCCGGACTCCTACGATCCCCGGGCCGCCTTCCTCGCCTCGGTACGCGACCTCGCCGGTCCCGGCGCCGCCAGATGGCTGCGGATCTTCGCCGAGAACAACTACTCCTCCCAGCTCGACCCGACCGAGTCCCCCACCCTGACCGAGCTCATCGCCGACTTCCGCACGGCGTACGAACAGGACCGCGGGCTCGACCGGGCCGCCGCCGCGCTGCGCTCGTACTTCACCGACATGGCCGCCACACCGGCCGAGTTGCGCGCCCGCCTCGACAACCCGGGGTTCCTGGACGAGACGTCCGCCTGGCTGGACAAGCTCGGTCGGTACGGGAGCGCGGGGCGGACGGCCGTGGACCTGCTGCTCGCCAACAAGCGGGGCGACGCGGCGGCGGTGTCGAAGTACTGGGCCGAACTACGGGACGCACGCAAGGAGTTGGACGCCATACCCGAGCAGGTCTCGCCAGGTGTGATGGACCAGTTCCTCTATACGACGATGCTGGAGAACGCCCCCGACCCGGGCGTCGACGCCGTCTTCTCTCCGCGCTCGCTCTCCCTGAAGCCCGGCGCCTCCGAGACGGTGACACTCGACTTCTCGGACAAGGAGGCCCGCACGGTCACCTGGAAACTGGCCGTTCCGGACGGTGTCACCGCCTCGCCGGACCAGGGCACCGTGACGGTTCCGGCCGGGGGCCGCGCCTCGGCCACCGTCACGCTGACCGGGGTCACCGAAGGCGTCCACTCGGTCGTGGTGTCAGGCACGGGCATCCTCGACCGGGCGATCCCCGTCCAGGTCACCGAGAACATCGGTTCGTCGAAGGCGCTGACCGCCAACTTCAGTGGCGCGTCGGTCAGTTCGATCGACCTGGCCACCGGCACGTCCAAGAACATCGCGGTCGGCGACAACCCCGGCGAGGTCGTCGTGAGCGCCGACGGCCGTACCGCCTACGCCGCCAACCAGGGCTCGAACACCGTCAGCGTCATCGACGTGGCGAGCGGCTCGGTCAGCGGCACGGTCGCCGTGGGCCGCGTCCCCGCCGGGCTCGCTCTCACCCCGGGCGGCGGGACGCTGTGGGTGGCCAACTACACGGACGGGACGGTCCAGCCGGTGAACACCTCGACCCTGGTGGCGGGTACGCCGGTCACGGTGGGCGACGGTCCCGAGAACATGGCGATCACGCCGGACGGCACGACCCTGTACGTGGCCAACATCCACGACAACACGGTCAGCCCGGTCGACCTCGCCACCGCGAAGGCGGGTACCGCGATCCCGGTGGGCCCGAGGCCCTTCAACGTCGTCGCCGCACCCGACGGCAGGACGGTCTACGTGTCCAACTCCGGCGGCTCGACGGTGACCCCGATCGACACCGCCACGAACGACACCGAACCGACCCTCCTGGTCACCGGCCAGGCGTACGGACTCGGCCTGTCACCGGACGGCCGGACCCTGTGGGTCAGCCCCAGCACCGGCGACTACGTCACGCCGGTCGACACGGTGACCGGCGCCCCGGGCACCAAGGTCACGGTAGGCAGGTCGGCCTTCGACGTGGGCCTGGACTGGAGCGGCAGCACGGCGTACGTCACGACAGCCGACGGAAACAAGCTGATCCCGATCGACACGGCAACCGGGACCCCGGGGACACCCCTGACGACCGGCGCCTATCCATTGGCCGTAGCCCTGACACCAGTGCCGATGAAATAACGTCCGGCTTCCGCACCCAAGGGGCGCGGGGAACTGCGCGGCCAGCCCCCACCGGCCCGCAGCTTCCCCGCAACCTCCTCAACTCGCCGTACGCCTGATCCGCCCCGCGTACTTCGTCTCCAGCTCCAGATTCCCCTCGAAGCCCCCCGGCACATTGGCCGAGACATACACCGGCGGCCGCTCCCCCGCGGCAAGCAGCACAGCCGACGCCTCCGCCACCGCCATCTGCACCAGCATCACTCCGGTAAGCGTCGACAACGCACACACCGCACCCCCACCCGGCAGCTCCAGCAGCGCGTCCCCGCGCGGGGCCGCGTTGTCGAGGACGACGTCGGCGAGGTCGGCGAGCTTCTTGCCGCTGGGGTGGCCGGCCGGGACCGCGCGGGTGTGGGAGAGGGAGGTGATGGCGAGCAGCCTGTGGCCCTGCTGCTTGGCGTGGAGGGCCATCTCGACGATGACGTTGTTCACGCCGGAGTTGGAGATGATCACGAAGAGATCCTGGGGGCGGGGGGCCGCGAGCTCGTACAGCCGTGCGGCCACGCCCGGCTGCCGCTCCAGGAGCGGGTCGTCGAGGACGGACGGGGCGTCACCGCCGTACAGGACGAGGTCGGCGATGCTCAGCCGGTTCGTGGGCACCAACCCGCCCGCCCGGCCCGCGACTTCCAGGACCATGGCCTGGGAGTGGCCGGTTCCGAAGGCCTGGATGACGCCGTCGGCGCGTACGCAGTCGGCGATCAGTTCCGCGGCGCGGGCCACGTCGGCGCGGGCGGACTCGGTGATCTGCTGAAGGACGGCCAGGCTCTGCTGCGCGAAGCCCTGGGCGCTGACGGACTCGACGGACACGCGGCACTCACTCCCCACTGATGGATTGAACCACCCTATACATCTCCATCGGTGAATCAATAAACCATAGGATGGCCACTGCATTCAATCGCCTCCCCATCGGTGCCGATCCCACCCGTACCTCACCGTGAATCCGGTCCTGGTATTCAATGAGTGGCCTGAACGGTGGCTGATACCTTCTTCTCATGCCTCCGACGGACGTCACGACACTGATCCGCACCGAGCTGCCCCGGCTGGCCGGCTCCCTGCGCAAGGTCGGCGAGCTGATCCTGGAGGATCCGGCCGCCGTCACCCACTGCTCGGCCGCCGAACTGGGCCGCCGCACCGGCACCTCGCAGGCCACGGTGACCCGCTTCTGCCGGGCCATCGGCCTGGACTCCTACCAGCATCTGCTGATCGAACTGGCCAAGGAGCACGGCCGGGGCGAGGTCTCCGACTGGGGCACCGCCGAGATCGGCCCGGACATCTCCCCGGACGACAGCCTGGAGCGGGTCGTGCAGGTCGTGGGCAACGCCGACCTGCGGGCCGTCCAGCAGACCATCGAGCGGATCGACCTCGACGCGATCGAGCGCGCGGCCCAGGCCATGGCCCGGGCCCGCCGTATCGACCTCTACGGCACCGGAGGCAGCGGGGCGGTGGCGCTGGAGACGGAGACCCGGCTGTTCCGCATCGGCTGCTCGGTGCGGGGCTGGACCGAGGTGCACGGCGCGGTCACGTCCGCCGCCCTGCTCACCCCGGCGGACGTCGCCGTGGGCATCTCGCACTCGGGGGCCACCCGGGAGACCATCGAGCCGTTCGAGCTGGCCAAGGAGCGCGGCGCGACCACCGTGGCGATCACCTCCGACCCGCGCTCGCCGCTCGCCAAGGCCGCCGACATCCGGCTTGTCTCCTCCGCCTCGGAGACCAACTTCCTCACCGGCATCGGCGGCCGGCACTCCGTCCTGGTGCTGCTCGACTGCCTCTACGTCCGGGTCGCGCAGCTCTCCTACCAGCGCGCGAGCGCCTCCCTGGCGCTGACCGACCACATCGTGCCGCAGCACTCGGCGAAGGGTCGGCGCACCCGCTGACAGCAGTGATATTGCATAGATGATTCACCGAGAACACGCGTAGATGGTTGTTTGAACCATCCCTGCGGTGCCAGGATGGTGCTCCGCCGAGCATCCTCGTAGGAGACCCATGCGCGTCACCTCTGTCGAGTCGACCGAGCTTTTCGTCGGAACCGTCGAGCAGCCGTACCAGGTGGTGGTCGCCGAGATCAGCCACGTTCCCGGCCGCACGGTCCGTCTCACGGCCGAGGGCCCGGGCGGTCTCCGCAGTGTCGGGGAGACGCTGGCCATCACCGCCGACGACGGCACCGCACGCGCCGAGATACCCGTGACCGGCGAGGGCGACGAGATCACGGTCGTCGCCGTCGACGGTGAATTCAGCGACCGGCACACCGCCCCGTTCACGGCCGCCGAGCCCGGCTGGACCATGTTCATGGTCAGTCACTTCCACTACGACCCCGTCTGGTGGAACACCCAGGCCGCCTACACCGAGACCTGGGACGTCGCCGACGACCCGGCCGCCTCCGGCCTCCCGGCCCGCACCTTCGACTCGCGCGGCCAGTCCGGGATGAGCCTGGTGCGCGCCCACTGCGACCTCGCGCGACGCGACCCGGCGTACACCTTCGTGCTCGCGGAGGTCGACTACCTCAAGCCTTACTGGGACGCCTTCCCGGAGGAGCGCGCCTTCCTGCGCCAGCTGATCCGCTCCGGCCGCGTCGAGATCATGGGCGGCACCTACAACGAGCCCAACACCAATCTCACCGGCGCCGAGGCCACCGTACGGAACGCGCTGTACGGCGACGGATACCAGCGCGGGATCATGGGGGCGTCGCCCGAGACCGCCTGGCAGCTGGACGCGTTCGGGCACGATCCGCAGTTCCCCGGGCTGATGGCGGACGCCGGGGTCACCTCCAGCTCCTGGGCGCGCGGGCCCTTCCACCAGTGGGGGCCGACGCTCTCCGTGTTCGGCGAGGAGCCCCGGGATCCCCAACGGATGCAGTTCCCGGCCGAGTTCGACTGGATCGCCCCCTCGGGGCGCGGCATCCTCACCGCGTACATGGTCAACCACTACGGCGCGGGCTGGGCGATCGACAACGCGCCCACCCTGCCGGCGGCCGAACAGGCCGCGCTCAAGCTGTTCAAGGGCCTGAAGAAGGTCGCGCTCACGCGTAACGTCCTGCTTCCCGTCGGCGGGGACTACGCGCCGCCGTGCCGCTGGGTGATGGGCATCCACCGTGACTGGAACGCCCGTTACGTCTGGCCCCGGTTCATCAGCGCGATACCCCGGGACTTCTTCGCCGCCGTACGGGCGGAGCTGGCGGCGGAGGGCCGCAAGGCCTCCCCGCAGACCCGGGACATGAACCCGGTCTACACCGGCAAGGACGTCTCCTACATCGACACCAAGCAGGCCCAGCGGTACGGCGAGAGCCTCCTCGCCGACGCGGAGGCCTGGGCGACCCTCGCCTCCCTCACCACCGGACACCCCTACCCGGACGCGGCGCTCGACAAGGCGTGGCGCCAACTCGTCTACGGCGCCCATCACGACGCCATCACCGGTTCGGAGTCGGACCAGGTCTACATCGATCTCCTCACCGGCTGGCGGGAGTTGTACGACCTCGCCGAGACCGTCCACGCCGACGCGACGCAGGCCCTCGCGGACCGGGTCGTCCCGCTGCCGGGCGACGGCGCCGACCTGGTGGTCTTCAACTCCGCGACCTGGACGCGCAAGGACGTGCTGAACGTCCGGGACGAGGGGCTCCTGCCGGTCGACGAGAGCACCGGGCTCCCCCTGCCCGCCGTGCGCGAGGAGGACGGCCGGCTGAGCGTCGTCGTACCGGACGTGCCCGGACTGGGCCTCAAGGCCGTCCCGCTCGCCGGGGGCACCGCCTCCGGGTGGACACCGGCCGAAGGGGCCACGATCCGCAACGAGTTCTACGAGCTGACCGTCGACCCCGCGCGCGGCGGCGGCGTCAGCAGCCTGCGGGCCCTTCGGGAAGGGGCCCGGGAACTGCTGCGCGCCGGCGACATCGGCAACGAACTCGTCGTGCAGGAGGAGTACCCGAGGCACCCACGCTTCGGCGAGGGCCCCTGGCACCTCACGCCGACCGGCACAACCGCCGCGCGCAGCGGGGATGTCAGGGCGGACATCGATGTCGAGCACTCCCCCGCCGGACAGCGCGTCACGGTCCGCGCCGACCTCGGCCTCTTCACCTATACGCAGCGGCTGACCCTGTGGAAGGGCGTCGACCGTCTGGACGTCTCCACGACCGTCGACGGGTACGACGGTGCCGACCGGCTCATCCGGGTGCGCTGGCCGTCCGACGTGCGCGGCGGGCTGCCGGTGCACGAGGTGGCGGACGCGGTGATCGGGCGCGGGTTCGGGTTCGTGGAGGTGGACAGCGAGCAGTTCCCCTGGACGCTGGACAACCCGGCCAACACCTGGTTCGGGCTGGGGTCCACCGCGCGGGTCGCCGTGCACGACGACACCGGCGCGCTCCTCGGGCACCGCTCGATCGGGGTCGCCGAACTGATCTACGCCGACTGGGACATGGCCGGTGAGCTGGGCGCCGGGCTCGCCGCCGCCCTAGTCCGCGCCGGGGTCACCGCGACCTCGACCATCGCGGGCGGGCCCCGTTACGGCGACCTGGAGGTCGACTCCAACCTTCCCGACATCCGGATCGCCGTCGGCGGCCCGGACCGCAACTCCGTGGTCGCCGAGGCCCTCGGCTGGGACCCGGCCGCCGGGCGCGAACTCCGGCGGCAGCTCGCCGAGGGGGACGTGGCGGCCGTGTGGGTCGCGCCGCGCGCCTCGCTGCGGGAGGAGTGGGTGCCGGGCGCCGATCTGCGGGACCTGGAGCGGCTGCCGCTGCTCGTCGTGGCGGGCGGCGAGGATGACGCCAAGGCGGTCGACGCCCTCGTCGCCGACCTGGACGACTTCACCGTCACGGCGACCGCGGCGGGCGGCGGCGAGGCCCTGCCGCCAGGCGACGCCTGGGACGGCCGGAGCTTCTCGGTCCTGAACCGGGGTACGCCCGGCTGTGTGGTCACCTCGTCCGGCGACCTCCACATGTCCCTCATGCGCTCCTGCACCGGCTGGCCCTCCGGCATCTGGGTCGACCCGCCGCGCCGCACGGCCCCGGACGGGTCCGCCTTCCAGCTCCAGCGCTGGTCGCACACCTTCGACTACGCCGTCGTCGCCGGCGAGGGCGACTGGCGGGAGGGACAACTGCCCAAGCGCGGGCACGAGTTCAACCGCCCGCTCACCGCCCGGCTGCGGACCCGGCCCAAGGACGCGCTCCTGCCCCGGAACAGCTCCCTGCTCCAACTGGAGCCCGCGGGCGAGGTGTTGCTGGACGCCCTGAAGCCGGCCGGCTCCCCGCTCGCCCGGGGCGGCACGGCACAGCCGGACCCGGGCAGCGGTGTCGTCGTCCGTGTGCACGAGGTCAACGGCCGTCCGGTGCGGGCGCGTCTGGCGCGGCCCGGCGGGTGGACGGAGGGCGCCCGGGCCAACGTACTGGAGACGCCCGGGGAGCCCCTCGCACCGGATACGGACGGGATGCTGCGGGTCGACCTGGACGGCTTCGAGGTGGCCACCGTCCTCGCCACGCCCGCGGATGCCCTGGAGACACCGCCGGACCCCGGAGTCGCCGCCGCCGAGCCCGCCCAGCCCGTCCACACCCGCTACTGGCTCCACAACTCCGGCCCCGCCCCGCGCGGCAACATGCCGGTCGCCGTATACGTCTCCCCCACCACGCTCACCGTCTCCGGCCCCGTCACGGCGACCGTCCGGATCGGCTCGGAGCTCACCGACGCTCCGGTGTCGGGCACGGTGACCTTCGAGGCGCCTCCCGGCTGGTCCACCGAGCCCACCGAACTCCCGTACACACTCGGCCCCGGCGGCTTCAGCCTCACCGAGGTCACGGTGACCCCGCCGCCCGATCCCGAACCCGGCCGGCACTGGCTGGCCGCACAGCTGTCGTACGGCAGGCAGACGTACGAGGACGTGGTGGCGCTGGACGTGCCGGACGGACACACAGGGCCGACGCTCGTGTCATGTCTGGGAGTTGACAGGGTCGTCGTACGACGGGACGAACGCGTCCACGTGCCCGTCACCCTGCGCAACACCACCCGGGGCCCCATCAGCGGCACCCTCTGGGCGCTGTCCTCCTGGGGCACCTGGCCCGGGGTCGGACCGGGCGTCCAGGGCTTCACCGTGGCCGGCGGAGCGGAGGCCGACTGCGTGATCGAGGTGGACGGCTCGGCGGTGCCACCGGGTTCCTACTGGCTGATGGCGAAGGTGGGCTGGCACGGCTGCGTGGCGTACACGGAGGCCGTGGAACTGGAGGTGAAGCCGTGACGGACGAATACGCGGCTCAGGTGCTCGGCAGACCGGTGCCCAAGGACCGCGTGGACGCTCTCCTGGAGACCGTCCCGGCCCGCGACCGAGAGACCCGGCCAGAAGCGCTGGCCCGGGCCGAAAGGCAACGCCGGCGGTGGGCGACGCAGGTCGTAGTGATCGACGAACTGGCCCGGCGGGCCTGCGCGCAGCGCGGCCCGCTCAGGGGCGCGGGGAACTGCGCGACCAGCCACGACGGCGCCGCACCCGAGAAACGACCCATCACGGCCCTCCCCGCGGAGCGCGACGTCGCCGACCTGGGCAGCATCGTCGCGGTCGCCCTCGCCCACTCCCCGGCCGCACGCGCCCTGCTGGACGAGTTGGAACGCGAGCAACAGATCCCCGAGGAGGCGGTGTACGACTACTACGACCGCAACCGCGACCGCTTCCTCACCCCCGCGGAGCTGACCCGCGGCGCGGACCCCTTCCACGAGACGTCGGACCTCCTCCCCTACGCCCAGGTCCGCGAGGGCATCATCGTCGAGCTGCGCCGGGCGGCAGGCCGTCGCGCCTTCTTCGACTGGCTGGACCGGGCACGGGCCGACGTCGTGTACGCACCGGGCTACGAGCACCCCGGCGATCCCTCGCACCCGGACCACGAGCACCGGCACTGATCGGGTCGTTGACCTCTCACGGAACCACCACGGAACCGAAAAGCAACACGGCTAGGCATTGACCTCCGATGAATTCTGGTCCACCTTTTCATCAATCGGAGTCGAAGTTGGTTCATTGAACCAGCCACATCCCTGACTCGCCCGGTCGCAGGAGGGCCCATCACATGCGCGCACAGAGACTGACCCGCACCTTGACCTGTCTCGCCGTTCTGTCGCTGACCGCCGCCGGCTGCGGCCTGTCGGGCGGCGGTTCGGGCGACGGGGACGCCATGGCCGGCGGCTGCAAGGTCGACAAGGGCAACGTCGGGTCGGGCAGGCTGACCGGGGACGTCAAGGGCACGATCACCTTCCAGACGACGAATCTGAAGAAAGACTTCGGGGACTTCTTCAACGGAGTGATCGCCGACTTCGAGAAGGCCCACCCCGGCGCCAAGGTCAAGTGGATCGACGACCCCGGCGACAACACCTTCACCAGCCGCACGGTCGCCGACGCCCAGGCCTGCACGCTGGCGGACGTCATCAACGTCAACGCGCCGACGGCAACAGCCCTCACCAAGGCCGGCTACCTGCTCGACGTCGGCACCAAGGACCCCGACGCGTCCAAGCCCTTCGTCCCGTCGTTCTGGAAGTCCGGCACCTTCAACGACGCCGACGGCAAGGCGATCCACACCACGCTGCCCTGGTACACCGGCGGTGTCCTCCTGACGTACAACAAGGACCTGCTGGCGAAGGCGGGCATCGACCCGGCGAAGCCGCCGACGAGCATCTTCGGGCTCTTCGCCGACTACGAGAAGATCGCCAAGGCCTCCGACGGCAAGTACTTCGCGACGATGGCCAACCCCATCTGGCGCATCCCCGCCGACTTCGACCAGATGGGCATCAAGGTCCTCTCCGCCGACGGCAAGTCCGCCGTCTTCGCCGACGACCCGCGCACCACCCAGTGGGTCGCGTGGATGGCGAAGCTCTACAAGGCGGGCGCGATGCCGAAGGACTCGCTGTCCTCCAGCAACGACCCATCCACGCTCTACAGCCAGGGCAAGGTGGCCTACGGTTCGACGAACCCGAGTTTCGTGCGGTTCGTGAAGCAGAACAGCCCGTCGGTCTACGACAAGACGGCCGTCGGCCAGCAGCCCTACGACGCGCTCGGCCGGGCCTCCGCCGGCGCCCCGCAGTACATCTCGGTCGCCGCGACCAGCAAGCACGCGTCCACGGCACTGTCGTTCGCGGAGTTCCTCACCAACGCCGAGAACCAGACGGCCTGGTGCAAGGACCCGGCCGTGGTGATCTTCCCGACGACCACGGAGTCGCTGAGCGACCCGTTCTTCCAGAACACCACCGGCAGCGACCCGTTCTCCCAGGCCCGCAAGCTCGTCGCCGACCAGCTGAAGACGGCCAGCACCAACCAGACCAACCTCTCCCCGGCCGTGCAGAACGCGATCGTCTCCCAGGTGCAGCTGGCCATGCAGGGCAAAAAGAGCGCGGCGGACGCGGTGAAGGACGCCCAGGAGAAGGCCGACGAGCTGCTGAAGCAGGCGGGCTGACCGTGACGGCTCAGATCACGAAGCCGGTGTCCGTGTCCGGCGCGGAGCGCACCCCCGCCGCGCCGGGCGCGAAGCCCTCCCGACTCCGGGCCCTGCTGCCGGGCCCGGCAGCAGGTGCCAACGGGGCCGCGATGTACCGCCGTTGGTGGCTGCCCTGGCTGTGGACGGCCCCCGCGATCGTCTGCGCCGTGGTGTTCGGCGTGTTCCCGTTCCTCAACACGCTCCTGCTGTCGTTCACTGACGCCAAGCCACTGGGCGGCGCCGCGAGTTTCGTCGGGCTCGACAACTACACGCGGATGCTGGACGACTCCGACTTCTGGCTGGCGACGCGCAACAGCATCCTGTACGCCGTGATCGTCGTCCCGCTGATGGTCCTGCTGCCGCTGATGCTGGCGGTCCTGGTGGAGAAGAACCTCCCCGGCATCGGCTTCTTCCGCTCGGCCTTCTACACACCGGTGCTGGCCTCCAGCGTGGTCGTCGGTCTGAGCTGGCAGTGGCTGCTCGCCGACGACGGACTGGTCAACACCTGGCTCGAGAAAGCCCACTTGATCCGGTCGGCGATCCCGTTCCTGTCCGACCCGTGGCTGATCCTGCTGTCCGCGATGGGCCTGACGCTGTGGAAGGGCCTCGGCTGGTACATGGTCTTCTACCTGGCCGCGCTCGGGAACGTACCGAAGGAACTGCACGAGGCGGCGGCCATGGACGGCGCCGGCTCGGTCCGCCGCTTCTGGCACATCACGGTGCCCGGCGTACGGCAGGCCATGATGCTCGTCGGCACGCTCACCGGTATCGGATCGCTCAGGGTGTTCACCGAGATCTACATGCTCGGCAGCTCCACCGGCGGCCCCGGCGGCGCCGACCGCACCCTGCCGTTCTACATCCGGGACGTCGGCCTGGACCCCATCACCGGCAACGCCGGTTACGGCTCCGCCGTCAGCGTGGCCCTGTTCCTGCTGACGCTGGGGCTGACCCTGCTGGCGCAGCGCCTGACGAAGGAGGACGAGTCGTGACGACCGCTGTTCCGGCCACGCGCCGGCGCCTGCTGCCACGCTGGCGGGACTACGGCCGCCCGCGCGAACTGGTCGTCCGCTACCTGCTGTTGTTCCTCGTGCTCGGCCTCACCGTGGGCCCGTTGGTCTGGCAGCTGCTGGCCTCCCTGAAGAGCACGAGCGAGGACGTCTTCGGCGCCGACGCCACCCTCCTGCCGCACGACCCGACCCTGCGCGCCTACCGCACGGTCTTCGAACAGGTCCCGGTGGCCTCGTACATCAAGAACAGCCTGATCGTGGTCGCCCTGTCGGTCACCAGCCAGCTGGTCTTCTCCACGACGGCCGGCTACATGCTCTCCAAGCCGGGCTGGAAGGGCCGCAAGGCGGTTTGGGTGGTGCTGATCGCCTCCATGATGTTCCCCTTCGAGTCGATCATGGTGTCGCTGTTCCTGAGCATCCGCGACCTCGGCCTGGTCGACAGCTTGGCCGGCGTCTGGCTGCCCGGCTTCGTCGGCGCCATCAACGTCCTGCTGATGCGCGCCGCGTTCCTCGCCGTCCCGCGCGAGATCGAGGACTCGGCCATGCTCGACGGCGCGAACGAGTGGCAGCGCTTCCGGCACCTGTATCTGCCGTCCGCGTGGGGCGCGATCCTGGTGGTGGTCATCAACACCTTCATCAGCGCCTGGGACGACTTCCTCTGGCCGCTGATCGTGCTGCGCTCGGAGAGCAACATGACGCTGACGCTGGGCCTTTCACGGCTGCAGAGCTCGTCGTTCGGCTATGACCAGCGGATGGTCATGGCCGGGTCCGTCATCTCGGTGATCCCGGTGCTGGTGCTGTTCGTGATCACCCAGCGGTGGTTCTACAAGGGCGTCTCGTCCGGGGCCGTCAAGCTCTGACGCCCCGCATGTCCAGCACGATCGGCACGGCACGCAAAGCCGCCCGGGCCGACTCCGCGACACGGATCTCGGCGGAGTCGGTCCGGGCTTCCCCCGTCAAGAGGGGGAGAACGACCGTACGACGCTCGCCCGGTGCCAGGCCGACCCCCTGGAACGCGCACAGTTCGAGGGTGCGCGGCCAGGTGGACGTGATGAGGCGCCGGAGATAGACCTGCACGACCGAACGCCCGTACCGCTCCCCCGTGTTGGTGACGTCGACGGTCACGGTTCCGTCGGTGATCCGGGGTGTGCCGTACGCGAAGCTCGTGTACGACAGTCCGTGCCCGAAGGAGTGGCGCGGCTCCGCGCTCTCGTCGACGTATCCGCCGTACTCGGTGTCCTTGTGGTTGTAGTAGACGGGCAGCTGGGCGGCGGAGCGCGGGACGGAGACGGGGAGCCTGCCGGTGGGCTCCGCGAGTCCGAGCAGCACCTCGGCGATCGCCTCGCCGCCCCATGGGCCCGGGTACCAGGCCGTGAGCAGCGCACCGGCCGTGTCGGGGACGACATGCGGGCGGCCCTGGATCAGAACGACCGCCGTGGGCGTGCCCGTTGCGACGACGGCGTCCAGAAGCCGGTACTGGGCGGGGCCCAGCCGCAGATCGGCCAGGTCGACGCCCTCGCCGCAGGTCATCTCCGAAACCGCCCTGAGCGCGGCCCCGTTGGCGTCGAACTCGGTGTCGGCGGTGCGTGCGCTGCTGCCGCCCAGCACCAGCACGGCCACGTCGGAGGCGGCGGCCGCGGCGACGGCCTCGGGGATGCCGGAGAGGTCGTCGCCGGTGAGGGCGCAGCCGTGGGCGTGGCGGATGTCCACGCCGGGCGGGGCGAGCCGGCGGAGTCCGTCGAGGACGCTGCTGCCGGTGCCGGGGCGCTGTGGGGCGGTGTAGTCGCCCGACTGGTGTGCGGTGGTGGCGGATTGGGGCCCGATCACGGCGATACGGGAGACGGTGTCCGGGATCGGCAGCATCCCTTTGTTGTCGAGGAGGGTGACGGCGGCCCGGGCGAGCTCCTTGCTGATCTCCCTGCCTCCGGTCGGCGGAGGGGGTGTGGTGCGCTGTCCGTCGAACAGTCCCAGCCGGAACTTGAGCCGCAGGACGCGGGCGACGGCGGCGTCGAGCACCGGCTCCTCGACCAGCCCCCGCTCGACCGCCTCCCCGAGATGTGTGAAGCCTTCGTCCCAGAGGCTCAGGTCGATACCGGAGTTGAGGGCGAGGGCGCCCGCGGAGACCTTGTCCCCGGTGATGCGGGCCAGCCGGTCCACGGCGAGGCCGTCCGCCATGACCAGTCCGTCGAACTCCCAGTCGTCCCGCAGGAGTTCGGTCAGCAGGGCGCGATTCCCCGAGCACGGCATGCCGTCGACCTCGTTGTACGCGGCCATGACCGCGGCCGCTCCGGTCCGGACGCCGGCACGGGCGGCGGGGAGGTGGATCTCGTGCAGTTCCCGCAGGCCGAGTTCGGACTCCGCGGAGTTGCGGCCGCCGACGGTGGCGCCCTGTCCGGCGAAGTGCTTGAGGACGACGGGGGCCTTGTCGGCGGCGAAGTACTCGTTTTCGGTGCCCTGCATGCCCCGCACAAGCGCCTCGGTGAGCCGCGCCGCGAGGTGGGGGTCCTCGCCGAAGCACTCCTCGGTGCGGCCCCAGCGGGGGTCGCGGGCGATGTCGAGGGCCGAGACGAGGGCGACATGGCCACCCCTGGCGCGGAGTTCGGCGGCGGCGTGCGCGGCGGCCCGCTCGTACAGCTCAGGGTCCCAGGTGCCGCCGACGGCCAGGTTGACGGGCAGGACCGTGCCGTCGAGGGCCATGAGCCCGTGCGGCACCTCCTCGACGAACAGCACGGGGATACCGAGCCGGCTCCGCTCGACGACATGCCGCTGCACCAGCTCGGCGAGAGCCGCGGCGTCCTCGGCGCCGGGCCCGTTCCCGTGGTCCACGCCGGACCACGCGTCGGCACGCTGGAGCCCGTACAGCGCACCGAGTCCGGCGAACCGCTCGGTCTCGGCGTACAGGGCATCGGTGAGTTCGTAACTCCCGTCGGGGTTAAGGCGATAGGCGTCCCAGCCGTACATGCGCTGGTTGAGCTGGCCGACCTTCTCGGGGAGGGTCATACGAACGAGGAGGTCATGGACACGGGCGTCGAGGGGGGCGGTGGGGTCGCGGTAGAGGGGCTCGCTCATCAGCCGCCTCCACCGTGCGTGGGGCGGGCGAGGGCACCAGGGAGCTGAGGCCGATTCAATGTCCACCTCCACCGTGCGCGGAGCGGGCGAGGGCACCAGGGAGCTGAGGCCGATTCAACGTCCACCCCCCACCTTGCGCGGAGCGAGCGAGCGCACCAGGGAGCTCAGGCCGATTCAACATCCACCACTCACCTTGCGCGGAGCGGGCAGGAGCACCAGAGGGGTGAGGCCGGTTCAAAGTCCACCTCCACCGTGCGCGGAACGAGCGAACGCACCAGCGAGCTCAGGCCGATTCAACATCCACCCCCACCTTGCGCGGAGCGGGCAGGGGTATGCGCGAGGCGAGGGGCCCTTCATCGTCCACCACTCCCGTGTGCGAGCCGGGCCAGGGCCACGGCACCCCGGCAGCCGTCGGCGACCCAGTCGAGGGTCAGGCCGAGGGCGTGGAGGCGGGCGGTCAGGGGTTCGGTGAGGGGGCCCTCCGGGCCGAGCAGACCGCCGGTGGCGACGAGCGGTTCGCCCGGGCGGGGTGCCAATGCCCCTACGGTTTCCGCCAGTTGGTCGGCGGCCTCGTCGAGGATGCCCACCGCCACGGTGTCCTTCTCCCGGGCCGCCTCGACGACCAGCGGGGCCAGGCGGGCCAGCCGGATCGGGGGGTCGGTCATGACGGCGGGGAGGAGGTACGCGCGGTAGGCCTCGCGATGGGCGAGCGGCCAGTCCGGTACGGCGGGGCCGCCACCGTCGTACGAGACCGCTTCGCCGCCCGCCGAAGGGCCGCCCCCGCCACCCGACGCCCCGGTGCCACCCGGCCCCGCGGGCTCACCGAGCCCGTCCGGGGTCACGCCACCGTCCGGCACCGTGCCGACGCCAAGCAGCCCCCCATCACCCGGCGCCCCACTCGCACCCAGCACCACGCCACCCCCCGGCAGCACCCCGTCCGGCACCCCGAAAGCCCTCCCCACCAGCACCGCCAGCCCCGTCCCCGGCCCCCGCCCGTCCGCCATCCGCAACGCCGCCCGCACCGCGCTCCGCCCGATCCAGAACCCGCTGCCGTCGTCACCCAGCAGCCAGCCGTCGCCGTCCACCGTGGTCGTGGCCCGGCGCCCGGCGATACGCATGGCGACGGCACCCGTGCCGGCGACCAGGGCGAGGCCGTCGGCCGGGGTGCCGGGTGCGGAGGCGAAGGCGGCCTCGATGTCGCTGCAGAGGGCGACCGGCCCCGGCGGGACGCCCAGCCGTCGCAGGGCCCCGGTGAGCGCGGACCGGGCGTGGACGTATCCGGGGTCGTCCGCCGACGTCCCCGTCGCGCCCGCGAACCCGCCCGCCACGGCGACGACCCGGCCCCGCGCCGACTCCGGCACCGCCGCGGCGATCGCCTCGGCCAGATGGTCGGTGAGCTGTGGCTCCGGGACCGTCAGGGCGTTGCCCGGACCTCCCGAGCCCTCGCCGAGCAGGCGGCCGTCCGCGGCGGACGCGCACATCGCCCGGGTGCGGGTGCCGCCCGCGTCGAGTCCGACGACGAGGTCGTGCCGCGCGTCGCCCGAGTCTGCCAAGTTCTGGTTCAAATCATTGCCCATCACTGACTATGGTGGTTGATACATTCGCGCAGAACAAGAGCCGCCGTGCACCGAACCCGAGGAGGATCCCATCCGTACGCTCCGCTTCGGCGTCAACTACACGCCCCGCCGCGGCTGGTTCCACGCCTGGCAGGACTTCGACCCGGCGCACGCCCGCGAGGACCTGGAGCAGATAGCCGGCCTGGGGCTCGACCACGTCCGCGTCTTCCACCTCTGGCCCCTGCTCCAGCCCAACCGGACCCTCGTCCGCACCACCGCCGTCGACCAGCTGGTGCGACTCGTCGACCTGGCGGGCGAGGCCGGCCTGGACGTCCTGGTCGACGGCGTGCAGGGCCATCTGTCGAGCTTCGACTTCTACCCGGAGTGGACCCGCAGCTGGCACCACCGCAACGTCTTCACCGACCCGGACGCCATCGAGGCCCAGGCGGAGCTGCTCCGCACCCTCGGCCGCGCCCTGGCCGGCCGCCCCCATCTGCTCGGCCTCCAGCTCGGCAACGAGCTCAACAACCTGGTCGAGCACAATCCGGTGACCCCCGCCGAGGTGGACCACTACCTCGACACCCTCCTGGCCGCCGCCCGCGACGGACTCGGCGAGCGGGGCATGGTCACCCACTCCGCGTACGACGCCGCCTGGTACGGCGACGACCACCCCTTCACCCCCGAGTCCTCGGCCCGCAAGGGCGATCTGACCACGGTCCACCCCTGGGTGTTCTCCGGCGACTGCGCCCGCCGCTACGGCCCCCGCTCCCCGCAGGTACGCCATCTCGCCGAGTACGGAACCGAGTTGGCGAAGGCCTACGCCGAGGACCCGGCACGCCCGGTGTGGGTCCAGGAGACGGGCGCGCCCGAACCGCACATCCCGGCCGCCGACGCCCCGGAGTTCGCCCGCGCGACGGTCCGCAACTCCGCCGACTGCGAGGGATTGTGGGGCGTGACCTGGTGGTGCTCCCACGACGTGGACCGCTCTCTCGCCGACTTCCCCGAACTCGAGTACACGCTGGGCCTGTTCGACTCGGCCGGCCGCCCCAAGCCGATCGCCGAGGCGCTGGCGGAGGCGATCACCAAGCCGCACGCGCCCCGACCCCGCGACACCGCCCTGGTGCTGGACTGCACGCCGGGCACCCGGTCCGTGTCGGGCCCGGGCGGGGAGTACTTCGAGGAGTGGATGCGGTTGCGCACGGAAGGGGTGCGCCCGGCGGTCGTCCTGTCCGAACGGGCCGAGGACGAGGGGTACTTGGCCGCGCGCGGGATCAAGGAAGTCGTACGGCTTTCCTGACCAGGTTCCGGGATCAGGTTCCGAGGAGGTCGTACGAGCGTCCTGATCAGCTTCCGGTGAGCAGCTCCGCCACCGCCCGCAGGTTCACCCGCCCCCGGCCGTAGGAGCACAGCGCACCGCCCTCCGGCAGCCCGGTGTCCACCCGTACCGCGTCGGGCCGCCGGGCCAGGAGGGCCTCGCGCAGCGCGGCCTGCCAGGGGTGGAGCCCGGCGTCGCAGGTGGCGACGACGAGGGGCCGTTCGCGGGTGAGCATCCCGTCGACCAGGGCGGCCGGATCCTCCGGTTCACCGGCGACCGCCGTGCCCACGGCCGTGGGGTCGAGGGCACGGACCTCGGTGAGCAGGTCCTCGCCGCCCCAGTTGAGAGCGGGGTGCGGGTGCGGGAACAGGTCGACGACATGAGCGCCGCGCACCGCGGACGGCGCCCCCTGGCCGCGCACGGCCCGGCGCGCCGCCTCCAGTCCGGCGTCGGCGTCCCACGCGGCGACCTTCTCGGTCGGCGTCGCGTACCGCTCGGCGAGCCGCCGCACGCGTTCCGCCGCCTCCCACACCCGCTCCTCCGGCAGCACTCCGGAGCCCAGCGCGTCGAGGACCTCGTCCCGGCAGGCGAGCGTGACCTCCAGGTCCGGTACGGCGACGATGACCTGGTCGGCTCCGGCCGCGAGGGCGATACGCGCCCCGGCCGCCTCCCCGTACTCGTCGGCGATCGCCTTCATCTCCAGGGCGTCGCTGACCAGGACGCCGTCGAAGCCGAGGTCGTGCCGGAGGAGGTCGCCGAGGATGCGGCGGCTGAGGGTGGCGGGCCGGTTGGCGTCCAGCGCCGGGAAGACGACGTGCGCGCTCATCAGCATCGGCACCCCCGCGGCGACGGCGGCACGGAACGGTTCCAGGTCGGCGCGGAGTGCGTCGTAGGGCCGGGGGTCGACCGCGATGCCGTGGTGGCTGTCGGTGTCGGTGCCGCCGTGGCCCGGGAAGTGCTTGGCGCAGGAGGCGATGGAGCGTGCCTCGGTGGCAGTGATCCAGGCCCGCAGATGGCGGGCGGCCACCTCGGGGTCGGCGCCGAAGGAGCGGGTGCGCACGATCGGGTTGCTCGGCAGGTGCTGGAGGTCGGCGACGGGGGCGTACGAGACGCTGATGCCGAGGGTGGCCAGATGCCCGGCGAGTGCGTCGGCGCAGCGTGCGGTGAGGTTGGGGTCGTCGGCGACGCCGAGGGCGTAGGAGCCGGGCACCTCGGGCGCGCCCGCGCCCACCAGGTGTCCGATGCCGCCGCCCTCGTTGTCGATGGCCACCAGCAGATCCGGCCGGATCGCCCGTAGCGCGTCGGTGAGCTCGCGGACCTGCTCGGCGTCCCGCACGTTGCGGGTGAACAGGATGACCCCGCCCAGACCCCGGTCGACCAGCCGTTTCAGGGTGTCGGGGAACGTGGTCGTGCCGTCGAACCCGGCGACGAGACAGCGGTGCGCCGCCTCGTCCAGGTCGGACGGGAGGGCGGGGCCTGCGGCCGGGTGCGCTGAAGGGGTCACATCCGGATTCTTCTGGCTGGTTCAGCCGGAAGTCAACATTGTGATGGATAGTTTGATTCACCACACATCGCGCGGCTCGTGAGGTGGGGCCGGCCTCGCGCATCCGGCCGTAGGCGTAGACACAGCCGGCCAGGGCGAGGTCGGACAGGAGCATGAACCCGATGGAGTAGGAGTCCTTGGCGCCGCGCCGACGATGCCGGTCACGCTGCCGACCTGGGGCTGCGGGGTGACCCGGGCGACCAGGGCGAACACCGCGCCGCTGGTGGCGCCGAGGGCGGCCGCCATCACCAGGAGACAGATCGTGGCGCCCGGCATCAGGGCCGGGTCGAAGGCCTGGACGACACCGAGGACCGCCACCGCGACCAGGGCGAACCCCGGCGGCCCTGGTGCCCGCGTCGGTGGCGTCGAGCTCGTACCAGGTCTTCAGATACGTGGGCAGATGGACACCGAACGTGACGATGCCGCCGAACCCGATCGCGTACAGGGCGGACAGCTCCCAGGTCACCCGCAGCCGGGCGGCCTCGCCGAGGCGCGTGGTGAGCGGGGTGGACGGGACGGGCCGGTCGGGGCGGTCGTTGATGAGGAAGCAGGCGAGCACGGCGTAGACGGCGAGGGCGATCGCCAGGACGACGAAGGGCAGGTTCTCGCTGTGCCGGTACATGCGGGGCGTGAAGTAGCCGGACAGGGCGACCCCGCCCATTCCCATACCGAAGACACCGAGCGCCGCGCCCCGTAGCGGTCGGTGAGCGCGCCGACCGGCACCCGGCCTAGGGAACGACCAGCACGGGGATGGCGACCAGTTCGGACTGCGCGAAGGACGACATGTGCAGTTCGTCGTCGAAGTCGGCGGCCAGCGGGGCGATCAGGTTCCACGCCCAGAACGTGAGCGTGAACCCGACGGTGGCCACCACGAGGTTGCGCCAGGCGGCGACGGTGGGACGGTCGTCGCCGGACGTCGCCACGTCGGTCATACGTGCTCCCAGACTCCGTGATCCCTCGTCCATGACGGCACGACTCGGGAGGCCGGGCAACTTTTCCGAGGAGCTCTTTACCTCGCTCGATCTTGAGCGTCACGACGGAATCCGGGTCGAATGGACCCATGGACACCGCAGGCACCGACGCCTTCCAGGAGATTCCCCCCACCACCCTCGCCGACCTGCTGGGCCGTGCCCAGGTCATGGACATCGGCATCCGCCCGCTGTGGGACGCGCCGCGCGTCGCGGGCCCCGCGTACACGGTGCGCTGCGAGCCCGGCGACAACCTGATGCTGCACGCCGCCATCCATCGCGCCGGGCCCGGTTCGGTCGTCGTCGTCGAGTCGGGCGACCTGGACTACGCGCTGGCCGGCGGCAACGTCTGTGCGGTGGCCCGGCGCCGGGGCATCGCCGCCTTCGTGGTCGACGGCCTCATCCGCGACCTCGCCGAGGTCCGCGAGGCCGCCTTCCCGGTCTTCGCCCGCGGAGTCGTCCCGATCCCCGGCACGAAGAAGAAACTCGGCACCCTCGGCGAACCGGTCCACGTCGGCGGCGTCCTGATCCACCCCGGCGACATCGTGGTCGCCGACGAGGAGGGCATCGTCGTCACACCCGCGGCGCGCCGGGAGGAGATCCTCACGGCGGCGCGGACGAAGCTCGCCGAAGAGGCGGAGGAATCCCTGGACGCCTGGGAGGCCAACCATCGCGCGCGCATCGACGACGCGCTGCGCGAGCTGGGCTACACCGGCTGACGTCCCCTGGTCCCCCTGGTTCTCCCCTAGTCCTTCGCGGGCTCGGGCTCCTCCGTGAACGACACCGCCAGGGTGGCCTCGAAGCCGGTGCCCTTGACCGGGAAGCGCCACGCGCCGTCCCGCCCCGATCCCTCGGCCCGGACCACGCCCGTCGATTCGACGCGGGTGGCGGCCTCCAGTTCCTCCCGGGAGTCCGTGAGGCGTCCTTCGCCCGTGTGCAGATACAGCGCGGGCTCGTCGCCGTCGTCCGTCAGCAGCTGAAGGTAGTACTGCTTGCGGAAGACGACATTGTCCGAGAAGCCGATCCCGAACGAGTCCCGTTCACCGAGGTACACGTCGAGGCGGAACACCAGGCCCGGTGCCCCGTCCGGGGTCGCGGGCCGCACGGTCCGGTCGACCCAGCCCTCCCAGATCAGCCGGCCGGGCCCGGCCCAGCCGGTGGTCCGGTCTCCCGCGGCCGACAGCGGCTCGTTCAGCTCCTCTTCCAGAGGGGGCGGTCCGTCGGTGAGGCGGTCCGAGCGGAACGGGCCGTAGCAGTTCTCCGCCTCGGGACTCTGATGGAACAGATCGAAGTCGACTCCCCTCGGTTTCACCGAGACCCCGAAGTAGAACTCGCTGCGGCCGAAGAAGTCCTTGCCCCGCAGCACTTGCGCCGATTCGAGGTGCAGCCGCACGTGGTGGGTGCCGTGGAAGAACCTCATGGCGATCTCGAACGCCTCGCGCGAGGTGATGAGGGAGTCCGGCCCGCCGTGGCACTTGTGCACGAACGTCCGTGGTGCGCCCGGCAGTTGGGCCGACGCCTGCTTCACCAGTCCGTCACTGCGGTTGTGGACCAGGCTGCCTTCGTCGGTCAGACTCACGATCCGGTTCGCCACCGAGGCGATCGCGACCCCGAAACCGCGGTGGTCGGTCCCCACCACGGTCAGGACGCGCTCGACGGGGAACCAGTCGTTCCAGCGCCTGAACTCCGTGCTCCCCGGATCGAACGCCGCGAGTTCGTCGGCCGCCTCGGCGACCCCCGGTACATGGTCCACGAGTACGCGCGGCAGCACCTGGAAGGCGATGCCCCGGTGCGGGGTACCGAGCGTCACGATCCGGTGGACCAGTTCTTCCGGACGCGGCTCCCCCGCGGGGGCGTCGCTCATCTGCCGGAGCGCGGCCCGTACGACGAGCCCTCCCATGCTGTGCGCCACGATGTCGACGCCCGGGAACGGTTCCCCGCCACCGCCGTTGCGGGCGGCGGCCCGCCGAATGATGTCGATCAGGCGCACCAGACCCGCCCCGTATCCCTCGATCGTCCTCGGTTCGAGGTCGTAGTAGCGGTAGATCCACAGCGTCCCGTCCACACCGTCGCGCAGCACCCGATCTGCCATACCCGGATCGAGGACCACGCTCCCGGACAGCAGATCGTCGTCCCAGTCCCACGCGCCCGGCGGTACGGGCAGCGGTCGGGTGTAGTAGCCGACGACGTTGGTGGCGTCCCGGTAGGGATGCTCCGGGTACTTCAACGCCCGGAGCACGAAGCCCTCGTAGATGAAGTTCTCACCGCGACGGCTGGGATACACGGTCCCTTCGTTGAAGCCCTGGTAGGCGTTGCGCCGAACGCCACCGACATCCGGTCCGCCGAACCCTCGCACCAGAATCAGTGGCCGTACGAAAGCGGTCATCGCGCCCTCCCCCGATCGTGAACGTGGGCACCTCCGCAGTCCCGCCCTACCAGAGTCCCGGCCGCGTGAACACACTGGCTCCGGCAACTACGCCCCGAATCAGGCTCGTTCAGGAGGTCATGCGCAGAGACCGTGCGCCCGACGACGTACCGGCCGGCGGACCGGGAGGCCTCGCGAAGGCGACACCGGAAGGCCGGACCCTGGTGGTGGTGTCCCAGCCGAACGGCAGGGCCACATCGAAGCGACCGTCGTGACCGGCGCCCTCGACGCGAGACCACGGGTCCACGCCTTCCAGAAGCCGAGCCCCGAGGACGCCGGCCGGCACGCACGGGTGCGGCTGTGGGACCCGGAGACCGCTCGCCCCCTTCCCGCGTCCCAGCGGTCGGTCGCCCAGGACAGGCCGAGCAGGGCCTGGCTGTTGGGGACGGGCGACCGGATCGCCGTCTCCGTCACGCGCCAGGCGCGCGACGGAGAGAACGGCGCCCACACCTACCTCGGCGTCCACGCCACACCGGAGGACGTGGTCCGGACGGCCGACGGAGAGATCGTCCTGCTCTGCCTCAACAGCGCGCTGGTCCTGCTGGATCCCCGCACCGGACTCCAGAGCTGCGGCCCTGTCCCCGTGGCGCCCGCCTCGCCGTCGGGCAACGAGGCCTGGGGTGGACAGCTCACCGCGCGGCCGGGCCCACCCGGACCAGGTGGCGGTGGTCACGCGGGAGTGGGCCGGGGACGGCCGGATCGAGGTGTGGGACGTGCGCAGGGGTACCGGGCTGTCCCGGCTGGAAGGCGCCCCGCTCGCTTATGCCTCGGACGACTTCGACCGGCTCACGGTCTTCACCCCGGACGGCGACCGGCTCGCCGCCCGCGGCGAGGACCACCGGGTGAAGTGGTGGCAGGTGGACGACGAGCGCGGCACGGGACGCACCGGTCGCCTGGAGGAGGTGAGCAGTCTGCTGAGCGCGCCGGAGGACGGGACCTCACGAACGACGACCACGACACCGTGACCCTGCGCCGCGGCACCCGGCCCCTGCAGCCCCGCGCAGCGCACGGCACCGCGCCTGCGTCCGGCCCGGGACACGTCACCGTGCCCGGGCGGCTGACGCCGCGACCCCCGTCGGATCAGCCCTCGTCGGGTGTCAACCGCAACGAGATGCTGTTGATGCAGTACCGCTGATCCGTCGGGGTGGCATACCCCTCGCCCTCGAACACATGCCCGAGATGCGACCCGCACCGGGCACACCGCACCTCGGTCCGCACCATCCCGTGGGACCGGTCGGACACCAGTTCCACGGCGTCGGTGTCCTTCGGGTCGTAGAAGGAGGGCCAGCCGCAGTGGGACTCGAACTTCGTGGTGGAGGTGAAGAGTTCGGCGCCGCAGGCGCGGCAGGAGTAGACGCCCGTCGTCTTGGTGTCGGTGTACTCACCGGTGAAGGCGGGCTCCGTGGCGGCCTGGCGCAGCACGGCGTACTCGGCCGGGTTCAGCTCCGCACGCCACTGCTCGTCCGGCTTTTCGACGTCGTACGACATGTTGCTCAGCCCCTATCCACTACGCGAGACGGTCCAGGATGCGCGGGCCGAGGTCCGTGACGTCGCCCGCGCCCATGGTGAGAACGAGATCGCCGGGCCTCGCCATTCCCGCGACCACCGCGGGGACGTCCGCCTTGTCGTGGACCGGTGTCACGTCCGCGCCCGCGGCGCGCGCCGCGTCGATGATCAGGTCGCTGGTGACGCCGGGGATCGGGTCCTCGCGGGCCGGGTAGATGTCCAGGACCAGCGAGGCGTCCGCGAGGGACAGCGACTGGCCCATCTCCTTGCCCAGCTCCTGGGTGCGGGAGAAGAGGTGGGGCTGGAAGACCACCAGGATGCGGGCGTCGCCGGCGGCCCCGCGCATCGCCTCCAGGTCGGCCGTCATCTCGGTCGGGTGGTGGGCGTAGGAGTCGATGACCTGGACACCGGCCACCTCGCCCTTGAGCTGGAGGCGCCGCTTCACGCCCGTGTACGCGGCCAGGGCGGGGGCGAGGTCCGTCGCGGGGATGCCGAGCGCGACGCCCGCCGCGAGGGCGGCGACCGCGTTGTGCGCGTAGTGGCGGCCGGGGACGGAGACCGTGAAGGTGAGCGGCGTGCCGTCCAGCTCGACCGTGACCTCGCTCTTCAGACCCTGGGCCACCACCGACAGCACCCGTACGTCGGCGTCCTCCGCCTCGCCGTACGTCACCGTCCGCACCGAAGGAGCCACCCGTCGCGTCAGCTCCCGCGCGCCCTCGTGGTCGGAGGAGATCACCAGCGTGCCGCCGGGGACGATCTTTCCGGTGAACGTCTCGAAGGACTCGTAGATCTCGTCCATGGACGCGTAGTTCGCGTGGTGGTCGAGCTCGACGTTGAGGACGATCGCGACCTCGGGGGCGTACTTGTGGAAGCTGCGGTCCGATTCGTCCGCCTCGGCGACGAAGATCTCGCCGTCGCCGTGCAGCGCGTTGGAGCCGGGGGCGTCCAGGTCGCCGCCGATCGCGTACGAGGGCCGCAGGCCGAGCTCCGACAGGGAGACCGCCAGCATCGAGGTGGTCGTGGTCTTGCCGTGGGTGCCCGCCACCGCGATCGGACGCAGGCCTTCCATCAGGGCGGCCAGCGCGTCGGAACGGTGCACCACCGGGATGCCCAGCTCGGCCGCGCGGGCCAGCTCCGGATTGTCCTGGCGGATCGCGGACGACACGACCACACAGCTCGCGTCGTCCGCGAGGTGCTCCGCCGCGTGCCCGATGTGCACGGTGGCGCCCAGCGCCCGCAGCGCCTCGGCGGTCGCCGACTCCTTGGCATCGCTGCCCGCCACCTTCGCCCCACGCTGCGCGAGGATCTTCGCGATCCCCGACATCCCGGCGCCGCCGATGCCGATGAAGTGCGGTCGGTCCATGGCGGTGGGAAGGGTGCCGGGTGCCACGTGATGTCTCCCTGTGCATACAGATACGGCGGACGTACAGGCGCCCCAGCCTAATTGCCCACGGTGCCGCGACCGACCCAGGGGCGCGGGGCTGTATCGATTCGCGGCCACCGCCGCGTGGGCGCGACCAGCCCCCACCCGCCCGCACCCGAAGAACGGCTACGCCTTGCTGTGCGAGAACAGCTTCAGCACCGGCACCCCCACCTTGTGCCGAGCCCGAGAAGCCCAGTCCCGGTGGAAGAACTCCTCCACGTAATGCGGATCGGTCAGCACGATCACCTCGTCCGCCCCGACCTCCTCCACCAGCCCCTTCAGCGCGTCCAGCGGATGGTCCTCGATCAACCGCCCCTCCGCCGCGTTCCCGGAGCCCCGCAGCGCCTGCAGGGACACCTCCAGCGCCCGCTCCCCGAAGGGCCTCGCGGCATCGCCCTCGGGTACTTCACGTTCCTTCGCCGCCTCGTCCAGTTCGCCCAGGGCGACGTCGTCGATGGCCCGCAGCAGGCGGTCCGCCTGGTCGCCGCGCGGCTGGAGCAGTACATGGAAGGAGACCTGCTCGTCGCCGTGCAAGGTGGTGACGAACTCCACGTCGGCGGACGTCAGGGCCTTTTCGATCATCAGTACGCTTGTGAACACCGAGCGCCCCTTCTGCGGAAACCATCCTGCCCCGTGATCTCACGGGGCTGCGAGATTCAGTGTGCCCGTCGGAAGCTAAACGGAACGGTAGATTCCGCCGATTTCGGGACCGGCGGTACCGCTGAACGAATTTCAAGTGCGCTGGTAGCGGCCGAAGAGAAACCCCTCCTCCTCCAGCAGGGACGCCAGTGCGAACCGATGCGGAACCGCGACGGACGGTCCCCCGGCGATGCGCTGGGCATCACCGGCGGTGAGCATCGGGGAGACGGTCAGACAGAGCTCGTCGAGCACGTCGGCGGCCACGAACTGACCGAGCAGCCGCGGGCCGCCCTCGGTCAGCAGCCGGGTGAACCCGAGGTCCGCGAGAGCCCGTACGGCACGGGCGGGCTCCACACCGACGCCGGCACCGGCGATCACGACCCGGGCGCCCGCCTTCTCGGCGGTCGCGATCCGGTCGGGTGCGGCCGCCGCGCCGGTCAGGATCAGGGTGGGGACGAGGGGGGAGGTGAACAGCGGAAGGGAGAAGTCCAGCTCCAGACTGGCGCTGACCACCGCGATCGCCGGTGCGGGTCCCTGCCCGGCCGCCTCCCGGCGCTCGGCGAACTCGGCACGCGCGCGTGCGGGCCGGTAACCCTCCTGCCGTACCGTTTCCGCGCCGACGACGACCACGTCCGCCAGCCCCCTGAGCGTCCCGAAGATCCGCATGTCGGCCGCGGTGGAGATGGGCTGCGACTTCCCGTCGTGCTGAGCGGCACCGTCGAGCGTCGACACCATGTTCGCCCGCAACCAGGCCACCGGCGCCCCGCCGGTCACGGTCTCGGGATAGGCGTAGGCCTCGGCCAGCTCGTCGAGACTCCACTCACGGTCGACGAGATCGGCACCGGGCAGGACACCCGTGCCGGAGTCGGCCGACGAGGAAGGACCGGCGCCGGTCCCACCCAGAGCACGCACCCCTTGGCCCCCCTCTCCGACGACACCGGACCCGTCCGTCCCGGATACCCCACCGAAGCCTTCTGTCACAGCGACGCCGGTACCGCCGTCCGCGGCGCCGGACACCACGACCGCACCCACGTCCCCGGGCCCACCGCCGGAGGCCCTCGTCATTGTCTGGTCGGTCACAGGGAACAGGCGTCGCATGTCGTGCAGTGTGGCACGGCGCTTAGCATGGGGAACCGTGTCGTCCTCCACCACCGCCTCCGGGATCAGCCCGATAGCAGACGCGGCCCCGATGTCCCTGTGCTCCCGTGAGCCGCACGTCCCCGCGGACCGGCTCGTCGCCGAGATGGTGCCGCCGCCGCGGTTCGACTCGGTGCGGTTCGGCACGTACATCCCGGACCCGAACCAGCCCAGCCAGTTCGAGGCCGTCCGGGTGCTGGAAGGCTTCGCCGGCGGACTCGGCGGGGCGCATGCCGTCGGCGGCGGGAAACGCGGGCTCTTCGGGTTCGGGAAGGCCAAGGCGCCCAAGGTGCCGGCCGGCCCCCGCGGCGTCTACCTCGACGGCGGCTACGGCGTCGGCAAGACCCATCTGCTCGCCTCCCTCTGGCACGCCACCCCGGCGGAGCCCTCGCTCAAGGCGTTCGGCACCTTCGTCGAGCTGACCAACCTCGTGGGCGCCCTGGGCTTCCAGAAGACGGTCCAGACGCTCTCCGGCCACCGTCTGCTGTGCATCGACGAGTTCGAGCTCGACGACCCGGGCGACACCGTCCTCGTCTCCACCCTGCTCGGCAAGCTCGTCGACGCGGGTGTCGCCCTCGCGGCCACCTCCAACACGCTCCCCGGCAAGCTCGGCGAGGGCCGCTTCGCCGCGGCCGACTTCCTGCGCGAGATCCAGGGGCTCAGCGCCCACTTCCGGCCACTGCGCATCGACGGCGAGGACTACCGCCACCGCGGTCTGCCCGCGGCACCGGCCCCCTACTCCGAGGAACAGGTCACCAAGGCGGCGTACGCCACCGAGGGCTCCTCGCTCGACGGCTTCCCGCAACTCCTCGAGCACCTCGCCCGCGTGCACCCCAGCCGGTACGGAGCGCTGACCGATGGCTTGAAGGCGGTGTGCCTCACCGACGTACAGCCGATTCCGGACCAGTCCACCGCGCTGCGGCTCGTCGTGCTCGCGGACCGGCTGTACGACCGTGAGGTTCCGGTCCTCGCGTCCGGACAGCCGTTCGACCAGCTGTTCAGCGAGGAGATGCTCAAGGGCGGGTACCGCAAGAAGTACTTCCGGGCCATCTCCCGGCTCACCGCACTGGCCCGCGACGGCAAAGGTCTCGTCGGGCCCGCCTAACCGGTGAACTCTCGCAGGTCAAGGGCTGGTTCCCGCCAGCGGACCTACGCTTTTCAGGCTCTCTTCAGCTCGAAACGTTAAGTTAACCCTGCAAACAACTTTGCAGGGTTAACGTGTTTCTTGACCAGGCATTGACCATGTCTTGGCAAGCGCGTGAGCCGTGAACCACGGGGAGGGGGACGCATGTTGCGGGACAAACCGACATGGATCGGGATCTCAACCTCAGCCGTGAGTCCACTCCCCCTCACCCTCTTCGCTATCTCGGCATCGTTCGCGACCGCGCACACAGCCAGTGAGGCTTCGACCAGAGCTCTGCCTCGCAGATAACGGCAGTACCCCCCACCTGTCATGCACGTCCGACGCGCCGCTGCAGGCGCGCCAGGAGGAGTCACCACATGCAGCCCCTCATCGACAACGCCCGTCTGTTCGGACAGCGCCCTGAGGAGTTCGCCAGGCTCGCAGAAGGCCAGTCCCCTCAGGTCCTGTTCATCACCTGCTCCGACTCCAGGGTCGTCCCGGCCCTGATCACGGGCGCCGGCCCCGGCGAGCTCTTCGAGCTGCGCACCGCCGGCAACATCGTCCCGCCGTACACCTCCGAGCACCCCACCAGCGAGGCGGCCACCATCGAGTACGCCGTAGAAGTGCTCGGCGTCAGCGACATCGTGGTCTGCGGCCACTCGCACTGCGGCGCCGTCGGCGCCCTGGTGCGCGGCGACGACCTGACCGCCGTGCCCGCCGTGCGTGACTGGCTCGCGCACGCCGCGCCGCGCCCCTCGGGAGCGCCCGAGGACCCGTGCGTCACCGAGGGCGTACAGAGCCACGTCCTGACGCAGCTGCTGCGGCTGCGCTCCTACCCGTTCATCGAGAAGAAGTTGACGGATCGTCAACTCACCCTCCGCGCCTGGTACTACGAGGTTCACACCGGCGCCGTGCGGGAACACCGCACGGACACCGACACGTTCGAAGCGCTGTGATCGCGATGATGACCAAATACCCTCATCTGCGGCAGGACTTCGCCGCCTCCCTGGTCGTCTTCCTGGTCGCGCTCCCGCTGTGCGTGGGCGTCGCGGTCGCCTCCGGCGTGCCGGCAGAGCTCGGACTTGTCACCGGCATCGTCGGCGGCATCGTCACCGGTCTGATGCGCGGCAGCAGCCTCCAGGTCTCCGGACCGGCGGCGGGCCTGACCGTGCTGGTCTTCGAGGCGGTCCAGGAGTTCGGGCTGCCCGTGCTCGGCGTGATCGTGCTGGCCACGGGCGTGCTCCAGATCCTCATGGGCACCCTGAAGCTGGGCCGCTGGTTCCGGGCCATCTCGGTCTCCGTCGTCGAGGGCATGCTCGCCGGCATCGGCCTCGTGCTGATCGCCGGACAGCTGTACGCGATGGCCGACGCCAAGGCGCCCGCCTCGGGCCTCGGGAAGATAGCCGGGCTGCCCGGCGCGCTCGCGGACGCCGTCGGGAACACCGGGGCGCTGGCCTCGCTCGGCCTCGGTGTCGGCACCATCGCCGTCCTCGTGCTGTGGAAGCGCATGCCGGCGAAGGTGCGCACCGTGCCCGGCCCGCTCGCCGCGGTCGGCCTGGCCACGCTCGCCGGTCTGGCGTTCTCCATGCCGGTGGCGACCGTCGAGGTGCAGGGGCTGCTGGGTTCCATCCAGCCGCCGTCCTTCACCGCCTTCGGTGAGCTCGCGAACATCGGCGTGCTCGCCACGATCGTCGCGTTCACCCTGATCGCGTCCGCCGAGTCGCTGTTCAGCGCGGCGGCCGTGGACCGGCTGCACGACGGGCCGCGCACCGCGTACGACAAGGAACTCGTCGCTCAGGGCGCGGGCAACGCGCTCTGCGGTGTGCTCGGCGCGCTGCCGATGACCGCGGTGATCGTGCGCAGTGCGGCGAACGTCCAGGCGGGCGCGAAGACCAAGGCGTCCCGGGTCATGCACGGCGTATGGCTGCTGCTGTTCGCGGCGCTGCTGCCGGGCGTCCTCGCCTACATCCCGATCCCGGCGCTCGCGGGCATCCTGGTCTACTCCGGGGCCAAGCTGATCCCCGTGCGGGAGATCGTGTCGCTGTGGCGCGAGCACCGCGGTGAGGCGCTGATCCTGGTGGTCACGGCCGTGTCGATCGTCGCGGTCAGCATGTTCGAGGGCGTCCTCATCGGCCTCGCGCTGGCCGTCGCCAAGACCGCCTGGGAGGCCTCGCACCTGAAGCTGGAGGTCGTGGACAAGGGCGCCGGACCCGTCCAGGCGTATCTGTCGGGCAACGCGACCTTCCTCCGGCTGCCGAAGATCCTCGACAGCCTGGAGTCCCTGCCGCAGGACCGTCCGGTGGAGCTGGACCTGTCCGGTCTGCACCACCTGGACCACGCCTGCCGTACGGCGCTGGAGAACTGGGCCGAGCGGCACAGCGCGGTCGGCACGGAGCCGGTGCGGGTCACCGCGCAGTAGGACGCGGTACGCGATCCACCCCCGGTGCCCGGTCCGTAGCCTCGGACCAGGCACCGGGCATATCGTTGCAGGAGCGGACAAACAGGCCTCTCAGTGAGGGGGTCGTCATGCTCCAGGAGCTCCTGACCGTGGCCGTGGCAGCCGGTTCCGCCGCCGTGGTCTATGTCGCCGCCGGGGCGCGGGTCGTCAAGCAGTACGAGCGCGGGGTGGTCTTCCGGCTCGGGCGGCTGATGGACGGCGTGCGGGCACCCGGGTTCACGATGGTGGTCCCGTTCGTGGACCGGTTGCACAAGGTCAACATGCAGATCGTCACGCTGCCGGTCCCGGCCCAGGAGGGCATCACCCGGGACAACGTGACGGTGCGCGTGGACGCGGTCGTCTACTTCCGGGTGCTCGACGCGGCGAACGCGCTCGTGAAGGTCGAGGACTACAAGTTCGCCGTCTCCCAGATGGCGCAGACGTCCCTGCGCTCGATCATCGGCAAGAGCGAACTGGACGACCTGCTCTCCAACCGCGAGAAGCTCAACGAGGGCCTGGAACTGATGATCGACAGCCCGGCCGTCGGCTGGGGCGTGCAGGTCGACCGCGTGGAGATCAAGGACGTGTCGCTGCCGGACGCGATGAAGCGCTCCATGGCCCGGCAGGCGGAGGCCGACCGCGAGCGCCGCGCCCGGATCATCAACGCGGACGCCGAACTCCAGGCGTCGAAGAAACTCGCCGAGGCCGCGAAGGAGATGTCCGAGCAGCCGGCCGCGCTCCAGCTGCGGTTGCTCCAGACGGTGGTGGCGGTGGCCGCCGAGAAGAACTCCACCCTGGTCCTCCCCTTCCCGGTGGAGCTGCTGCGCTTCCTCGAGAGGGCCCAGGAGCACCCCACCGACAGGTGACACCTCTACGCGCGTGGTTCCCGCGGCCCGCGCCAGGTGATAGACACAGCGGCGTCACATCCTGTCCGCCAGCAGGAAGGTTGCTGCTCCATGTCCGCAACACGACGTCAGGTGCTCGCCCGCTCCGGTGCCTTGGGGGCGGGAATCGCCTTCACCGGTGCCCTCTCCGAGCTCTTCACGGGCACCGCCGCCGCTCAGAACCTCGGCCACACCGGCTACGGCCCGCTCGTCCCCGACCCGAACGGCCTGCTCGATCTGCCGGAAGGTTTCCGCTACAAGGTCCTCTCCCGTGAGGGCGACCAGCTCCGCTCCGGCGAGGGCCAGGTCCCCTCCAACCACGACGGCATGGCCGCGTTCGCCGGCAGACACGGCCGCGTCCACCTGGTCCGCAACCACGAGAACCGCGTCACCGGCAGGATCGCGGTCCCGACGATCGACGGCCTCACCTACGACCCGATGGGCAAGGGCGGCTGTACGGCCCTGACGCTCGACGGCCGCAACAAGGTCCTGTCCGAGCGGGTCGCCATCGCCGGCACCGCCGTCAACTGCGCGGGCGGGCCCACCCCTTGGGGCACCTGGCTGACCTGCGAGGAGACCGAGGACAAGGCCGGCACCAACGGCTACACCAAGGACCACGGCTTCATCTTCGAGGTCGACGGTGCCGACCCGCGCCGCTCCGGAGCCGTCCCGCTGACCGCGATGGGCCGCTTCCAGCACGAGGCGATCGCCGTCGACCCCAAGCGCGGCATCGTCTACGAGACCGAGGACGCCTTCCTCAAGCCGTTCGGCCTCTTCTACCGCTTCCTGCCGAACAAGCCGCTGGGCGGCCTGGGTTCGCTCCGCGCGGGCGGAAAGCTCCAGGCGATGCGCGTGCCCGGCGTACCGGACCTGTCCTCGATCCAGGAGACGGGCGCGTGCTTCGAGGGCGTCGAGTGGGTCGACGTACCGGACCCGCTGGCCGCCCAGACCCCCATCCGCCTCCAGGACTTCGGCCCGAAGGGCATCACGCACGCGCAGAAGCTGGAGGGCTGCTACTGGGGCGGCCGGTGCGTGTACTTCGTGTCCTCCTTCGCCCACAGCGCGGAGGGCTCGGCCGCGGACCACTTCGGCCAGATCTGGCGCTACGACCCGTCCTCGCGCCGTCTGACCCTGGTGATCGTCTTCGGCCCGGACACCGACATCCAGCTGCCCGGCGAGTCCCCCGACAACATCTGCCTCGCCCCCAGCGGCGGCCTGATGGTCTGCGAGGACGGCAACGGCGCGCAGCACGTGTACGGCGTGACGCGCCGGGGCGAGGTGTACGCGATGGCTCGCAACGCCCAGAACATCGGGACACCCGAGGCGCCGGAGTGGGGCGAGTTCGCGGGGGTCGCCTTCTCCCCGGACGGCGACACGATGTACGTCAACTGCTACACGCCGGGGACGACGTTCGCGGTGACGGGCCCCTGGCGCAGGTAGGGCCCCCGCGCCGGGAGGCGGGCCCCGCCTCCCGGCGCGTGATCGGGGCACGACCGGAGCAGGCGAGCGGCGCGTGAGCGGCCACAATCCGGGAAGTGCCCGATTCGTCCCGTTATGTTCATGCGGTGATCATTCGAGTACGCCACGTGGCGGCCGCCTGCGCACTCGGCGCCGCGCTCACCGCCTGCACCGCCGCCCCCGAGGTACCCCGCGCCGCCCGTCCGGCCCCCTCCGCCCCCGTCGCGCCCTCCCGGCCCCCGACCCTCGCCCCGGGCCCCGCCGGGCTCACCCCCGTCTTCAGAAACGGCCCCCGCACGCACGGCAGGACGGTCGCGCTCACCTTCGACGCCGACATGACCGCGGACCAGGGGCCCCGGGCCGCGGCCGGCGAGCACTTCGACAATCCGCGGCTCATCACGGCACTGCGCGCGCTGAAGGTGCCGGCCACCGTGTTCATGACGGGACGCTGGGCCGAGGAGTACCCGGCACAGGCGCGGTCGATCGGGCGGGACCCGCTCTTCGAGGTGGCGAACCACTCGTACAGCCACTACGCCTTCACCGGCGACTGCTACGGGCTGCCGACGGTCTCGCGGGCCCGCATGCGGGCCGATGTCGAGCACGCGTACGCCGCCTTCCGGAAGGCGGGCGTCCCCGACGCGCGGCCGTACTTCCGCTTCCCCGGCGGCTGCTACGACCGCGAGGCCCTCAAGGCGCTCACCCCGGCCGGTGTCACCGCCGTGCAGTGGGACGTGGTCAGCGGGGACGCCTTCGCGACGGACGCGGACGCCGTGGCCCGGCAGGTGCTGGACGGGGTCCGGCCCGGTTCCGTGGTCGTCATGCACTGCACCCGCAGCGCCGCCCCGGCGACCGAGCGGGCCGTCCGGACGATCGTGCCGGAGCTCCGGGCCAGGGGGTACCGGTTCGCGAAGGTGTCCGAGCTGATCGGGGCCGCGGGTGGACGGCGCTGAGCCCCCTACGCTGGAGGCATGAGCGACGACTACTGCACGATCGGAGACGTGCCGAAGCCGCCCGTCGCCGACGGTCCGCCGTACGCCGAGTGCGTGCTGTGCCGGAAGCCGACGGAGTACCCGGAGTCGTACAAGGGGATCACCCTGTGCCCCGTCTGCGAGTGGCAGGAGGCCCAGCGGACCGCCTGCTCAGGGTGATCTCCGGGACGTCAGCACACAGGCCACGGCGGTCGCGCCCGCGGTGAGCAGGGCGGCCGCGGCCAGGGGCAGCAGCGGCAGCGGGGCGGTGCCCTCGCGGGAGCCGGTGACCAGACCCTGGACGGCCGCCTGGGCCGGGGAACCGGTCGTCACCATCGTCAGCAGGGCCGCGAGCAGCATCGCGGGGACCGCCCGTCCCGGCGAGCGCAGCAGCGGCCAGGTGGTGAGCGCGCCGACGGCCGTGCCGAGCAGGGCGCAGGCGAGGGTGGCGATCAGCCCGGCCGCACCGGCAGGGAACCGTGGCACCCGCATCTGGTGGTCGGCGCTCACCGGATCGCTGATCAGCGTCACGACCAGAGTCGCCACCGCGCCGAGCAGCGCCGCGGTGGCGAACGCCACCAGCAGGGAGGCGAGGTGCGCCCGCGCGGGTCCGACCGCCGCGGACACACAGGCACGGGCCGCGGGCGGCTCGTTGGACACACAGATCCGCACCAGCCAGGCGGCGACGGGCAGCAGCGCGGCGGCCGCGTACCCGAGCGAGTCGAGGATCGGCTGGCCGCTCTGCACACCGACGCCCAGGAACGCGACGTACAAAATGAACGGCGGCAGCCAGCGCTGGGAGCGTACGAGCAGAGCGGCCTGGTAGCGGAGCAGAGCGGTCATCGGCCGCCTTCCTGTGTCTCGTGGCTCACGCTCACCACGTGCCACGGCGGGCGGGCCGCCAGCAGGGCGCGGAGCAGGACGTCCGAGTGGGACACGGGGACGGCGAGCCGGTAGGTGCCCGGTTCCGTCTCCTCGGCTGTGGTGGCGGCCCGGAGCGCGTCCGCGGGCAGCCGGCCGCCGGCCGGGCCCTGGGCCACGACGGCCACCTGCGGGCCGGTGGGTGCGCTGTCTTGTGCCGTACGACGGTGGAGGCCGCCCCCGTGCACGGCGTACGTCGCGTCGGGCACCCCCGCCAGCCGGCCCGGGTCGTGGTCGACGAACACCACCGCCCCGCCCGCCGCGGTGCGCTCGGCGACCGCGCGCTCCAGTTCCGCCCGGGCGTCCGCGTCGAGGCCGGTCCAAGCCTCGTCCAGGACGAGCAGCTCCGGTTCGGCGAGGAGGGCCTGGGCGACGGCGACCTTCTGGCTGCTGCCCTTGGAGAGCTGCGCCATGGGGGTGCGGGCGTAGGGGGTGGCGCCGAATCGCTCCAGGGTGTCGGCCGCGGCTCGCTCCGCCGAGGCTCGGGTGAGGCCGTGGATGGTGGCCAGGTGCGTCAGGTAGCCGAGGGCGGTGAACGGGAGGGCCGAGGGGAAGCGCTCGGGGACGTAGGCGGTGCGGGGGCGGCCCTTGATGCGGCCCTCCGAGGGGGCGTCGAGGCGGGCGAGTACGCGGAGCAGCGTGGATTTGCCGGTGCCGTTCGGGCCTTCAATGCGGGTGAGGGTGCCAGGGGTGAGGGTGAGGTGGACGCCTCGTAAGACCCAGGGGCCGCGTAGGCCGTAGCGCCGGCCCACGTTGTCCAGCTGCAGATCGCGTTCCATGTGGGTCATGATGTCGTCTTGCGGCTACGGGTTGTCCGTGGCTGGTCGCGCAGTTCCCCGCGCCCCTTAGGGTTGGCTGGTGTGAGCCCTGATTCCATGCCGACCGGCGACAGTCCCTTCCAGCACTCGGCCACCGCTCGCGATCAAGCGCCGCAGTTCGTGCTGCCGTTGGTCGTGCGCATCGAGCGAGATGCACCTCCCGCCCGTACCGACGCTCTCGAAACCGCCGCCCGTGCCGTTCTCGTCATGCTCAGTGATGAACGCTCCCTCGGGGACGGCGAATGGGCTCAGGTCATGCGGGACTGGCAGGACGCGCGCATTCGGAAGGTCGTGCGGCGGGCCCGTGGGGGTGAGTGGCGGAAGGCTGAGGCGTTGCCCGGGATCACGGTGACCGGGAAGTCCGCGGAGGTGCGGGTGTTTCCGCCGGTGCCGTTGGACGGGTGGCCCAAGGAGTTGGCCAAGCTTCAGGTGTCCGGCACCGACCTCGACGACCCCGAGCCGCCGGTCGACACCGATCCCGGTGTCCCCGTGCTGTGGATGAGCCCGGACGTCGACATGTCGGCCGGGAAGGCGATGGCTCAGGCCGGGCACGGGGCTCAACTCGCCTGGTGGGAGCTGTCGGATGAGGAGCGGGCCGCTTGGCGGGACGCCGGTTTCCCGGTCGCCGTGCGGACCCCCGGACGGGACCGGTGGCGTGAACTCGTCGGCAGCGGGCTGCCGTTGGTCCGGGACGCCGGGTTCACCGAGATCGCCCCGGGCTCGTGCACGGTCGTCGCCGACCACCCGGCGCTGCGGTGACCCGGCTCGACGGCAGGGTCGAACGGGGCAATCGCACCCGGCAGTCGGTGCTGCGCCGTACCGTCGAGATCGCCTCCGTGGAGGGTCTCGAGGCGCTGTCGGTGGGACGGCTCGCGACCGATCTGCGGCTCAGCAAGAGCGGGGTGTTCGCCCTGTTCGGCTCCAAGCAGGAGCTGCAGCTGGCTGCGGTGCGGGAGGCCTCGCGGGTGTTCGTCGCGGAGGTCGTGGAGCCCGCCGCGAAGGCCCCGGCGGGGATCGGACGGGTGTGGCGGCTGTGCGAGGCGTGGCTGGCGTACTCGGAAGGGCGGGTCTTTCCCGGCGGCTGCTTCTTCTACGGCGTGATGGCCGAGTTCGACGCCCGGGAGGGGGCCGTGCACGATGCCCTGGTCCGGGCCCAGCGGGACTGGGGCGCTCATGTGGAGGGCTGTGTCGAGGAGGCGCGGGCCGCGGGCGAGCTGCGCGCCGGCACCGATGCCGCGCAGCTCGCCTTCGAGCTGATCGCCCTCATGGAGTCGGCGAACGCGCTGTCCGTGCTGCATGGGGAGAACGTCGCCTATCGACGGGCGCGGGTGGGGATCGCGGCGCGGCTGCGGGCGGTGGCGGTGGACGTCGCGTCGGTGCCCCAAGTGGGCTGAGGGCAGCGGACATTGGTTGCTCGCCATTCGGGGTCGGCCATCGAAAACAAGTAGCACGATCGTTCGGTTACTTTTATTCTCGGCCCCCTGCGGGCCTACGCCCTGGACCTGCCCACCTAGGAGCATCGATGGACGTCGTGGAACTCGACCGGATCGCCGTGCACGAGGCCCTGCGGGTGGTGGAACTCTCGCGGGACGGGGACTGGGAGCGGGACAGCCCCTGCGCCGGGTGGACGCTGCGGCGGCTGGTGGCGCACATGACCGCGCAGCACCACGGGTTCGCGGCCGCCGCGCGGGGTGCGGGCGGCGATCCGGCGTACTGGGCGGAGCCGGCGGACCTGCGCGAGCCGGCCAAGGCGCACCGGGCGGCCGCGACGAGTCTCCTCGGGGCGTTCGCCGAACCGGGCGCCGTGGAGCGGGAGTTCACGCTCCCCGAGCTGGGCGGGCGATTCCCCGGGCGGCTCGCGATCGGCTTCCATTTCATCGACTACGTGGTGCACGCCTGGGATGTGGCCGCCACGCTGGGGGTCGGGCTGGAGCTGTCCGACGAGGTCCTGACGGCGGGCCTGGCCGTGGCCCGGTTCGTCCCGGCCGATCCGGAGGGGCGGGGTCCGGGGTTCGCGTTCGCCGCGGCGCTGGACGTGCCGCCGGGCGCCGGGCCGCTGGAGGAGACGCTGCGGCTGCTGGGGCGGTCCCCGGAGTGGGGGTGAGCGTTCCGCCCGTTTGAACGGGCCGCCGCCGCGTTGCGTACCTCCTGGCACGGATGGCCGGAACCTCAAATGTTCCTCTGAACGACCGGGCGGGGGGATTCGCGGCCGGACACCGGGGCCATACCCCCGTCACGCCGGAAACAACGAGCCGTCGAAGGGGACGACACAGCGGATCCAGGTGGAGCGGAGAGTCGGCCGGAGGAGGGGACGGGGACGATGGAGCGACTGGGTACGGGAATCGGATGGCGGCCGGAGATCGCGGACGCCGTGGAGCGCATGCCGGGTATCGACTGGGTCGAGGCCGTGGCGGAGAACGTCTGCCCCGGGCACCTCCCCGAATCGCTGCTGCGGCTGCGCGAGCGGGGGGTGACCGTCGTCCCGCACGGCGTCTCCCTCGGGCTCGGCGGCGCGGACCGGCCCGACGAGGACCGGCTGACCGCCCTCGCCGAGCGCGCCACGGCCCTGGGCTCACCGCTGGTCACCGAGCACATCGCGTTCGTCCGGGCGGGCGGGCCCCTGACGGCCTCACCGCGCCTGGAGGCGGGCCATCTGCTGCCGGTGCCGCGCACCCGCGACGCGCTCGACGTGCTGTGCGAGAACGTCCGTATCGCCCAGGCCGCGCTGCCCGTACCGCTCGCCGTCGAGAACATCGCCGCGCTGATCTCCTGGCCGGGCGAGGAGATGACGGAGGGGCAGTTCCTGTACGAGCTGGCCGACCGCACGGGCGTACGGCTGCTGATCGACGTCGCGAACCTCCACACCAACCACGTCAACCGCGGCGAGGACCCCGCCGAGGCCCTCGCCGACCTCCCCCTGGAGGCCATCGCCTACGTCCATGTGGCAGGCGGCTTCGAACGCGACGGCGTCTGGCACGACAGCCACGCCCACCCCGTCCCCCGCCCGGTCCTCGACATCCTCACCGACCTCGCCTCCCGCGTCTCCCCGCCGGGGGTCCTGCTGGAACGGGACGAGAACTTCCCCGAGCCGAGCGAGCTGGAGGGGGAACTGACGGCGATCCGTGGCGCGCTGGAGAAGGGGCGCGAGCAGGCCGGGGTGGGCTCGGAGGAGGGCGGCGGGGAGTCCGTGGCAGTCGCCGCGGGGCGGGTCACGACGACCCGCCCCGGCACCACCGCCGACGCCCCCCTCGACACCGCCGACGCCGCCTCCGCTCCCGCCCGTCAGCGCCTCGCCCTCGCCCAGACCGCCCTGCTCTCCGCGCTCGTCGCCGGGACGCCCGTGCCCGAGGGGTTCGACCGGGTGCGGGTCGGGGTGCAGGCGCGGGCGCTCGCCGGGAAGCGGGCGGACGTCGTGGCGAAGGTCGCGCCGGAGCTGCCGGAGATTCTCGGGGCGGGGTACCGGGCGGCGTTCCTCGGGTACGCCCACGGGCACCCGATGGGCGCCGGCTACCGGCGGGACGCGCTGGACTTCGCCGGGTACCTCCTCGGCTCCGGCCTGCCGGAGGACCCGCACGCCCGGGCCGGGCTGCGCGAGTGGTGGCTGGAGCGGTCGGGACCGCGGCCGCGGTCCCACCGGCCCGCCGTACGGCTGGCACGGGCGACGCGGCGCGTGCTGCTGCGACGGTGACCGGCAGCCGTCGGAGCCGACGCCGCGGCCGAGTGTGCCGGGATTAACACCCGTGCCTCGACACATCTCCCACACACTCGGTTGGCCCCTCTTTGATGCCATATGCCACCGACTATCCCTTCACCATTCGCCCCTGGTGTCCGGGATGCAACCATTCGCTCCTGTACGGCAGTTGGTGCGGACCGCGCAGTAACATGCCAATCCCGCACTCGAAATCTCACCAACGTGCGGTGCCGTGACAGGAGGCACCATGCGACCGCGACCCCCCGTCCAAGGCCGAGGAATTCTCAGCGGCACGGGGCTCATCATCACCGGTCTGGCAGCGACCCTGGTGGCGCTGATCTTTCCGATCTGGTCGTACGCCGACCGGTCGGGAACCGCAGCCGACCTGCTCAACGCCGAGACCGTGTCGACCCAGTACGGACCGCTGTCCGCGCTCGACCGGGAGTTCGTCACGAAGGTCCGGCTGGCCGGGCTGTGGGAGCTGCCCGCCGGACAGCAGGCGCAGCAGAAGGGCACGACACAGGCCGTACGGACGGCCGGACAGCACCTCGTCGAGGGGCACACCTTCCTGGACGAGCGGGTCCGTGACGTCGCCTCGCAGCTGGGCCTGGCGCTTCCCAACGAGCCGAACGACCAGCAGAAGGGGTGGCTCGCCACCCTGAACGCGGCCCAAGGCGTCGAGTACGACCGCGAGTTCGCCAACATCCTGCGTCTCGCCCACGGGAAGGTCTTCTCCGTCGTCGCCCAGGTCCGCGCGAGCACCCGCAACTCCCTGGTCCGCACCCTGGCCGACGACGCCAACACCACCGTCCTGGACCACATCAAGATCCTGGAGGCCACGGGCTACGTCGACTTCGACGCCCTGGCCCAGGACATGGTCGCCGGCAGCACACCCCCGATCACCAACTCCCCGGCCCCGCCCGCCTTCACGGCTGCCCCGACCCCGGCCGTCCCGGTGACCCCGAGCTACTCGCTGCCCCCACCCGCCACCAGCCCGCCCCCGCGCGAGCCCTGAGCGGAACGTCACATACCGGCAAACACTTGTCCGGATTGTGAACAAGGCATGGCGCAGTCCAGACCATCTCGCATAGAACAGCGTCATGTTCTGGGTCCTTCTCCTGCTGCTGGCCTGGGCCGCCGCCGGAACCGCGTGCACCCGGTTGTGCCTGGCCGCCGTGCACGCCGCGGCCGACGACGCGGACGCGGGTCACGGACACGACCTCACGCTCTACGAGGCGGCGTTCCTGTCCGGCGGCCCACGCCGGGTCGCCGACCTCACCCTCGTCTCCATGGCCCGCCAGCGCCGGCTGCTGCTCGCGCACACGGGCTGGGCGACGGTCGTCGATCCGCGCGGCCGGGACGAGATCGAGCGCTCCGTCATAGGGGCGATCGGGCCGGAGGGGCAGTCCCGTATCGCCCCGGTCCGGGACGCCGCCGCCACCGCCGCCCCGGTACGCGGTCTCGCCGACCGTCTCGTCCGCGCCGGTCTCGCCGTGCCCGACGGGGCGCGCACAACGGTCGCGGCCGCGGTCCGCCAGGTGCAGATCGCCGCGGTCGTCGTCCTCGCGCTGGGCGCGACCGCGCTGCTGACGCCCGCCCCGTCGGACGTACCCCGCCATCTGATCGCCCTGTGGTTCGCGCTCCCCCTCGCACTGACCCTGAGCTGCCTGGCCATCGCCCGCGTCGAGGTGCACCCGTACTCGCGCTGGGCCTCCCCGGCAGGGCAGCGGCTGCTCGGCGCCCTGCCCCGGCGTGCCGCCGGCGGCGACGACCGGACCTACCTCACCACCGTCGCCGTACGAGGTGTCAGCGCGGTCGGCGAACCGGACCTGCGCGCGGCCTTCGCCGACCGCGAGCACTGGCGCGCCGGGCACACCAGGGGCGCATAGGGGGCATTGGCGCCGACACCGGCCGGGTGGTGCTTGCCTTCGCCGACAACCGAACGAAACATCCCTTTTGTTGCTGCCGTGCACCGAAGGGATTCGCCATGAGAGCCCCCGCCCTCTACTCGGCCGCCGGGACCTTGCTCCTGACCGCTCTCGCGGCCGCCCCGGCCGGCAGCGCGTCGGGCGCGTCGGGTGCTCCCGTCGCGGCCGAGGTGCGCGGCACCGCGACGGCCGCCGCGCGCGCCGAGGCCGAGGGCATCGCCTTCGGCACGTGCGCCGAGGTGGAGGACCTGCCGGGCAACGTCCAGTGCGGCACGGTGTCCGTCCCGCTCGACTACGCACGCCCCGACGGGAAGCAGATCAAGCTCACCGTCAGCCGCGTGCGGGCCACCCACAAGGACCCGCACAACAGCAAGCGCAAGGTGCCCCGGCAGGGCGCCCTGGTCTTCAACCCGGGCGGCCCGGGCGCCTCCGGCATGTACTTCCCGCTGATCGGCGTGGTGCCCGAGTGGAAGCGGCTCGCGGCCGCGTACGACCTCGTCGGCTACGCCCCGCGCGGGGTGGGCCGTTCGGCGCCCCTGTCCTGCCAGGACCCCCGGCACTTCTTCAAGGCGCCGACCCTGGCACCGACGTACCCCTCGGAGTCGTACAAGCGGGAGCGCATCGCGCAGGCGAAGGCGTACGCGCGCGGCTGCGCCAAGCGGGCGGGCGGCGCGCTCCGGCACTACACCTCGCTCAACAACGCCCGTGACCTCGACGTCCTGCGGGCCGCGCTGGGCGAGGAGAAGCTGACGTTCATGGGGGCGTCGTACGGCACCTACTTCGGGGCGCTGTACGCGACGCTGTTCCCCTCGCACGTACGGCGGATGGTGTTCGACTCGGCGGTGAACCCGGATCCGACGCAGGTCTGGTACCGCAACAACCTCGACCAGTCGGCCGCGTTCGAGGGCCGCTGGGCGGACTTCCGGGACTGGGTCGCCAAGCACGACAAGGTGTACGGGCTCGGCGACACGGCGGAACGGGTGCAGCGCAGCTACGACAGGGCGGCGGCGCAGCTGGCGGCGGAGCCGGCGGGCGGGAAGGTCGGGCCCGGGCAGTTGCAGGGGGCGTTCCTGACGGCCGGGTACTACGACGACTACTGGCCGCACCGGGCGGAGGCGCTGTCGGCGTATCTGAAGGGCGACCCGAAGCAGCTGATCCTTCAGGCGGGGCCGCACCCGGAGGCGGCGAAGGAGGCGGAGAACGGCAACGCGGTCTACACGGCCGTCGAGTGCAACGACGCGTCCTGGCCGACGGAGTGGAAGGTGTGGGACCGGGACAACACGCGGCTGGCGCGGGTGGCGCCGTTCGAGACGTGGGACAACGTCTGGATGAACCTGCCCTGCGCGTACTGGTCGGCGCCGCGTCAGGAGCCGCTGGATGTGCGGACCGGTCCCGGTGAGCTGCCGCCGACGCTGATCCTGGCGGCCGAGCGGGACGCGGCGACGCCGTACGACGGCGCCCTGGAGATGCACCGGCGGCTGTGGGGCTCGGTCCTGGTGACCGAGCGGGACGCGGGCACGCACGGCATCGCCGGCGGCCCGAACCCGTGCGTCAACGGGCACGTGGACGCGTACCTGCTGGAGGGCATCCTCCCGGTGCGGCGCGCGGCCTGCGCACCGCACCCGGAGCCCAAGCCGCGCGAGCACTCCCGGAAGAAACCGGCCACCCGGCCCGCGGCCTGATCAGGCGAGGCCCGCGACCAGCTCCGCGATGTCCTTGCGGCGGCCCGTGTAGAACGGGACCTCCTCGCGGACGTGCATGCGGGCCTCGGACGCGCGCAGATGGCGCATGAGGTCGACGATGCGGTAGAGCTCGTCGGCCTCGAAGGCCAGCATCCACTCGTAGTCGCCGAGCGAGAACGAGGCGACCGTGTTGGCGCGGACGTCCGGGTAGCCGCGGGCCATCTTGCCGTGGTCGGCGAGCATGCGGCGGCGGTCCTCGTCGGGCAGCAGGTACCAGTCGTAGGACCGCACGAAGGGGTAGACGCTGACGTAGTTGCGCGGCGTCTCGTCGGCGAGGAACGCCGGGATGTGCGAGCGGTTGAACTCGGCGGGGCGGTGCAGCGCCATGTTCGACCAGACCGGCTCCAGGGCGCGGCCCAGCCTGGTGCGGCGGAAGAGGTTGTACGCCTCCTGCAGCTGGTCGCTGGTCTCCGCGTGCCACCAGATCATGAGGTCGGCGTCGGCGCGCAGCCCGGACACGTCGTAGGTGCCGCGGACGGTGACGTCCTTGGCGGCGAGCTGGTCGAACAGCTCCTGGACCTCGTCGGCGTAGCCCGCGCGGTCCTCGGGGAGCACGTCCTTCAGCTTGAAGACGGACCAGAGCGTGTAGCGGATGACCTCGTTGAGGTCCTTGGCCAGCTTGCCCTTGTTCGGGATCCGGCCGGCCTCGGGGGTGGGGGCGTCGTTGCTCATGGTCCTTATTCTCCTGCTCCTCCGTGCAGACTCTGCACCGGGTTGGCGGTGAGCTCCTGCACACCGCGGTCGTCCCCATGGATCTGGTCGACCGCCGCGTACGCGCTCGCGACGCACGCCGGGATGCCGACGCCGTCGTACTGCGCGCCGCAGACGGCCAGGCCCGGGAGCGTGGCCACGTGTGCGCGGATGCGGGCCACGCGCGCGTGGTGGCCGACGGGGTACTGGGGCAGGCCGTCGGTCCAGCGGGTGACGCGGGTTTCGAGAGGTGTGGCGTCGAGGTCGGTGGCGGCCTTGAGGTCGTGGCGGGAGACGTCCACGAGCTCGGCGTCCTCGCGCTCCAGGACGGCCGTCTCGCCGTAGCGGCCGACGGAGGTGCGCAGCACGACGACGTCGGGGTTCTCGTCGGCGATCCAGTCCCACTTCTGGGAGGCGAACGTGGACGCCTTGATGGTGCGGCCGTCGACCGGCGGCACGAGGAAGCCGCTGCCCGCGGGGAGGGCGGTGTCGGCGCGGCGGTAGGCGAGGGTGATCAGGGCCATGGAGGCGTACTCCACGGTGGCCAGTTCGGCGGCGGCCTCGGGAGCTTCGGCGCGCAGGAGGTCCGCGGCGGCGGGAGCGGGAACGGCGACGACCACGGAGTCGGCGTGCAGGACCCGGTCACCGGCGACGACCCGCCAGCCCCCGGCTGCTTCGCGGCGCAGCCCGGTCACGGGTGTGCCGGTGAGGATCTCGCCCCCACGCGCGCGTACGGACTCGGCGACGGCGAGCGGCAGACTGCCCACACCGCCCTCGATGCCCATGAACACGGGCCCGGTCTGCTGGTTGTCGGCGACCTTCGCCTGGATCTCGCGGACCGCTTCCGTCAGCGAGGTGTGGCTCTTCGCGGCCTGGAAGAGCTGCGGGATCGCCGACCGCATCGAGATGCGGTAGGCGTCGCCCGCGTACACGCCGCCGAGCATGGGCTCGATGAGCCGGTCGACGACCTCGCGGCCGAGGCGCTCCGCCACGTACGCGCCCACCGCCACGTCGTCGCCGATCTCCGTGGGCGGCAGGTCGGCGTCGCGCTCGATGCGGGCGAGGCCCTCGTCGGACAGGACGCCGGAGAGGGCGGCCGCGGTGCCGGGGACGCCCATCACATGGCCCCTGGGCATGGGGCGCAGGGCGCCGCGGGTCCAGATCGAGGCGGTCGCGGTGGCCGGCGGCCGGAGGCGGCCTTCGAGTCCGACCTCGCGGGCGAGCGCGATCGCTTCCGGTCTGCGCGCCAGCATCGACTCGGCCCCGAGGTCCACGCGCGCGCCGGCGATCTCGCCGGGCAGCAGCTTGCCGCCGACGCGGCCGGACGCCTCCAGGACCGTCACCCGTGCCCCGCGCTGCAGCAGCCGGTGCGCGGCGGCGAGGCCCGCGATTCCGGCTCCGATGACGACGACGTGCTCCGGCGTACCTGATCCGCTCATGGCCCCACCCTCTCAGACGCCAGCGGCACACCGGCCGGGGCCGTATGGCCCGTCCGAGTCCTGACCGTGACCGCATCGGGACCGTTGTGCCCCAACGTTCCGGTGCGTCCCGGCGTCGAAGGAGCGTCAGTTCGTCACGACCCCCGGGGGTAGGCCCATGCGCGCACGACGTTCCGTACGACCTGTCCGGGCCTTGGCCGGGCTCCTGCTGGCCGCGGCTCTCGCCCTGACCGGCTGCACCGGCGCGGGGGACGACTTCGGCGGCGCCTCGGGTGACTCCGACGTCGCCCGGTCGGGGGCCAAGGAGGCCGCACCGGGCGCCGCCGCGGACGACGCGGCCGGCGGTGGCAGGCAGGCCACCACCGCGCCCAAGCTTCCGACGAGCCACATCATCCGCACCGCCGAACTGACCGTGCAGGTCAAGAACGTGCCGAAGGCGCTGGAAGCGGCCCGTACGGCCACCGTGAACGCGGGCGGATACGTCGGCAAGGAGGCCACCTTCCGCGACGAGGAGGGCACCGAGGAGACGCAGGTGACCCTGCGGGTGCCCGCCGACCGGTACGAGGAGGTCCTGGCCGAACTGGAGGGCTCGGGCAAGCTGCTGGAGCGTACGGCGAAGGCGCAGGACGTCACCGAGCAGGTCGTCGACGTGGAGAGCCGCATCAAGACGCAGCGCGCGAGTGTGGCCCGGATCCGGGAGCTGATGGACCAGGCCACCAAGCTGAGCGATGTGGTGACCCTGGAGGGCGAGCTGAGCACCCGTCAGGCCGACCTGGAGGCGCTGCTCGCCCGGCAGGCGTCACTGAAGGACCGCACGAGCCTGGCCACGATCACCCTGTCCCTGTCCGAGAAGCCGGTCGAGAAGGTCACCGAGGACGACGACCCGGGGGTCCTCGACGCGCTGGCGGGCGGCTGGGGCGCGTTCGTGTCGATGCTGCGCTGGATCGTGGTCGCCCTGGCCGCGGTGCTGCCCTTCGCCGCGGTGCTGGCCCTGATCCTGATGATCTGGCTGCGCTGGGTACGCCCCCGGCTGCCCCGCCGCCCGGCCCCGGCGGGCGCGTCGAGCACCCTGGGCCCGCTGCCGACGGCCCGCCCGGCACCGCAGCCCGGACGCACCGAGCAGCAGGGTGAGCAGGACTGAAATGCCCTGCGCCCGTAGCGTGTTCGCATGAGCATGAGTGCTGCGAGCGAACGGCTGGTCGTGATCGGCGGCGACGCCGCGGGAATGTCCGCGGCGTCGCAGGCGCGTCGGCTGAAGGGGCCCGGGGAACTGGAGATCGTGGCCTTCGAGCGGGGCCACTTCACCTCGTACTCGGCCTGTGGCATCCCGTACTGGGTGGGCGGCGACGTCGAGGAGCGCGATCAGCTGATCGCCCGTACGCCCGAGGAGCACCGGGCCCGTGACATCGATCTGCGCATGCGCACGGAGGTCACGGAGATCGACGTGGCCGGACAGCGGGTACGCGCGCGTGACGTCGATTCGGGGGCCGAGTCCTGGACGTCGTACGACAAACTCGTGATCGCGACCGGCGCCCGCCCCATCCGCCCGGAGATGCCGGGGGCGAACGCGCCGGGCGTCCACGGTGTGCAGACCCTGGACGACGGCCAGGCCCTGCTCGACACGCTGGCACGCACGCGTGGCCGCAACGCGGTGGTGGTCGGCGCCGGGTACATCGGCGTCGAGATGGCCGAGGCCCTCATCAACCGCGGCTACGAGGTGACCGTCGTCAACCGCGGCAGCGAGCCGATGTCCACGCTCGACGCGGACATGGGCCGCCTGGTGCACGAGGCGATGGAGGGCATGGGGATCACCATGGTCAACGACGCCGAGGTCACCAAGGTCCTGGCCGGCGACGACGGCCGGGTGCGCGCGGTGGCCACGGAGGACGCGGAGTATCCGGCGGACGTGGTGGTGCTGGGCATCGGCGTACGCCCGGAGACCTCGCTCGCCAAGGCGGCGGGCCTGCCAGTGGGACACCACGACGGGCTCCTGACCGACCTGGCCATGCGGGTGCGCGGCCACGAGAACATCTGGGCGGGCGGCGACTGCGTGGAGGTCCTGGATCTGGTCTCCGGACAGGAACGGCACATCGCGCTCGGCACCCACGCCAACAAGCACGGCCAGGTCATCGGCGCGAACGTGGGCGGTGGTTACGCGACCTTCCCGGGCGTGGTCGGCACGGCGGTGAGCAAGGTGTGCGACCTGGAGATCGCCCGCACGGGTCTGCGGGAGAAGGACGCGCGCCGGGCGGGGCTCCGGTTCGAGACGGTCACCGTCGAGTCCACGTCCCGCGCGGGCTACTACCCCGGCGCCTCCCTCATGACGGTGAAGATGCTCGCCGAGCGCCGCACGGGGCGGCTCCTCGGTGTGCAGATCGTCGGGAGGGAGGGCGCGGGCAAGCGGGTCGACATCGCGGCGGTCGCGTTGACGGCCGGGATGACGGTGGAGGCGATGACGGCCCTGGACCTGGGCTACGCCCCTCCGTTCAGCCCGGTGTGGGACCCGGTACTGGTGGCGGCCCGCAAGGCCGCTCTGAAAGTGCGGGCCTCCTGACGGTTATGCCGAGCCGTTGATCCTCTCGATGGCCTGGCGGGCCTGGTCGGCGGCCGGGCGGGGCGGCAGGGACGAGACGGAGGCGCTCGGGGCGGTCACCGCCGGCGGCTGCTCCCCCGCCGGTTTCGCGTGGGCCGCGGGCCGGGTCGACCGCAGCCGGTGGCTCACCGCCTCGTCGAGGGTCACGGGTCGCTGCATCTGCGAGGCGAGCCGCCCCGCGTCCTGGCCCAGCCGGGCCACGTCTTCCCAGGGCAGCCGCAGCACGACGGCGACTTCCGCCTCGCCGTCCGGCAGTGCGTGGATCGGAGGGGTAACTCGGTCGTTCATCGCCTGTTCCTCACGTTTACCCCGCGACCCGCCTTCCCCGTGCCGCGGACGGTTGAGGAGTCATACGCACGCGTGCGTGCCGGTGTTCACCGATTCGCGGACCACATCGGGGGCAGTACTTCCTTGTGGTCATCCCCGTCCATGACGTGAACCCGGTGCGTCGCACCCCCGTGGTGACGTACGCGCTCATCGCCGCGAACGTACTGGTCTTCCTGTACATGCCCGGCCTGGCCGGCTCCGTGGCGGGCGACAGCAGCCTGTCCCAGCTCTGCCATCTGCAGGCGTTCCTGGATCACTACGCGGCCGTGCCGCAGGAGCTGATCCACCATCAGCTGCCGCAATTGGTCCCCACGGGTGACGTGGGTCCGGGCGGCGCGGGCTGCGCGGTCGGCCCGCCGGGGTACGACAAGTCACCCGTGCAATCCGTGTTCACCGCGATGTTCCTGCACGGCGGCTGGCTGCACCTGCTGGGCAACATGCTCTTCCTGCTGATCTTCGGCAACAACGTCGAGGACCGCATGGGCCATGTGCGGTTCGCGCTGTTCTACCTCGTCTGCGGCTACGCGGCGTCGTACGGCTTCGCGCTGCTCAACGACGACTCGGGCGACCCCCTGATCGGCGCGTCCGGGGCCATCGCCGGGGTGCTCGGCGCCTATCTGGTGCTGTATCCGAAGGCCAGGGTGTGGGTCCTGGTGCCGTTCCTGGTCTTCCTGCCGCTCCGGCTGCCGGCCTGGCTGGTGCTGGGCTTCTGGTTCGTGCTGCAGGCGGTGTACTCGTCCGGCGAGGGCGTCTCCGACGCCGGGACCGTGGCGTACGCGGCGCACATCGTGGGCTTCCTCGCGGGCATGCTGCTCGCCTGGCCGCTCAAGGCGGGCACGCCCCCGCCGCCGGAACCGCGCGGTCTGCTGTTCGGCAGGAAGGCACGGCCCCGGCAAACCTGGTAGATCAGCGGGCGGTCCGCGTGTGGACGTACTCCACGAGCCGGGTCAGCGCGTCCGGGTCGGTGGACGGCATCACGCCGTGACCGAGGTTGAAGACATGGCCCTCGAGGTCCTTCGCCGTCTCCAGCACCTCACGGGTCTTGGCCTCGACGGCCTCGGTGCCGGCGAACAGGACGGTCGGGTCGAGGTTGCCCTGGAGTGCCTTGCCGGGGCCGACCCGGCGGACCGCCTCGTCGAGCGGGACACGCCAGTCGACGCCGACGACGTCCGCGCCGGCCTCGCCCATCAGCCCGAGGAGCTCACCGGTGCCGACACCGAAGTGGATGCGCGGGACGCCGTACCCGGCGACCGCGTCGAAGACCTTGGCGGAGGCGGGCATCACCGAGCGGCGGTAGTCCACCGGGGCGAGGGCGCCGGCCCACGAGTCGAACAGCTGGACCGCCGAGGCGCCCGCCTCGATCTGCACCTTCAGGAAGGCGGCCGTGATCTCCGCGAGACGGTCGAGCAGGTCCGCCCAGAGCTCGGGGTCGCCGTACATCATCGCCTTGGCGTTCTCGTACGTCCGCGACGGGCCGCCCTCGACGAGGTAACTCGCAAGGGTGAAAGGTGCGCCCGCGAAACCGATCAGCGGGGTGGCGCCGAGCTCGCGGGTCAGCAGGCCGATCGCCTCGGTGACGTAGGAGACGTCCTCGGGGGTGAGGTCTCGGAGCTGGGCCAGGTCGGCGCGGGTGCGGATCGGCTTCTCGACGACCGGGCCGACGCCGGGCTTGATGTCGAGGTCGATGCCGATGGCCTTGAGCGGGACGACGATGTCGCTGAAGTAGATCGCCGCGTCCACGTCGTGCCGGCGCACCGGCTGGAGGGTGATCTCGGTGACCAGCTCGGGCCGCATGCAGGACTCGAGCATGCCGACGCCCTCGCGGACCTTGCGGTACTCCGGCAGTGAGCGCCCGGCCTGCCGCATGAACCACACCGGGGTGTGCGGCACGGGCTCGCGCCTGCAGGCCTTGAGGAAGGCGGAGTCGTACGTGGCGGTCGGCGGCTGGCTCTCGTTGGCACTCACGGGGAAAGTCTCGCACGGTGGCAAGGGCGGTTCTCCACGCCGGTCGGCATCCGCGAGGGCCCCCGCGCCGGGCCACGGGGTGTCTGGCCCGCGCCGAGCCATGGTTCCCCTAATCTTCCCGCATGGCTGCGGCTCAGGGACGACTGTCGGACGGCGCTGGCGGAATGGACGACGCGAAGGAGGGGGACCGGAATGCGGGCAGTGACGCTCCGCCGCTCTTCCGGGCCGCCGTCGATGCACTGAGGGCGGCCCGGCTCCGGCCGCAGATCGAGGTGGAGCCGACGCGCGCGCCGCAGCGGCTCGCGCCCTTCGCGTACGCGCTGGAGGCCGCGGTCGTCGACGGCGACCAGGATCTGGCCGACGGCCGGCTGGTGCTGCTGCACGACCCGGACGGTCATGACGCCTGGCGGGGCACGTTCCGGCTGGTGACGCTGGTGCGCGCGGAGCTGGAGCCGGAGATGGCGGCGGACCCGCTACTGCCCGACGTGTGCTGGTCGTGGTTGACGGGCGCGCTCCAGGCCCGCGGTCTGGCGTGCGGTGAGCCGAGCGGCACGGTCACGCGTGCGAGCTCCCACTACTTCGGGGGCCTCTCCGAGCGTCCGCCCGCCTCCCAGATCGAGATCCGGGCGTCCTGGACGCCTCGTGAGGGCCTGGGCGGCGTACCGGACACGGCGGGTCATCTGGCGGCCTGGTGCGATCTGCTGGCCCAGGTCGCGGGCCTGCCGCCGGCCGGTCCGGGCGACGCGTCGGTGGTGACGCTGCCGCAGCGGCGGGGACCGCAGTCCCGCTGACACCACCCCCTCGGCATGGTCTTCGCGTCGCCTTTTGACGCCCTTTTTGACATCACTTTGTCGATACGGCCACTTTCAGTCGAGAACGAGCCCTCGAACGAACCGATTCGTTCACCGAACGATCGACCGCGTGTCCGAATTGCACGGATTGTTACTCACTAGATCGTGATCTTTCTCTAAAGGCCTACGGGTTTGATGCCGAAGACGTCTGTGACCTCACAGCCGTCCCCCACCCCAGGAGGCCTGGTGTCCGTTCTCCTCGAGCAGCCCGCAAGCCTGGTCGCCTACCGCCCGAACAAGCCGACCGCGATGGTGGTCGTGGCCGACCCGCGCGTCCGCTCCACCGTCACCCGCCACCTCTGGGCGCTCGGTGTACGCGACGTCATCGAGGCCTCGTCCGTCGCCGAGGCTCGTCCCCGCATCGGCAACCCCCGTGACATCTGCGTGGCCGACGTCCACCTGCCCGACGGATCCGGCCTGACCCTCCTGTCGGAGACCCGCGCCGCGGGCTGGCCCAACGGCCTCGCCCTCTCCGCGGCCGACGACATCGGCGCCGTGCGCAACGCCCTCGCGGGCGGCGTCAAGGGCTACGTCGTCACCGGCACCCGTACCAATGTCGGACTCCCCTCCCGGCCGGGCGCCGCGCCCATCGGCTCCCGTGCCGCCGGAATGCACCGCCGCCCCCCGGGTGCCCCGAGCCACCCGGGCGGCTACCGCGAGCTCTCCGGCCGCGAGGTCGAGGTGCTGCGACTGGTCGCGGAGGGCCAGTCCAACAAGGCCATCGGCGTCTCGATGGGCCTGTCCGCGCTGACCGTCAAGAGCCACCTCGCCCGTATCGCCCGCAAGCTGGGCACCGGCGACCGCGCCGGCATGGTCGCGGTGGCCCTGCGGACCGGCATCATCCACTGACCTTCCACCCTTCACGGACGTGAACCGGATCAGTCCTGGATCCGGGACACGCCCCCGATCGGTCGTGAACCCGAGGGATTCACCGACCTGACTGGTTTACGACCCTCAGGCGCCCGTCGACGGAACGTTCCGTCGGCGGGCGCTGTCCATACACAGATACCCTTGACAGGTGACCGACGCCCAAGAGACCGCAGCAGACAGCTCACTGCGAACCACCGGAGGCGCCCCTCCGGACGACGGCGGATCTTCTGTTACGGGGGCGCCCGAACCCGAACCGGGTCCAGAGCCGATTCCTTTGCTCGAACCGCGCGAGGGCATCCCGCCCGTGGTCGCCGACGAGGACAGCCTCGCCCGGGTGATCGCCGCGTTCGCGGCCGGCTCCGGCCCCGTCGCCGTCGACGCCGAACGCGCGTCCGGCTATCGCTACGGACAGCGCGCCTACCTGGTCCAGCTGCGCCGCGAGGGCGCGGGGACCGCGCTGATCGACCCCGTCGCCTGTCCCGACCTGTCCGGGCTCGGCGAGGCACTCTCCGGTGTGGAGTGGGTGCTGCACGCCGCCACGCAGGACCTGCCGTGTCTGCGCGAGATAGGTATGGTGCCCACCTCCCTCTTCGACACCGAGCTCGCCGGACGGCTCGCCGGGTTCCCCCGGGTCGGCCTCGGCGCGATGGTCGAGGGCGTCCTGGGCTTCGTACTCGAGAAGGGACACTCCGCCGTCGACTGGTCGACCCGTCCGCTGCCCGAGCCGTGGCTGCGCTACGCGGCCCTGGACGTGGAGCTCCTCGTCGACCTGCGGGACGCGCTGGAGAAGGAGCTGGACCGGCAGGGGAAGCTGGAGTGGGCGCGGCAGGAGTTCGACGCGATCGCGGCGGCGCCGCCCGCCGAGCCGCGCAAGGATCCCTGGCGCCGGACGTCCGGGATGCACAAGGTGCGGCGGCGCCGGCAGCTGGCCGTGGTGCGGGAACTCTGGCAGACGCGGGACCGGATCGCCCAGCGGCGGGACGTGTCGCCGGGCAAGGTGCTGTCCGACCTGGCCATCGTCGAGGCGGCGCTGTCACTCCCGGCCGACGCCCAGGCCCTTTCCGCGTTGAACGGGTACGGGCAGCGGATGGGGCGGCGGCAGCTGGAGCAGTGGCAGGCGGCGGTGGACCGGGCCAAGGGGCTGGCCGAGGCGCAGTTGCCCGCGCCCGGGCAGCCGGTCACCGGGCCGCCGCCGCCACGTGCCTGGGCCGACAAGGACCCCGCCGCCGCGGCTCGGTTGTCCGCGGCCCGCGCCGGGGTCTCCGCGCTGGCCGAGCGGCTCAACATGCCGCAGGAGAACCTGATCACTCCGGACACGGTCCGACGGGTCTGCTGGGAGCCGCCGAAGGTTGTCGACGCGGATTCGGTGGGAGCCTCCCTGGCCGGCTACGGGGCTCGGCAGTGGCAGGTGGAGCTGGTCACTCCGGTTCTCGTGAGCGCCTTGTCCGCCTAGTCCCCCGCGCCCCTGCCGGGGCGCGTCACCTCGTCGCTCCTCGCATGAAGCCGTTGTAGATGAAGCGTTGCAGGCTCAGGAAGACCACCAGCGTCGGCAGGATCACCAGCACCGCTCCGGCCGAGATGACCTCCCAGTGCGCCGCGTACGGGCCCCGGAAGCGGAAGAGGGACGTCGAGATCACGCCAAGATCTTCCGATGGCATATAGAGGAAGGGGATGTAGAAGTCGTTGTATACGGTGATCCCCTTCACGATCACCACCGTCGCGATCGCGGGCTTCAGCAGCGGGAAGATGATCCGCCAGTAGATGGTGAACGTGTTGGCCCCGTCCAGGCGGGCCGATTCGTCCAGGGAGATCGGGATCGACCGGACGAACTGCAGGAAGATGTAGATCGAGACGATGTCGGTGCCCATGTAGAGCGCGATCGGCGCCCACAGGGTGTCGAACATGCCGAAGCTGTTGACGATCTGGAAGGTCGCCACCTGGGTCGTGACGCCGGGGACCAGCGCGGCGATGAGGAAGAGCGCCACCACCAGCTTGCGGAAGCGGAAGGTGAAGCGGTCGATGGCGTACGCGGTCATCGAGCCGATGAGGACCGTGCCGCCGATCGAGACCAGCAGGATGAGCGCCGTGTTGGCGAAGGCGGAGAGCATCTCGCCGTCCCGGAACGCCGACGCGTAGTTGCCGAAGTTCAGCAGGTTGTCGGGGAGGTCCAGGGCGCCGCTCGAGTTCGCCATCTCCGTCTCCGACTTCAGGGAGGTCAGGAGGACGACGACCAGCGGGAGCAGGACCACCACGGTCGCGGCGATCAGGGACAGGTACACGAGGGTGCGGGACACCGCGTGGCGTGTCATACGAGATCCACCTTGTCGTCGGGCACGAGGCGCCGCTGGACCCAGGTCACCAGCAGGATGATCAGCAGCAGGACCACCGCGGCGGCCGAGGCGAGGCCCGTCTTGTTGAAGCGGAAGGCCAGGTTCACCGTCTGGATCACGAAGGTCTCGGTGCCGGTGGCGCCGCCGGTCATGATGTACGGGATCTCGAAGGCCGAGAGCGAGCCGGAGATCGAGAGGATGACCGTCAGGGTCAGCACGGGTTTGATGCCCGGCGCGATGATGTAGCGGAACTGGTGCCAGCGGTTCGCGCCGTCCAGTTCGGCCGCCTCGTACAGCTCCCCCGGGATCGACTGGATCGCGCCCAGGAACAGGACGAAGTTCAGGCCCAGATAGCGCCACATCGAGACGCCGGCGAGCGAGGTGTTCGCGGAGACCGGGGTGCCGAGCCAGGCGTGGTCGGTCGTCACTCCGAAGAGGCTCAGGACCGAGTCGAGGGTGCCGCCGTCCTGGAAGAAGTACAGGAAGACGAAACCGATCGCCACCCCGTTGATCAGATACGGGAAGAACAGCACGCCCTTGAAGAAGTTCCGGAAGCGGATGTTGAAGCTCAGGATCGTCGCGAAGTAGAGCGCGGCGACGATCTGGAGGGCGGAGGCGGCCAGGTAGTAGCCGCTGACCCAGAAGACCTCGAAGAGTTCCGGGCGGGTGAAGATCTCCTCGTAGTTCCCGACGCCCGTGTAGTGCAGTTCGGGACTCACGCCGTCCCAGTCGGTGAGGCTGTACGCCACCATGTTGGCGATCGGCGCGTAGGTGAAGGTGATCAGCAGCGCGAGCGGGGCCAGGAGGAAGAGCCACGGGGTGACCCCGCGCCACACGCGGTGCCTGCGGGCGGCGGGGGCCGGGACGGGGGCGGCGGCCGGTGCCGCCCCCGTGGCGGTCTTCACTGCCGCCTTCCGAGTGGTGTCCGTCATCGGTCAGGACCCCGCGGTCTTCTGGGCTTCCGTCCAGCGCTCGCTGAGGTCGGCGAGGAAGTCCTCGAGGCTGCCCTTGCGCGCGCCCCGGGCCAGGTCGACCAGGTTCTGGCGGTACTCGGGGGCGTAGATGCCGACCTCCGAGGTGTTGTCGATCTGCTTGACCTCGGCGCCCTTGGCGTCGTCCACCTCGATGAGCTCGACGCCCGCCTCCTCGTACGGCTTGAGGACCTCGGGCATGGAGGCGTCCTTGAGCGGGGAGATGGCCAGGTTGTCCTCGACGTAGCTCGACTTGTCGGTGAACCAGTCGATCCAGGCGCGGGCCGCTTGCTTGTGCTTGGAGTGGACGTTGACGGCCTGGTTGTAGTCCGGGGCGACGGTCGCGCAGTACTTGCCGTTCGTCTGCGACGGGAAGGGCATGAAGCCGATGTCGTCGGGGTTGGCCCCGGCCTTCTTGGCGGCGTCCTGGAACTGGACGATGGCCCAGGTGCCCAGCCACTGTGTCGCGATCTCGCCCTTCGCGGTCCGGGGCTTGGACTCCTCCCAGTTGCTCGTCGTGGGGTCCTTCTCGATGAGGCCCGACTTCACGATGTCGTGGAGCAGGGTGTCGCCGACGCGCAGGTCGGCGCCCTTCGCCCACGGGTCGCCCTCGGCCAGTTTCGTGGTCGCCTGCGGGTCGCAGTGGACGGCGCCGTCGACGTACGTCCACGAGGTGAGCGTCCAGCCGGCCGAGAAGTTGGTGTAGTACGGGATGGCGTCGGTCTTGGCCTTGATGGCTTTGAGGCTCTCGAGGAACTCGGCCGGGGTGGTGGGCCATTCGGTGATCCCGGCCTCCTTCCAGACGCGCTTGTTGTAGACGAACCCGGGCATCACACCGACCGGGCTCTGGCCGTAGACCTTGCCGTCGACGGTGGTGAAGTCGGTGAAGCGGTACTTCTTGCCGCGCTCGGCCTGGGTGCCGAGCGAGGCGAAGAACTTCGGGTAGTCGGCCTTCTTGATGACCGCGGGGATCAGCAGGACGTCGCCGTAGTTCTCCGTGTTCATCCGGATCTTGACTTCGGCCTCGTAGTTGGTGAGGGCCTCGAACTCGACCTTGACCTTCGGGTAGGTCTTGTTGAACTCGGCGGCGTACCTCTTCATGGTGCCGTCCTGCACGAGGTCGGTCCGCACGGTGAGGACTTTGATGGTTCCGGTGACCTTCGACGGGTCGGCGGCTGCCTTGGCGTCGGCGCCTTTCGTGGAACCTCCGGTGCCGGTGCACCCCGGGATGAGCAGGGCGGCTCCCACGGTGAGGGCCAGGACTGTACGGCGGTTCATGTGCGTCAGCTCCGTTCTTGGGACGGACGAGCACGAGCGGGTTGGCTGGTTCCGAACTCTGACAACGTTTTCTTAACCGGTAAAGTCCCTATCTCGCCAACGATGCCAAACTGTTTCCGTCGCTTCTCGGCAACTGGACTTGATCGGTTTAGGGAGTGCGCATGCTTCAGGACACACCGCTCGGCGAGGGATGGATCCTGCTGCACGAGGGGAGCGAACTCCCCGCCGCGGTGCCGGGCTGCGTGCACACCGACCTGCTGGCGGCGGGGGTGATCCCGGACCCCTTTCTCGGGCGGAACGAGACCGAGGTGGCGTGGGTGGGGCGGCGGGAGTGGACGTACGAGACGGAGCTGCGGGCCGGCTCGGGACACTCGGCCCACGAGCAGACCGACCTCGTCTTCGAGGGTCTCGACACCGCCGCCGAAGTCCGTCTGGACGGGCGGCTGTTGGGGCGGACACGGAACATGCACCGCTCGTACCGCTTCGACGTGACCGGCCTCGAAGGGCGGCTGTCGGTGCGGTTCGCCTCCGCCTATGCCGAGGCCGAGGCGGTGCGCGGGAAGCTCGGGGAGCGGCCGGCCGCGTACCAGGAGCCCTTCCAGTACATCCGCAAGATGGCCTGCTCCTTCGGCTGGGACTGGGGGCCGACCCTGGTGACGGCCGGGATCTGGCGGCCGGCGCGGCTGGAGCACTGGTCGACGGCCCGGATCGCACGGGTGCGGCCGCTGGTGACCGTGGACGTCGAACACGGTCTGGGTGTCGTGGAGTTGGCCGTCGAGGTCGAGCGGACCCGGGTCGAGGCGCCGCTCGACGTGGAGGCGACGGTGGGCGGGGTGCGGGTGCGCGCCTCGCTCGACGGGGCGAGTGGTGTCGTACGGCTCGCAGTGCCCGACGTGCGGCTGTGGTGGCCGCGGGGGTACGGCGAACAGCCCTTGTACGACGTCGAGTTGTCCCTGCTGCACGGTGACGACGTGCTGGATGTGTGGCGTCGGCGGGTCGGTTTCCGCACGGTGGAGCTGGACCGGTCGGCCGATGAGCACGGCACCGGATTCACCTTCGTCGTCAATGGCGAGCGGCTCTTCGCGCGGGGCGTCAACTGGATCCCGGACGACGTGTTCCCGTCGCGGATCACGCGGGAGCGGTACCGGGAGCGGCTGACGCAGGCCGCCGGGGCGGGGGTCGATCTCGTCCGGATCTGGGGCGGCGGGATCTACGAGAGCTCGGACTTCTACGACGCCTGCGACGAGTTGGGGCTGCTGGTCTGGCAGGACTTCCCGTTCGCGTGCGCGGCCTATCCGGAGGAGCAGCCGCTGCGGGGCGAGGTGGAGGCCGAGGCGCGGGAGAACGTCGTACGGCTGATGCCGCATCCCTCGCTGGTGCTGTGGAACGGCAACAACGAGAACCTGTGGGGGTTCCGGGACTGGGGCTGGGAGGAGCGGCTCGCCGGGGACTCCTGGGGCGAGGGGTACTACCTGGGCGTACTGCCGCGGGTGGTGGCCGAGTTGGATCCGACGCGGCCGTACACGGCGGGGAGTCCGTGGTCCGGGTCCTGGGAGCGGCATCCGAACGATCCGGCGCACGGGACGCATCACTCGTGGGAGGTGTGGAACCGGGAGGACTACGCGGAGTACCGACGTGAAGTCCCGCGGTTCATGGCCGAGTTCGGATGGCAGGCGCCGCCCGCCCACGCGACGCTGCGGCGGGCGCTGCCGGGTGAGGAGCTGGTGCCGGACTCCCCGGGGATGCTGCACCACCAGAAGGCCGACGACGGGAACGGGAAGCTGCGGCGCGGGCTGGAGCGCCACTTCGTCTTTCCCGAGGGGGACTTCGACCGGTGGCACTACCTCACGCAGGTCAACCAGGCGCGGGCCGTGGCCACCGGGATCGAGCACTGTCGGTCCCACTGGCCGGTGTGCGCGGGGACGGTCGTGTGGCAGCTCAACGACTGCTGGCCCGTGACGTCGTGGGCGGCGATCGACGGGGACGGGCGGGAGAAGCCGCTCTATCACGAGCTGCGGAGGCTGTACGCGGACCGGCTGCTGACGGTTCAGGGGCGAGCCGTGGCCGCCGTCAATCAGGGCCCTCGCGCGTGGGCGGGTGCGGTGCGGCTGCGGCGGATGTCGGTCGAGGGGGCGGTGATCGGCGAGGCGAGTGTGGAGTTCACCGCCGCAGCACGGACCGTGGCCCGCGTCGACCTGCCGGGGGAGCTGGAGCCGGTCGGCGCGAAGGAGTTCCTGGTCGCGGACGCGGACGGGCTGCGGGCGCTGCACTTTCCGGCGCCGGACCGCGAAATCCCCTACCCGCGGCCGGATTTCGACGTCTCGGTCGCGCCGGGTTCGGTGACCGTGACGGCCCGGAGTCTCGTACGGGATCTGCTCCTCCAGGCCGACCGGCTGGACCCGCAGGCGCGGGCCGACCGGGGGCTGGTGACACTGCTGCCCGGCGAACAGGTGACCATCGGGGTCAGCGGCTGGAAGACTCCCGATCCGGACGCCGTCCGATCCGCCCTGTACTGCCTGGAGCCCAGCCGATGACAGCCCAACCGGCTTCCCGCGTCACCATCAAGGACGTCGCCGCGCGTGCCGGCGTGTCCAAGGGTGCCGTGTCGCTCGCGTTCAACCACAAGCCGGGGTTGTCGGAGACGACGCGGGACCGGATCTTCAAGGCCGCGCGGGAGCTGGGCTGGGCGCCGAACCTCACCGCGCGGACGCTGGCCGGGTCGCGGGTGGACGTGGTGGGCCTCGCGATCTGCCGGCCGGCGCGGCTGCTGGGCCTGGAGCCCTTCTACATGGAGTTCATCTCGGGCGTGGAGAGCGTGCTGACCGAGCACTCGTGTTCGCTGCTGCTGCGGCTGGTGCGGAACGTGGAGGAGGAGGTCGGGATCCAGGAGTCGTGGTGGCGGGGGCGGCAGATCGGCGGGGCGATCCTCGTCGACTTCCGGCCCGACGACCCTCGGGTGGCGTCGGCCGAGCGGCTCGGGATGCCGGTGGTCGCGGTCGGGCATCCCTCGCTCACCGGGAGCCTGACGTCCGTGTGGACCGACGACGCCACCGCCGTGACGGAGGCGGTGCGGTATCTGGCGGCGCTGGGGCACCGGCGGATCGCCCGGGTCGGGGGCGCGGCCGCGCTGGGGCACACCGCGGCGCGCACGGCCGCCTTCGACGAGGCGGCGCGGACGCTGGAGCTGGCCGGGGCGTGGCAGGTGACGACCGACTACTCGGGTGAGGCCGGGGCGCGGGCGACGCGGTCCATGCTGGCCGCCGACGCGGCGGACCGGCCCACGGCGATCGTGTACGACAACGACATCATGGCGGTGGCCGGTCTCTCGGTCGCCGCCGAGATGGGGCTCTCCGTGCCCCGCGACGTCTCGCTGCTCGCCTGGGACGACTCCCAGCTGTGCCGGCTGACCCATCCCACGCTGTCGGCGATGAGCCATGACGTGCACGGATTCGGTGCGGAGGCGGCCCGGACCCTGTTCGGAGTGATCATGGGCGAGGGGCCGGGATCACATCCTGTACCCACCCCGACACTCACCCCGCGGGGCTCGACCGCTCCCCCGCGGATGTGACCTTCGCCGCTCCCCCCTCCAGGACTGTGCAGCTACGTTACCCATAAGTAGCATGGGCCTGAGCGCGCGCTCAGCGCTTGTGCAGTGCAGCAGTGCCATCCCGCATCTGGAGGAGAGCCATCGTGCCTCGTACCGTCAGGGACGTCGTCTTCGTCGACGGCGTCCGCACCCCGTTCGGCAAGGCGGGCCCGAAGGGCATCTACCACGAGACCCGCGCCGACGACCTCGTCGTGAAGGCGATCCGGGAGCTGCTGCGCCGCAACCCGGGTCTGGACCCGAAGAAGATCGACGAGGTCGCCATCGCCGCGACCACGCAGATCGGTGACCAGGGTCTGACCATCGGCCGCACGGCCGGCATCCTCGCCGGTCTGCCGCAGTCGGTGCCCGGCTACTCGATCGACCGCATGTGTGCCGGCGCCCTGACCGCCGTCACCTCGGTCGCCGGTTCGGTCGCCTTCGGCGCGTACGACATCGCCATCGCCGGTGGCGTCGAGCACATGGGCCGCCACCCCATGGGCGAGGGCGTGGACCCGAACCCGCGCTTCGTCTCCGAGAAGCTGGTCGACGAGTCGGCGCTGTTCATGGGCATGACCGCCGAGAACCTGCACGACCGCTACCCGCAGATCACCAAGCAGCGCGCCGACGAATACGCCGTGCGCTCACAGGAGAAGGCCGCCAAGGCGTACGCCAACGGCAAGATCCAGGCCGACCTGGTCCCGATCTCCGTGCGCCGCACCAACCCGGAGGCCGGTGAGACCGGCTGGGGCCTGGTCACCGCCGACGAGCCGATGCGCCCGGGCACCACGCTGGAGAACCTGTCCGGTCTCAAGACGCCGTTCCGCGTCCACGGCCGCGTCACCGCGGGCAACGCCGCCGGTCTCAACGACGGTGCCACCGCCTCCCTCATCGCCTCCGAGGACTTCGCCCGCGAGAACGACCTCCCGGTGAAGATGCGCCTCGTCTCCTACTCCTTCGTGGGTGTGGAGCCGGAGGTCATGGGCTACGGCCCGATCCCGGCCACCGAGAAGGCCCTCGCGCAGGCGGGGCTGTCGATCTCCGACATCGGTCTGTTCGAGATCAACGAGGCCTTCGCCATCCAGGTCCTGGCCTTCCTCGACCACTACGGCATCGCCGACGACGACGCGCGCGTCAACCAGTACGGCGGCGCCATCGCCTTCGGTCACCCGCTGGCCTCCTCGGGCGTGCGTCTCATGACGCAGCTGGCCCGTCAGTTCGAGGAGCAGCCGGAGGTCCGTTACGGCCTCACCACCATGTGCGTCGGCTTCGGCATGGGCGCCACGGTGATCTGGGAGAACCCGAACCACAAGGACGCCGGAGGCGACAAGTGAGCACCACCGCTGAGCTTCTGAAGGGTGCGGCCGAGCTGTTCCCCGACGAGGTCGTGACGTCCGCGCACGTACGCCACCTCGACCTGCCGTTCGGCGCCGGGCGCTTCGCGCTCATCACGCTGGACAACGGCTTCGACCACACCAAGCCGACCACCTTCGGCCCGCAGTCGCTGGCGAACCTCGACGCCGCCATCGACCAGGTCGAGGCGGAGGCCGCGGCCGGCGACATCGTCGGCGTCGGCATCACCGGCAAGCCGTTCATCTTCGCGGTCGGCGCCGACCTCAAGGGTGTCGAGCTCCTCAAGGAGCACAAGGACGCGCTCGCCATCGGCAAGGGCGGCCACGAGGTCTTCAAGCGTCTCGCCGGCATCGCGGTCCCGACCTTCGCGTACTACAACGGTGCCGCGATGGGCGGTGGCGTCGAGGTCGGTCTGCACTGCCAGTACCGGACGGTGTCCGCGGCTCTGCCCGCCTTCTCGCTCCCCGAGGTCTTCCTCGGCCTGGTCCCCGGCTGGGGCGGCTGCACGCTGCTGCCGAACCTGATCGGCGCCGACAATGCCGTCTCGGTGATCATCGAGAACTCGCTCAACCAGAACAAGCAGCTCAAGGGCGCGCAGGTCTACGAGCTGGGCATCGCCGACGCGCTGTTCGAGGGCGCGGACTTCCTGGAGCAGTCCCTGCTGTGGACGGCGTCCGTCCTCAAGGGCGAGATCGTCATCGACCGCCCGGTGATCGACCGCGGTGAGGCCTGGGACCAGGCCGTCGCCAAGGGCCGCTTCATCGCGGACTCCAAGGTGCACGGCGCGGCCCCGGCCGCCTACCGCGCCCTGGACATCATCGCCGCCGCCAAGAACGGCGACCTCCAGCAGGGCTACGACGCCGAGGATGTCGCCCTCGCCGACCTGATCATGGGTGGCGAACTGCGCTCCGGCATCTACGCCTTCAACCTGGTGCAGAAGCGCGGCAAGCGTCCCGCCGGTGCGCCGGACAAGTCGCTGGCCCGCCCGGTCACCAAGGTCGGTGTCGTCGGCGCCGGTCTGATGGCCTCCCAGCTCGCCCTGCTCTTCCTGCGCCGCCTCGAGGTGCCGGTCGTCCTGACCGACATCGACCAGGAGCGCGTCGACAAGGGTGTGGGCTACGTCCACGCCGAGATCGAGAAGCTGCTCGGCAAGGGCCGTATCAACCAGGACAAGGCCAACCGCCTCAAGGCCCTGGTCTCCGGTGTGCTGGACAAGGCCGAGGGCTTCTCCGACGCGGACTTCATCATCGAGGCCGTGTTCGAGGAGATCGGCGTCAAGCAGCAGGTGTTCGCGGAGGTCGAGGCGGTCGCCCCGGCGCACGCGATCCTCGCCACCAACACCTCCTCGCTGTCGGTCACCGAGATGGCGTCGAAGCTCAAGAACCCCGAGCGGGTCGTGGGCTTCCACTTCTTCAACCCGGTCGCGATCCTCCCGCTGCTGGAGATCGTCCGCGGTGAGCAGACCGACGACGCCTCGCTGGCCACGGCCTTCGGTGTCGCCAAGAAGCTGAAGAAGACCGCGGTGCTGGTGAAGGACGCCCCGGCGTTCGTCGTGAACCGCATCCTCACCCGCTTCATGGGCGAGATCCAGAACGTCATCGACGAGGGCACCTCCGTCGAGGTCGCGGAGAAGGCGGTCGAGCCGCTGGGTCTGCCGATGTCGCCGCTGGTCCTCCTCGAGTTGGTCGGTCCCGCGATCGGTCTGCACGTCTCCGAGACCCTCAACCGGGCCTTCCCGGAGCGGTTCACGGTCTCCCCGAACCTCGCGGCCGTCGTCAAGGCGGGCAAGCGCGGCTTCTACGTGTACGACTCCGGCAAGCCGGAGCTGGACCCGGAGGTCGCCGCGCTGCTGAAGCAGGGCGACTCCGTGCTGACCGAGGAGCAGGTCCGCGACCGCGTCCTCGACGCCGTCGCCCAGGAGATCGGGCTCATGCTCGACGAGGGTGTCGTCGCCGAGGCCCAGGACATCGACCTCTGCCTGATCACGGGTGCGGGCTGGCCCTTCCACCTGGGCGGCATCACGCCGTACCTGGACCGTGAGGGTGTCTCCGAGCGGGTGAACGGGAAGAAGTTCCTGGCGCCGGGCGTGGCGAGCGTCCCCGCGTAAGCGCTCCGCTGTGAACGCCGGTGCCCCGCATGCCGTTTCGGTGTGCGGGGCACCGGCGTTCGCGTGAGGCAAAGGCGTTTTCTCGCCCCCTCCGCCCCTACCCTTCCCGTCCCTGGGGGCTTTGCCCCCAGACCCCCTGAAAGACTGCGCAGTTCCCCGCGCCCCTCAGACGGGGCGCCACGCCTCCAGTGCCAGGACCGGCTCGTCCTTGCGTCGTGTGAACAGGAGTTGGCCGGACGACGGGGACAAGGTCGCCGCCACCACCCTGCCCTCCTCGTCGGTCGTCAGTGACACCCCTGCGTCCGCGGGGAGCGCCGGGCCCGACTCCGCCCACCACGCGCCCGCCGACTCCTGCTCGGTCGGGTACGCGGCGAAGGCCACGCGGCCGCTGGAGGAGCGTTGGGCGAGCAAGGTGCAGTCGTGGCCGTCGAGTTCGCAGCGGACGGCGGAGACCGGGCCGGGGCCGGCCGAGGCGAGGAGGGCGAGGGGTTTGCCGCCGGGGCGCCAGGCGCACAGGTCGCCGGAGTCGTCGGTGTAGAAGAGCGTGGTGTGCTCCGGCGAGGTCGGCAGGGCGCGGAGGGTGCCCGGGCGGACCGGGGTCTCCAGTGCCTCCGTCAGGATGGGCTGGGCGCCCGGCTTCTCCTGGCACCAGTACAGGACGCCGCCGGGAACGGCCGCGTACAGCTCCACGCGCCCCGACTCGCCGGTCACCGCCGCCAGATCCTCCTGTACGTCGCTCCCCTTGAGGTCCCGCCACGGATCCCAGCCGCCCTTCTCCTTCTGGGCGACCATGCTCACCCCGCCGCCCTTGTTGCGGACGAAGACATGGGCGCGGCCTTGGGCGTCGACGGCGACGGCGGGTGTGCCGGTGCGGTCGCCCGTCTTGTTGGGGTGGCCGATGGGCGTCCAGTCGAGGGCGGCGAGGCGTGGGCGGAAGTGCGTGGAGTGCGTGAGCCCGGACTCGCCGGGTTTGGTGGGCCGCCAGGAGACGAGATGGGCGTAGCCGTCGCCGCCCTGGCCGATCGCGAGGCCCGGGCGGAGTTTCTGGTCGCCGCCGACCTTGCGCGGAGCCGCTTCCCAGGGGCCGCCGGGCCCTTGCTCGGCCCGGCAGAGTACGGACTCGCCGGACGGCAGATAGACACTGAGCCGGCCGTCGCGGCCGCGGAGGAGCCAGTCGCCGTTCACCACTTCACTCTATGCGTGGCCCCTTGGGCCCTGCCTGCTCACCCCCCGGTGCGGGCCGCCCGCCGTCTGCTTCGACGGGACGCCCGCCGCCTGACACCCTGACCCCATGAACGCCGAAGCGCCGCTGCTCGTGATCGTCGATGCCGCCAACGTCGTCGGGTCGGTGCCCGACGGCTGGTGGCGGGACCGGCGGGGGGCTGCGGAGCGGTTGCGGGACCGGCTGGCGGCGGACGGGGTGCCGGGGCACGAGGGGCCGGTGGAACTCCTGCTCGTGGTCGAGGGGGCCGCCCGGGGCGTGGAGTCCGTGCCCGGGGTACGGGTCGACGCGGCGCCCGGCAGCGGGGACGACCGGATGGTCGAACTGGTCGCCGAGGCGGTCGGGCGCCGCGTCCTGGTCGTCACCGCCGACCGTGAACTGCGGCGGCGGGTGACGGAGTTGGGGGCGGAGGTGACGGGACCGCGCACCGTCCGCCCCTGAACACGGCTACCGCGCCCCGCCGTTCGGCGGCGTGACGCCCTGGGCGGCCGCCGCCTGTTCGCGTCCGAGGCGGCTGTGCGAGCGGCCGTAGGCGAAGTACACGACGAAGCCGAGGACCATCCAGATCGCGAACCGCAGCCAGGTCTCGGCCGGCAGGTTCAGCATCAGCCAGAGGGACGCCGCCACCGACAGGATCGGGATGACCGGCACCCACGGGGTGCGGAAGGCCCGGGGCAGGTCGGGGCGGGACTTGCGGAGGATGATCACGCCGATCGCGACGACCACGAACGCGAACAGCGTGCCGATGTTGACCAGTTCGGCGAGTTCGCTCAGGGGCGTGAAGCCTGCGACGATCGCGATGATCACGCCGAGCAGGATGGTCGGGCGGTGCGGGGTCCGGAACTTCGGGTGGACGTGGGAGAAGAACGTGGGCAGCAGTCCGTCGCGGCTCATCGCGAAGAAGACCCGGGTCTGGCCCAGCAGCAGGATCATGCAGACCGTGGTCAGGCCGACCGCGGCGCCGAAGCTGATGAAGCCCGCGAACCAGGGGTGCCCCGTGGCCTTGAAGGCGTCGGCGAGCGGGGCCGTGATGGACAGGTCGGTGTACTTCTGCATACCGGTCACGACGATCGACACGGCCACGTAGAGGGTGGTGCAGATGAGGAGGGAACCGAGGATGCCGCGGGGCATGTCGCGCTGCGGGTTCTTGGTCTCCTCGGCGGCCGTGGCGACGACGTCGAAGCCGATGAAGGCGAAGAAGACGACGGAGGCGGCGGTGAAGATGCCCATCACGCCGAAGTTGGAGGGCGCCCAGCCGAACATCAGCTGGATCAGCGGCGACTGGAGACTGTCACCGGCCGGCACCTCCTGCGCCTTCGGGATGAACGGGTCGTAGTGGTCGCCCTCGATGAAGAAGGCTCCGGCGATGATCACGGTCAGTACGACGGTCACCTTGATGGCGACGACGATCGAGGTCACGCGCGCGGAGAGCTTGGTGCCGAGGACGAGGATGGCGGTGAGGACCAGGACCAGCGCGGCGGCGAGGATGTCGAACCCGAAGCCGTCGGCGCCGTCCCGGCCGCTGAGCGCCGCCGGCAGATGCCAGCCCGCGTTGTCCAGCAGCGAGGCGATGTAGCCGGACCAGCCGACGGCCACCACCGCCGTGCCGAGCGCGAACTCCAGGACCAGGTCCCAGCCGATGATCCAGGCGGGCAGTTCCCCGAGGGAGGCGTACGAGAAGGTGTACGCGGAGCCGGCCACCGGGACGGTGGAGGCGAACTCGGCGTAGCAGAGCGCGGCGAGCGCGCAGACGACGCCGGCCACGACGAAGGCAAGGGCGACGGCGGGGCCGGCGTTGTTCCTGGCCACCGTGCCGGTGAGGACGAAGATGCCGGTGCCGATGATGACACCGACGCCGAAGACCGTCAGATCGAGCGCCGACAGGGATTTCTTCAGCGCGTGTTCCGGCTCCTCGGTATCGAGGATGGACTGCTCGACTCTCTTCGTCCGGAAGAGTGTGCTGCTCACGGGCGTACCTCCCACGCTGTGTCGTCCTCGACATGATCGAGAGGGGGCGTACTGCGTATGCCCCGGCGCGTGGTGATTCACGCAAATGGGCCGGTTCCACCACCCTTCGCGGTGGTGGAACCGGCCCATCCGGTCGTACGGGTCAGTCGCGCGCGGGCTCCGGTTCGGCGGCCGCGCTGCCGTACTTGCCGTCCAGCTTGGAGACCAGACCGGTGACCTGACGGGCGATGTCCGGGGCGGTCAGCCCGATCTCCGCCATGACCTCGGCGCGGGAGGCGTGGTCGAGGAAGCGCGGCGGGATGCCGAAGTCGCGCAGCGGGACATCGACACCGGCGTCGCGCAGGGCCTGGGCGACCGCCGAACCGACACCGCCGACACGGGAGTTGTCCTCGACGGTGACGACGACCCGGTGGCGCTCGGCGAGCGGGGCCATGGCCTCGTCGACGGGCTTGACCCAGCGTGGGTCGACGACGGTGGTCGTGATGCCCTGCTTGTCGAGGAGGCCCGCGATCTCCAGGCACATGGGCGCGAGGGCGCCCACGGAGACGAGGAGCACGTCGGGCGTGTCCGTCCCCGGCTCGCGGAGCACGTCCATGCCGCCCACCCGGCCCACCGCGGGCACGGCGGGGCCTACGGCGCCCTTCGAGAACCGTACGACGGTCGGCGCGTCGTCGACCTTCACGGCCTCGCGCAGCTGCGCCCGCACCTGGTCTGCGTCGCGGGGCGCGGCGAGCCGCAGTCCCGGGACGACCTGGAGGATCGACATGTCCCACATGCCGTTGTGGGAGGCGCCGTCGGTGCCGGTGACGCCGGCCCGGTCGAGGACGAACGTCACACCGCACTTGTGCAGGGCGACGTCCATCAGAACCTGGTCGAAGGCGCGGTTGAGGAAGGTCGCGTAGACGGCGAAGACGGGGTGCACTCCCCCGGTCGCCAGGCCCGCCGCGGAGACGGCGCCGTGCTGCTCGGCGATGCCGACGTCGTAGATGCGGTCCGGGAAGGCGTCCGCGAACTTCTTCAGGCCGACCGGCTGGAGCATGGCCGCGGTGATCGCGACGATGTCCTCGCGCTCCTTGCCGAGCTGGACCATCTCGTCGCCGAAGACGGAGGTCCAGTCGGCGCCGGAGGCCTTGATCGGCAGGCCGGTGTCGGGGTGGATGGGGCCGATGCCGTGGAAGCGGTCGGCCTCGTCCTGGAGGGCGGGCTGGTAGCCGCGGCCCTTCTCGGTGAGGACGTGGACGATCACCGGGCCGCCGAACCGCTTGGCGCGGGCCAGCGCGGACTCCATCGCCTCGATGTCGTGGCCGTCGATGGGACCGACGTACTTGAGGCCGAGGTCCTCGAACATGCCCTGGGGGGCGATGAAGTCCTTGAGGCCCTTCTTGGCCCCGTGGAGGGTCTCGTAGAGCGGCCTGCCGACGACGGGAGTGCGCTCCAGGAGGTCCTTGCCGCGGGCCAGGAAGCGCTCGTAGCCGTCGGTGGTGCGCAGGGTCGCCAGGTGGTTGGCGAGGCCGCCGATGGTCGGCGCGTAGGAGCGCTCGTTGTCGTTGACGACGATGACCAGGGGCCGGTCCTTGGCGTCGGCGATGTTGTTCAGCGCCTCCCAGGCCATACCGCCGGTGAGGGCGCCGTCTCCGATCACGGCGACCACGTGGTCGTCGCGTTTCTGGATCTGGTTGGCCTTCGCGAGTCCGTCGGCCCAGCCGAGGACGGTCGAGGCGTGGCTGTTCTCGATGACGTCGTGCTCGGACTCGGCCTGCGAGGGGTAGCCGGACAGGCCGCCCTTCATCTTCAGCTTCGAGAAGTCCTGGCGGCCGGTGAGCAGCTTGTGGACGTAGGACTGGTGTCCGGTGTCCCAGAGCACCTTGTCCTTCGGCGAGTCGAAGACACGGTGCAGGGCGATGGTGAGCTCGACCACGCCGAGGTTCGGGCCGAGGTGGCCGCCGGTCTTGGAGACGGCGTCGACGAGGAAGGTCCGGATCTCCTCTGCCAGCTGGTCCAGCTGCTCCAGGCTGAGCCGGTCCAGATCGCGCGGTCCCCTGATGCGGGTCAGCAGCGGCACCCGTGCCTCCTTGCAGTAGAGCTGTTGCCGGGCTTGTCGAGTCTAATGTTCCGCCTTTGCGGACGGCGCTCGGGAGGTGCGTCATACGTCACGCGATCGGCTGTACCCAAGATCCATCGTTCGTACGACATGAAAATGGCCCGGCGCTGAACAGCGCCGGGCCAGATCCGGGTGTGCTAGCCGCGTCCGGCGGCCTTCTGGCTCCTGCGGGAGACCGAGTCGATGACCACGGCACCCAGCAGAACACCACCGGTGATCATGTACTGGATCGACGTGTTCATGTTCAGCAGGTCCAGACCCGTCGTGATCGACTGGATGACCAGCATGCCCAGCAGCGCCGACCACACCGAGCCACGGCCACCGAACAGCGACGTACCACCGATGACCGCGGCCGCGATGGCCAGCATCAGCGTGTTGCCGCCACCGGCGTTCAGCGTCGCCGAAGCGGTCTGACCGGCGAAGAACATACCGCCGACGGCCGCGAAGCCACCCGCGATGGCGAACACCGAGATCCGGATCGCCGCCACGTTGATACCGGCACGACGAGCCGCCTCGATACCGCCGCCGACCGCGAAGACCTTGCGGCCGAACGTCGTACGACGCAGCACGAAGTCCGTGATCACCAGCGCGGCGAGGAAGATCACGAGCGAGTTGGAGACACCCGCGGCGTTGTTCAGCACGGCCGCGGCGGCGAAGGACGCCACGGCGAGCAGAACGACGCGCAGCAGGATCTCGCTGGTCGGCCGGAACGGCACGCCTGCGACCTTGCGGCGGCGCTGCTCCATCAGCGAGCCCACGAGCATGGACGCGACACCGAGACCGGCGAGCAGGTACGCGCCGACGACGGCCTGGTCCATGAAGAAGGAGCTCTGGCCAAGCAGCTTGATCGGACCGTCGTCGGACGGGATGTTGATCGTGCCGCTGTCGCCGAGCAGCCACAGCATCAGACCGTTCCAGCCGAGGAAGCCGGCCAGGGTGACCACGAACGCCGGCACACCGATCTTGGCGAAGAACCAGCCGTGCAGCACACCGATGGCGATACCGGTCAGGACGGCCAGGATCAGGCTCAGCCAGACGTTCATGCCGTGGTTGACCGCGAGCACCGCGAACAGCGTGGACGCCAGACCGCTGACCGAGCCGACCGACAGGTCGATCTCGCCGAGCAGCAGCACGAACACCAGGCCGATGGAGAGCATGCCGGTGGCGGCCATGAAGTAGCTGATGTTGGACAGGTTGTCCGCGCTGAGGAACAGGTCGTTCTTCAGCTGGAAGATCGTCCAGATGACGATGAGGCCGATGACGACCGGCAGCGAGCCGAGCTCGCCACCCTTCGTCTTGCGCTTGAACTCGGTCCAGTAACCCTTGAAGCCTTCTTCGCGGATCAGCAGACGCGGGTCGACGACGGAGACCGGGGCGGCCGTGGGGTCGTCGGCGGGGGCCACCGTGGTCTGTTCCTCGACCACGCCCTCCGTCTTGTCTACCTTCGACGTGTCGCTCACTTTGCCGCCTCCGTGCTGCGACGCCCCGCACGACGGGTCACGGCGTTCTCCGTGGCACCCGTGATGGCGGCGATGATCTCTTCGTGGGTGGTGTCCTTCACGGAGAAGGCACCGTTGTTCTTACCCAGGCGCAGCACGGCGACGGTGTCGGCGACAGCCTTCACGTCGGCCATGTTGTGGCTGATGAGGATGACGCCGAGGTTGCGCTCGCGCAGCCGCTCGACCAGGTCGAGGACCTGTGCGGTCTGCTCGACACCGAGGGCGGCGGTGGGCTCGTCGAGGATGACGACCTTGGGGTCACCGATGAGGGCACGCGCGATGGCGACGACCTGGCGCTGACCGCCGGAGAGGCTCGCGATCGGGATGCGCACGCTCGGGATACGGATGGAGAGCGTGCTCAGCAGTTCCCGGGCGTTCTTCTCCATCGTGACCTCGTCGATGACGCCGCGGTGCAGCAGCTCGCGTCCGAGGTAGAGGTTGCCGACCACGTCGAGGTTGTCGCACAGCGCGAGGTCCTGGTAGACCGTCGCGACGCCGAGTCCCTGGGCGTCGTGCGGCTTGTTGATGCTGACCGGCTTGCCGTCCCACTCGATGACGCCCTCATCGATGGGGTGGACGCCGGCGATCGTCTTGACCAGCGTGGACTTTCCTGCGCCGTTGTCGCCGACGAGCGCGACTACTTCTCCGGCGTGGACCTCCAGCTCGACGTCGGTGAGTGCCTGCACAGCACCGAATCGCTTGGAGACTCCGCGCAACGCCAGCACGGGCGTAGCGGACACGTGAACCATCTCCTTCGCCGCCTGACCGGCGGGGATGCCGCGCCTGGGATGAGAGCGCGGAGGGGGATGCCGAAGGGGGCACCGACTTACTGATGAACTTGCGCGCAGCCCGTGCCTCTTGGCAACGGGCGCGCTCGCCATGCTTCCGTCCGGCGCCCGTCCCGCAGCGGGGTATGAAAGGCGGGGCGGGCGCCGGAGGGGCTTGTACCTGCCAGGAGGGCGTGCCGGATCAGAGGCACGCCCTCGGGGCGGTGATTACTGCAGACCGGCCTTCTTGCACGCGGCGGCGTACTCGGCGGTGCAGATCTGGTCCACGGTGTACAGCTTGTCCTTGATCACCGTGTCCTTGATGTTGTCGACGGTGACGGAGACCGGGGTCAGCAGCTGCGACGGAACCTTGTCGCCGGAGCCGTTGGTCATGGTCTGCGTGGCGAGGGAGTCGATGCTCTTGCCCTCGAGCAGGTTGACCGCGAGCTGGGCGGCCGCGTCGGCCTCCGGCTTGAAGGCCTTGTAGACCGTGCTGGACTGCGTACCGGCGACGATGCGCTGGATACCGGCGAGCTCGGCGTCCTGACCCGTCAGCGGGATGCCGGAGATGCCGGCGCCCTTGAGGGTGTTGGCGATACCACCGGCCATGCCGTCGTTGGCGGCGTAGACACCGGCGATGTTCTTCTTGCCGAGCTGGGTGATGGCGGCCGACATCTTCTGCGCGGCGACCGAGTCCTTCCACAGGCCGGACTGCTCGTAGGCGATCTTGACCTTGCCGTCGAGGACGCTGTGGGCGCCCTTCTTGAACAGCGCGGCGTTCGGGTCGGCGTCGTCACCGTTGATCATGACGACGTTGGCCTTGGGGGTCGCCTTGGCGCCGAGGGAGTCGAGCAGGGCCTGGCCCTGGAGCTGGCCGACCTTCTCGTTGTCGAAGGAGACGTACGCGGAGACCGGGCCCTGGGCCAGACGGTCGTACGCGATGACCTTGACGCCCTTGTCGACCGCGGCCTGGATGGAGGACTTGATGGCGGCCGAGTCCTGGGCGGAGATCACGATGACCTTCACGCCCTTGGTGACCATGGTGCTGACCTGCTGGGCCTGCTTGGCGGCGTCGGCGCCGGCGTTGTTGTAGGAGACCGTGCAGTCGTCACACAGCTCCTTGACCTTGGCCTCGAAGAACGGCCGGTCGAACTGCTCGTAACGCGTGGTGACACTGTCGGGCAGGAGCAGGCCGATCGACTTGTTGTCGGAGCTGCCGCTGTCGTTGTCGTCGTCTCCGGCCTTGCCACAAGCGGCGGCGGAGAGAGCAAGAGCCGAGACCAGAACGGGTACGGCCGCACGACGCATAAGCGTGTTCACTTTTGAAACCTCCCTGACGAGGCCGCGTCGTTGCGGCCGAGGTGGCTGGAAGTCAACTCGGCCGTACGTGCGACGTCAAGAAGTAAATACTTAACGGGTTGGCAACGGCGGGTTTCGTTCTCTAAGTGAAGGCAGGGGCCGCTGCGTGCAGCGTGCCGTCCAAAAGGGTCGAATCGCCCATCTCGCTGAGTGCGAGAGCGAGCGCTCCGAGCACCTCCGCACGACCCCCAAGTGCCCCCGGGAGAACGGAGAGTTGACGTGCCGCGCTAGGGATGGCGTACCGGCCCACGGACTCCCTGATGGGGCCTAGCACCAGCTCACCGGCCTCGGCGAGATCACCGCCCAGGACCACCCTGCTCGGGTTCAGGAGATTGCAGAGATTGGCTACTCCACTGCCGATGTGTCGGCCGACGTCGGCGATCACCCGACGGCAGCCCGGGTCTCCGTCCCTGGCCAGCCGCACGACGCCTTCCATCGTCAGGTCGGTGCCGTGACTGGACTGGAGGAGCGGCAGCACATAGCGCGCGGCCGCGAAGGTCTCCAGGCAGCCGCGGTTTCCACAGCGGCAGACCGGGCCGGACTCATCAAGAGTAATATGCCCGATTTCTCCCGCTGTGCCACCCGGGCCCCGGTAGATCTTGCCGCTGATGACCAGGCCGGCGCCGACACCGCTGGCGACCTTGATGTACGCCAGGTCCCTGGCGCCCCTGCCGGCGCCCCAGACCATCTCGCCGAGGGCACCCAGGTTGGCGTCGTTGTCGACGTGCACGGGGACGCCCAGACGGCCTCCCAGCTCCTCGGCGGGCTTGGTGCCGATCCACCCCGGCAGGATCGCGGAGGAGCCCAGGGAGCCCGACTCCAGGTCGATCGGGCCGGGGACGCCGAGACCCACCCCGGCGATCTTGGAGCGGTCGACGCCGGTGGCCGCGATCAGGCGGTTGACCAGCTCTTCCGCCCGGTCGAAGCCCTGCGTCGAGGAGGCGTCCACGTCCAGTGGCTCGGACTCCTCGGCCAGCACCTGGTGGGCGAGGTTGCCGACCGCGACCCGTAGGTGCGTATGGCCGAAATCGACGCCGATCACAATGCCGGCGTCCCCGCTGAGCGAGACGCTGCGGGCCCGTCGGCCGCCCGCCGAAGTGGGCGTGACCTCGACGGTTCCGCCGTCCTTGAGCTCACGGACGATATTGGAGACGGTCGCCGCGGACAGCCCGGTGGTCCGGGCGATCTCCGCCTGGGTGAGCGACCCGGCCAGCCGGACGGCCCGGACCACCCGTTCCAGGTTGGCTCGGTGCAGTGACGACTGCGACCCCGGAGTCTCCACGACGACCTCCTGCGCGCGGGACCGCTTCTATGAGGCCCCGTGAATGTCCAACTAGTGAACTCTAAGCTGAGCCGTTCGGGTCGCCTTCCGTCAAGAGGTTGAACAGTATCCGCGGCTCCGGGCACACGCGCGTACGCCGCTCCCAGGGCGGGGAACGGCGTGCGCACGGTCGGTTCCGGAGCGCTACGCGCGCTTCACTTCAAGGTCGCGGATGTCAGCCCCGCCTGCACCTGACGCTGGAAGGACAGGTACACGACCAGCATCGGGATCATCGCGATGGTCACCCCCGCGAAGAGAACCGGAAGATCGGAGGCGTACCCCTGTTGCTGCTGGAGCTGGATGAGCCCCTGGGTGAGGACATAACGCTCCGGATCGTCGCCGCTCTGCGGCTGCATGAGGACCGTCGGCAGGATGAACTGGTTCCACTGGCCGAGGGTGTTGAAGATGCCGACACTGAGCAGACCCGCCTTCGCCATCGGCAGCATCACCTGGAAGAACGTCCGGGTGTGCGAGGCCCCGTCCAGGACCGCCGCCTCGAAGACCGCTGTCGGCAGGGTCCGGAAGAAGGCGTGCATGAAGAAGACCGTGAACGGCATCGAGTAGGCGACGTAGACCAGGATCAGGCCCTGGTAGGTGTTCAGCATGTCCAGCCGTTTGACCATGAAGAACAGCGGGACGAGGGCGAGGAACACCGGGAACATCGCTCCGGCCACGAAGAAGTAGTACAGGAACCGGTTGCCCCAGAACTCGTAGCGGGCCAGCACGTACGCCGCCATCGAGCCGAACAGCATCGTCAGCGGCACCGAGAAGACCAGCACGATGACGGTGTTGACGAAGTAGTCGCCGATGCCCTTGTCCCAGGCGCGGGAGAAGACGTCCAGCGACCAGTTCTGCGGCCAGCCGAAGGCCGAACCGCCGATCTGGGCATCGGTCCTGAAGGAGCTCAGCACCAGCCACAGCAGCGGCAGCACGATCAGCAGCGCCCACAGGGCGAGGAAGCCGTGCGAGAAGACGTTCAGTGCGAGGCCTTCGCCGCGCGGGTCGCCCGGACGTGCCGGGGTCTTGCCGACCGAGGGCTGGGCGGGGACCGAACCGCCCGAGGCGGCGGTCTCCTTGAGGGGTGCGCTCATGAGGTGTCTTCTCTCCCCGCTCAGAACTCGACGCGGTCGCGGCGGGTGGCGCGCAACGTGAACACGGACACGATCAGGGTGAGAACGAGCATGACCACGCCCATGGCGCAGGCGTACCCGCTCTTGCCGTACAGCAGGAAGTTGCGCATCATCACGGTCGCCATGACCTCGCTGTGGTGGTCGGGACCGCCCCCGTAGTCGCCGGAGGTCATCGTGGAGACCAGGATGAACATGTCCATCGCCGCGATGCCGAGATAGACCCAGGCGGTCTGCACGGACTCCCACAGCAGGGGCAGCGTGATGCGGAAGAAGGACTGCGAGCGGCCGGCGCCGTCGATGAGCGCGGCCTCGTAGATGTCCTTCGGGATGGACTGCATGGCGGCGGAGAACAGCACGAGGTAGAAGCCGACGCCGTGCCAGACGACCACCACGAGCAGCGCCCACAGCACGAGGTCGGGCTCGTTGAGCCACTCGATGGGGCTCTGGGCGTCGACCAGGCCCAGCTTGATGAGGAGCCCGTTGAGCATGCCGCCGCCGTCACTGCGGTAGACGGCCCCGAACAGCACCGCCATGATCGCCAGCGACAGCACCTGCGGGAAGAAGTAGATGATCTTGTAGTACTTGGATCCGGCGACCCCCGCGACCCCGCCGGCCCGGCTGCGCCCGCCCACGTTGAGCATGAAGGCGAAGAACAGCGCGAGCAGAATGGTGACCAGGGGAATGAAGATCAGGAACAGGATGTTGTGCCAGATCGCCCCCATGAAGATGTCGTCCTGGAACAGCGCCTTGTAGTTGTCCAGGCCGACGAACTTGAAGGTCTGGGACTGCCCCTTCCAGTCGGTCAGCGAATATCCGAACGTCTGGATGTACGGCCAGATCACGAAGGTCACATAGAGCGCCACGGGAGCGAATAGAAATCCCGCGACGAACCGGTACTGCCCTTTGCGCATTGGCGTTTCCTGCCCCTGGTCTCCCGGCGGTACGCCCGCGCCCCCTTTCCGGGGGCGCGGGGCACTGTGTGATCTAGTCCCGGTGGTTCTTCTTCGACTCCGGGTCCTTGGCCTGCTTGTCGACGGCGGCCTGGGCCCGCTTCAGCCACTCCGCCGGCTGGATGCGCTTGGCCATCAGCTCGTTGGACGCGTTCTCGATCGCCGTACCCATCTCGCTGTACCACTCGGTGTACAGGAAACGGAAGGTGTCGTCACCGGCCGCCTTGGACGCCTCGACCGTCGACTGGGTGCCCGGCCGCAGCTGGACCCCGGTGTCGACGCCGTCCTTGACGATGGTCAGCGAGTTCGCCTCCTTGGCGAAGGTCGTCGACCACTCCTTGGACAGCATCATCCGTACGAACTCCTTGGCCGCGGGCAGGTTCTTGGCCTTGGCCGGGATGATGAAGGGCTCGCCGGAACCGGCCCGGATCGCCTCGAAGGGCAGCTTGCTGCCGGGCAGCAGCGGCATCGGCAGGAACTTCATGTCGAAGTCGGACGGGGTCGTCTTGAGCTGCTCGTTCTCCAGCCAGGAGCCGCTGGTGATGAACACGGCCTTGTACTGGTTCCAGCGGGTCTGGGACTCGGTGTGGGTCAGGCCGTTGGTGCCGGGCATCAGGTAGCCCTTCTCGACGACCTCGTAGATCGCCTCGACGGCGGCCTTCGCGGCGTCGGAGCCCACGAACGCGTTGGGCTCGAGGTTGTCGATCGCCTTCATGGCCTCCAGGCCACCGGTCTTGGCGATCAGGTCCATGATGGCGACGTTGATGTAGTACGGGTACTTGCCCTGGTGGGCGAGGCCGCCGATGCCCTGGGACTTGGCGTCCTTGCAGATGGCGAGGAACTCGTCCCAGGTCTTGGGCTCCGTCCAGCCCTTCTCCTTGAAGAGCTTGCCGGAGTACCACAGGCCCCACACCGTGTAGATGTAGTTCAGGGCCACGACCTTGCCGCCCTGCATGCCCGCGTCGAGGGTGCCGGGGATCAGCGTGTCGCGGACCTTCTTGGACGGGTCGTCGATCGACGGGGCGTCCAGGACCACGGCGAGGTCGAGCAGCTGGCCGTTCTTGTACAGCACGTCGATCGGGATCTGCTGGGCGCCGGAGTCGTCGACGATGTCCGGCGGGTTGCCCGCGTTGAAGCGGGGCTGGAGCTTGCCGGTGATCTCCTGGGTGCCGGTGTGGACGGAGGTCACGCCCCACTTCTTCTTGAAGCTGGCCTCCCAGGCCTTGGCGTAGTCGTCGCCGTAGCCGCCCTTGAAGATGACGACGTCGAGCTTGCCGCCGTCCTTCACGCCGAACGGGTTCGACTTGGAGGTCTTGCCCCCCGTGTCGTTGTCGGAAGTGTCGTCCCCGCCGCCGCTGGCGCAGGCGGACAGGACGCTCATGGTGGGTACGGAGATCAGACCGAGCGCGGCGGACCGCTTGATCAGATCGCGGCGGCCGACGGAGGCTTTGTTGCTGTTCTCGGCGGAAGTGGATCCCATGCTCAAGTCCTCGCCTTCTCCAGGACTCAGGCGGTGAACCGGATCCTCCCGGGCACCGCGTTCGGGTCACGCTGGGTCGTGCAGGAAGTGCGGTGAATCGCCGACAGGTATAGTCCACTTCCCGCCAGCGGAGCAAGATCGAATGCAAGGTTGGCCATGGGTCTTTTCCGAGTTGAGACCTCCCGGAAATATGTACGGCCTGTGTGCTCCCTGACGGAAAAATGCCCGTCATTATGCCCGAATGCCACACCCAACACCCTTGACAACGCTGACCACTTGGGTCACAACTGATCCTTGCGCATCGAAGTTGACAACGTTGTCCGCGATGGCAGGAGGGTGCTGGCGCATGCGGCACAGAGCTCGGTACAGAAGAGGCCCGGCGGTCGTCCTGACGACCGCCTTCGCTTTGGCGATGGGTTCCCAGGGGGCCGCGACGGCCCTGCCGGAGGCGCCCGGCGCCGACCGGGAGTTCGCGTCCTCCTTCGAGGCGGACGATCCGGTGCCGGACTGGACCGACACGGTGGAGCGCGCCTCGGGCGTCGACGGCGGCTACAGCAGCGGTATCCCGGGCAATGTGACCGACCGGGTCACGGACGTCCGCGCGAGCGCCGAGAACACCTCCGGCGGCGAGGTGAAGGAGAACCTCGTCGACGGCGAGCCGGGCACCAAATGGCTGGCGTTCCAGCCCACCGGCTGGGTGGAGTTCGACCTGGACAAACCGCGAAAGATCGTGACGTACGCCCTGGTCTCGGCCAATGACCACGCCGAGCGCGACCCCAGGGACTGGAGGCTTCAGGGCTCGGCGGACGGCAAGGACTGGAAGACCCTCGACACCCGCTCCGGCCAGTCCTTCGCCGAGCGCTTCCAGACGACGTCGTACGACCTGGCGGAGCCGGCCGCGTACCAGCACTTCCGCCTCGACGTCACCGCGAACAACGGCGCCTCGGACATCCTCCAGCTCGCCGACGTGCAGTTCTCCACGGGCGGCGGCAACGGGCCGGTACCGCCCGACATGCTCTCGCTGGTGGACCGCGGCCCGAACGGCTCCCCCACCGCGAAGGCGCGGGCGGGCTTCACCGGGAAGCGGGCGCTGCGGTACGCCGGGCGGCACACCGCGGACGGGCGGGCGTACTCGTACAACAAGGTCTACGACGTGAACGTGGCCGTCGGCCCGGACACCCGGCTGGCGTACCGCGTCTTCCCGTCGATGGCGGACGGCGACCGGGACTACGCGGCGACGAACGTGGCGGTGGACCTGGCCTTCACGGACGGCACGTATCTGAGCGGCCTCGGCGCCCGGGACCAGCACGGTTTCACGCTGTCGCCGCAGGGTCAGGGCGCCGCGAAGGTGTTGTACGTCAACCAGTGGAACGACGTGTCCTCGCGGATCGGATCGGTGGCGGCCGGGAAGACGGTCGACCGGATCCTGGTGGCCTACGACTCCCCCGGCGGCCCGGCGAGGTTCCGCGGCTGGCTGGACGACGTACGGCTCGCGCCGGCGGCGCCCGAGAAGCCGAGGGCCCACCTCTCGGACTACGCGCTGACCACCCGCGGCACCAACTCCAGCGGGGCCTTCTCCCGCGGCAACAACTTCCCCGCGACGGCCGTGCCCCATGGCTTCAACTTCTGGACGCCGGTCACCAACGCCGGCTCGCTGAGCTGGCTGTACGACTACGCCCGGGCCAACAACGACGACAACCTGCCGACGATCCAGGCGTTCAGCGCGAGCCATGAGCCGAGCCCGTGGATGGGCGACCGGCAGACCTTCCAGGTGATGCCGTCCGTCGCCGCCGGCGTCCCGGAGACCGGCCGCGAGGCGCGGGAGCTGGCCTTCCGGCACGAGAACGAGACCGCGCGGCCGTACTACTACGGCGTGCGGTTCGAGAACGGGCTGAAGGCGGAGATGGCACCGACCGACCACGCGGCGGCGCTGCGCTTCACCTACCCCGGCGACGAGGCGAGCGTCCTCTTCGACAACGTGACGGACCAGGCGGGGCTGACGCTCGACAAGGCGGCCAGGGTCGTCACCGGGTACTCGGACGTGAAGTCCGGGCTGTCGACCGGGGCGACGCGGCTCTTCGTGTACGGGGTCTTCGACAAGCCGGTGGTCGAGGGCGACTCCAGCGGGGTCAGGGGCTATCTGCGGTTCAAGGACCGGACCGTCACCCTGCGGCTGGCGACCTCGCTGATCAGCGTCGACCAGGCCAAGGACAACCTGCGCCAGGAGATCCCGGACGGCACCTCCTTCGAGACGGTGAAGTCGCGCGCCCAGCGGCAGTGGGACCGGCTGCTCGGCAAGGTGGAGGTCGAGGGCGCCACCGAGGACCAGCTGACCACGCTGTACTCCAGTCTGTACCGGCTCTACCTGTACCCCAACTCCGGCTTCGAGAAGGTCGGTTCGAAGTTCCAGTACGCGTCGCCGTTCTCGCCGATGCCGGGTCCCGACACCCCGACGCACACCGGGGCGAAGATCGTCGACGGCAAGGTATACGTCAACAACGGCTTCTGGGACACCTATCGGACGACCTGGCCCGCGTACTCCCTCCTGACACCGTCTCAGGCGGGCGAGATGGCCGACGGGTTCGTGCAGCAGTACAAGGACGGCGGGTGGACCTCGCGCTGGTCCTCCCCCGGTTACGCGGACCTGATGACCGGCACGTCCTCGGACGTCGCCTTCGCGGACGCGTACGTCAAGGGCGTCGACTTCGACGCCAGGTCGGCGTACGAGGCGGCCCTGAAGAACGCGACCGTCGTGCCGCCCACGTCGGGCGTGGGCCGCAAGGGGATGGAGACCTCCCCGTTCCTCGGCTACACCGGCACCGAGACGCACGAGGGCCTGTCCTGGGCGCTGGAGGGCTATCTCAACGACTACGGCATCGCGCGGATGGGACAGGCGCTGTACGACGAGACGGGTGAGGAGCGGTACGCGGAGGAGTCGGAGTACTTCCTCAACCGGGCCCGGGAGTATGTGAACCTCTTCGATTCGCGGGCCGGCTTCTTCCAGGGGCGGGATCTCGCCGGTGACTGGCGGGTGGAGTCGTCGAAGTACGACCCTCGCGTCTGGGGTCACGACTACACGGAGACCAACGGCTGGGGGTACGCCTTCACCGCCCCGCAGGACAGCCGCGGCCTGGCCAACCTGTACGGCGGCCGCCGCGGGCTCGCCGAGAAGCTCGACGAGTACTTCGCCACGCCGGAGACGGCCTCGCCGGACTTCGTCGGCTCCTACGGCGGGGTCATCCACGAGATGACGGAGGCCCGGGACGTCCGCATGGGCATGTACGGGCACTCCAACCAGGTCGCCCACCATGTGAACTACATGTACGACGCGGCCGGGCAGCCCTGGAAGACCCAGCGCAACGTCCGTGAGGTGCTGTCCCGGCTCTACACCGGCAGCGCGATCGGGCAGGGCTATCACGGTGACGAGGACAACGGCGAGCAGTCGGCGTGGTTCCTCTTCTCCGCGCTGGGCTTCTATCCGCTGGTGATGGGCAGCGGCGAGTACGCCGTCGGCTCACCCTTGTTCACCAAGGCGACCGTGCATCTGGAGAACGGACGGGACCTCGTCGTCAAGGCGCCGAAGAACAGCAACCGCAATGTGTACGTGCAGGGGCTGAAGGTCAACGGGAAGACCTGGACGTCGACTTCGCTTCCGCACTCGCTGATCTCCAAGGGCGGCACGCTGACCTTCGACATGGGTCCGCGGCCCTCGTCCTGGGGCACGGGCAAGAACGCGGCGCCGGTGTCGATCACCAAGGACGACAAGGTGCCGACGCCCCGGGCGGATGTACTGAAGGGCGCGGGCGGGCTGTTCGACAACACGTCGGCGAGCGAAGTGGCGTTGACGGAGGCCGAGTTGCCGGTCACCGAGGGCGTCGAGGCGGTGCAGTACACGCTCACCTCGCCCGCGGACCGCACGAAGGCGCCCAAGGGCTGGGTGCTCCAGGGGTCGGCCGACGGGACCTCGTGGGAGACGCTGGACGAGCGGTCCGGTGAATCCTTCGCCTGGGACAGACAGACACGCGCATTCACGGTGGGGTCGCCGGGTACGTACGAGAAGTACCGCCTCGTGCTGGACGGCGAGGCGACCGTGTCCGAGGTCGAACTGCTGGCCTGAGCCGCTGAGTGGGGAGTCCCGTGCCGCACCTTCCCGAGAGTGTCGACCCTGCCTGGCTGACACCCGGCGCCTTCCGGGCGATCGGCAGCCGACGGACACTCGTCCGGGGTGGTGAGGGTCCGCTCGTGGACTCGGTGCACGAGGAAGTGGCGGAGGCCTGTGCCCGGTTCGGGGGACACGTCGAGCGCGACGCGTCCCCCGAGCCGTACGACCTGCTGCTGGACCTGACCGGCGACGACGGGTCCGAGGCGTTCACGTTCGCACGGGAGGCCGGCCGGACGACGGTCACCGCGTCCGGCCGGCCGGGCCTGCTGTACGGCCTCTTCCACGTCGTACGGCTCGGCGAGGACGCCTTCCGGGGCGAACCCCGCCGACAGACGCATCGCCCGGCCCTGGGCCTGCGCATGCTGGACCACTGGGACAACGTGGCCGTGCACCCGGTGATGGGCCAGGTGGAGCGCGGGTACGCGGGTGGCTCGCTGTTCTGGGAGGACGGACGGGCGCGCGGCGATCTGGAGCGGGTCAGGGCGTACGGCAGGCTGCTCGCCTCGTGCGGCATCAACGCCGTGGCCGTGAACAACGTCAACGTGCACCGGGCCGAGGCGCGGCTGCTGACCGACCGGATCGGCGAAGTCGCCGAGATCGCGGGCGCGTTGAGGGCCTACGGGATCCGGACGCAGCTGTCCGTGAGCTTCGCCGCGCCAGTCGTGCTCGGCGGGCTGACGACGGCCGACCCGCTCGACGAGCGAGTGCGGACGTGGTGGGCCGAGGCGACCGAGCGGGTGTACGAGGCGATACCGGACTTCGGAGGGTACGTGGTGAAGGCCGACTCGGAGGGGCAGCCGGGGCCGTTCGCCTACGGCCGCTCGCACGCCGAGGGGGCGAACATGCTGGCCGCCGCCCTGGAGCCGTACGGCGGGACCGTGCACTGGCGGGCGTTCGTCTACGACCACCGCCAGGACTGGCGGGACCGGACGACGGACCGGGCGCGTGCGGCGTACGACCATTTCGTGCCGCTGGACGGGGAGTTCGCGCCGAACGCCGTTCTCCAGGTCAAGCACGGGCCGATGGACTTCCAGGTGCGGGAGCCGGTCTCACCGCTGATCGGCGCCATGCCCGGCACCCGGCTCGCGGTGGAGTTGCAGGCGACGCAGGAGTACACCGGGCAGCAACGGCATGTGTGCTGGCTGGGGCCGATGTGGAGCGAGGTGCTGCGGTTCCGGCCCGACGGCTCGCCGGTGGCGGAGCTGGCGGATGCCCTGGTCGCCGTCTCCAACGTCGGCGACGACCCGTTCTGGACCGGGCATCCGCTGGCCCAGGCGAATCTCTACACCTTCGGCCGGCTGGCCTGGCGGCCGGACGCCGATCCGCTGGAGATCCTCGACGAGTGGATCGCGCTCACCTTCGGGACGGAGCCGGCGGCGGGGGTGCGCGCGGTGATGGAGGGGTCGTGGCGCACGTACGAGAAGTACACCGCGCCGCTCGGGGTCGGTTTCATGGTGCAGCCCGGTCACCACTACGGGCCGAGCGTGGACGGATACGAGTACAGCCCGTGGGGCACCTACCACTTCGCCGACCGGGACGGCATCGGCGTGGACCGCAGCGCGGCGACCGGCACGGGGTACGCGGCGCAGTACGCCAAGCCCTGGGCCGAGGTGTACGAGTCGCCGGAGACCTGCCCGGACGAGCTGCTGCTGTTCTTCCACCATGTGCCGTACGGGCATGTGCTGCACAGCGGCAGGACGGTGATCCAGCACATCTACGACACCCATTTCGAGGGCGTGGAAGAGGTGGAGGCCGCCCGGCGGGTGTGGGCCTCGCTGGTGGATCTGGTGGACGCCGAACGCCACGCGCGGGTGACGGAGCGGTTCGAGGAGCAGCTCCGCTGTGCCCGCGAGTGGCGCGACCAGATCAACAGCTACTTCTTCCGCAAATCCGGTGTGCCCGACGCGCACGGGCGCCGGATCCACTAGCCGCGTCTACCGGATCCGCAGGATCGCCGTGCCCAGCGGGTCGAGGGTCAGCGGCTCGCCCTTTTCGATCCGCTTGCCGGTGAGCAGGTCGGTGGCGGTGGTGTGGGCGGTGAGACGGGCCGGTTCAGGGGTGTGGTTGAGGAGGAAGAAGAGGCGGGTGCCGTCCGGCGCGATCCGGGTCGCGGTCTCGACGGCCGGGTGGTCGGCGTAGGGACCGAGCAGGTCGTGGCGGGCGAGGACGCGGCGGACCACCTCGTCGACGCCGGGCTGGTCGAGGGCGGTGGCGACGTACCAGGCCTCGCCCTCCCCGAACGCGTTGCGGGTGACGGCGGGGGTGCCCGCGTAGAAGTCGGTGCCGTAGGTGGCGACCGGCTCGGCGCCGCGCGGCTGGACGATCTCGAAGACTAGGCGGGCTTCCGATCCGAGCTCGGATATGGGCTGGGTGAACTCCGGTGGCCGGGAGTCCCATTCGTCGATCCGTACGCCCGTCAAGGGTGCGAGCGGTCCCGGTACGTCGGTGAGGAACGCCCGGTCGTGCTCGTCACCGCGGCCCGAGAGGAAGGTCGTCAGGACGGTGCCGCCGCGTGCGGCGACCGCTTCCAGGCGTTCGGCCAGGTCGCCCTTGACCAGGTGCAGGACGGGGGCGAGGACCACGTCGTACGAGGTCAGGTCGGCGGTCTGCGGGACCACGTCCACGTCGGCGCCCGCCTCGCGGGCGGCGCGGTAGTAGGCGTGGACCACCTCCTGGTACTTGACCAGCCGGGAGGGACCGTCGGAGATCTCCAGGGCCCACCAGCTGTCCCAGTCGAAAACCAGGGCGGTACGGGCGGGGGTGCGGGCGCCGAGCGTGGCGTCACCCAGGGCCTCCAACTCCTCTCCCAGCGCGGCCACTTCGCCGAAGACCCGGGTGTCGTCGCGGCCCGCGTGGCCGATGACCGCGCCGTGGTACTTCTCGCAGGCGCCGCGGGAGGCGCGCAGCTGGAAGTAGAGGGCCGCGTCGGCGCCATGGGCGACGGCCTGGAAGGTGGCCAGCCTCAGCTCACCGGGGCGACGCAGGGGGTTGACGTCCCGGCACGCGGTCGTGGACGGCGTCTGCTCCATCAGCCAGAACGGGGCGCCGTCCTTCAGGCCGCGCATCAGGTCATGGGCCAGGGCGGGCCAGGTCGGCGGGGCGTCGAGGGGCGGATAGCTGTCCCAGGAGGCGAAGTCGAGGTGCGGGGCCCAGCGGTGGTAGTCGAGGGGGCGGAACATGCCCATGAAGTTGGTGGTGACGGGGGTCTGCGGGTCGTGGGCGCGGATCACCTCCTTCTCGGCGAGGAAGCAGCCGAGGAGGGCGTCGGTGGTGAAGCGGAAGTAGGCGAGGGTGATGCCCTGGAAGGCGGTGTGGTCGGGGCCGCGCCAGTGCTCGGTGAGGGCGCTGGGGGGTTCGATCTCGTCCCAGTCGGTGTAGCGGTGGGACCAGAAGGTGGTCCACCAGGCGTCGTTGAGGGCGTCGAGGGTGACGTACTCGGTCCGTAGCCACGCGCGGAAGGACTCGGCGCAGTGCTCGCAGTAACAGACTCCGCCGTACTCGTTGTTGATGTGCCAGGCGAGCAACGCCGGGTGCCCGGCATACCGTTCGGCCAGTCGGGCGGCCATGGCCGTGGAGAGGCGGCGGTACGCCGGTGAGCTGGGGCAGAAGTTGTGGCGCCGGCCGTAGCGGTGGCGGCGGCCCTCGAAGTCGGTGCGGTTGACCTCGGGGTACTTCTTGGCGAGCCAGGGCGGGAGGGCGGCGGTGCCGGTGGCGAGGCAGACCTGGCGGCCCTCGGCGGCGGCCCGGTCGAGGACGCCGTCCAGGACGGTGAAGTCGTAGGTGTCCTCGGCGGGTTGGGTGAGGGACCAGGAGAAGACGCCGACGGTGAGGGTGTCGATGCCGGCCCGGGTGAAGAGCCGGTGGTCCTCGTCCCAGGTGGACTGCGGCCACTGCTCGGGGTTGTAGTCGCCGCCGTACCGGATCTTGCGACTCATTCGGTGAAGTCCTCCTGGGTCTCGGCGATCACCGGGCGGCCGCCGTGCAGCAGGGACAGCAGCAGCGGGGCGGCCAGCAGGGCGGGCAGGGCCTCGGTGAGCAGGGCGGTCCCCGCGGCGGTCAGGACGAGCAGCGAGGCGGTGGCGAGGGTGGCGCGGCCGTGCCGGAAGAGGAAGTAGCCGGCGAGGCGGGCGGTGTCGCGGGCGCGGAAGCTGAAGAGGGAGGTCAGGACGAGTGCGTGGGCTCCCCACAGGAGGGAGCCGAGGCCGATCGCCGCGAGCAGCACCGCCCACCAGCCGGGCAGGCCGGTCGCGGAGAAGTGGGTGAGCGAGAAGGCGATGACCGTGAGCCAGGCGAGCAGGGGCGTCCACAGTTTCAGGGCGGGGAGCGCGTTGAGCCGCCAGCCGCGCCAGTAGGTGCGGGCCGGGTGGAGGTCGGTGAGGTCGCGGTCGCGATGGTGCAGGGCGTAGAGGGCGGCGGCGCAGGCGGGCCCGAGCGGGAGCAGGCACAGGGAGGCGAGGGGGATGTTGGAGGGGGCGGGGCCGAGCAGGAAGAGGCCGGCCAGGCCCGGGGCGGCCGCGACCAGGAGGAGGGCCTCGACGGTGACGAGGGTGTGGATGAGGGCGGCGGCCCGGGAGAGGGGGCCGATGCCGAAGGCGGTGGACGGGGTGCTCATCGCGTCTCCCTTCCGAGCAGTCTCCGCTCGTCCGTCCAGGGCGGTGCCTCGTCCACGACCGCGCTGACCTCGACGAGCGTCACCTCGTGGCGGCTCAGCGTCAGATCCAGGCCCACCCGGCCGTCCTCCACCGGCAGCCGCAGATGCCGCCGGGCGGGTTCGGCCGCCTCGTGGAGGACGTCGAGCTGGTCCGGCCGGGGTGAGCGGGGGCTGCCCATCCGCTGCCAGGCCGTACGCGCGTTGCCGTGCTCCTCGTCCACGGCGGACCGGCGCACGAACGCCTCCCCGGCCCCCTCCACCGGTACGGACAGGCGCAGCCGGTGCTGTGACGGCCCGGGTGTCTCGCCGCTCGCGTCCACCGGCGCCCACGCGAGGACCGTGACCCGGCCGTCCGGGTGCCGGGTGACCAGGTGGTCGCTGCCGCGCCGCAGGAGCTCGTCGCCCATCCGGGCCATGAAGGCGTACAGGTGGTACGTCGGCTTCTTCACCTGTCGGTGGGTGAGCAGGCCGAAGCCTCCGTGGAAGAGCGCGGTCGGCGGGCCGGCCTCCTCGAACATGTCGCTGAACGTCCAGTACGAGAAGGAGTCCACGTGGTCGCCGCCCGCCGCCAGCACGGGGGCCAGGTACGCGGCATGGAAGGCGGTGTCGTGGACCGGGTTGTCGGGGCGGTAGGAGGAGTTGAACTCCGTGATGTGGACGGGAAGTTCGGCCAGCCGGGTGCCCTTCAGCCGCTCGCGGGGCGTGGCGAACTGGTCGAGCAGGCCCTGCGCGGGACCCAGCGTCTGGTGCGTGCCGAACGGCACATGCCGGGCGGGCCCGGAGGTGTAGGCGTGCTTCGACACGAAGTCGACGGGGACGTCGTGCCGCTCGGTGAACTCGGCGAAGCGGTCCAGCCAGTCGTCGGCGCCGGGTGAGAGGGCCGGGCCGCCGACCCGGAGGGAGGCGTCCACCTCCTTGACCGCCCGGGCGGTCACCTCGTACAGCCGGTGGTACGCCTTCTCGTCGGCGCCCTCCCAGAAGTCGGGGAGGTTGGGCTCGTTCCACACCTCGATGGGCCAGGTGCGGACCTCGTGGAGGCCGTAGCGGTCGACGAGGTGGGTGAGGGTCGCCTTCACGAGCGCCGCCCACTCCTGGTGCGAGCGGGGCGGGGTGACATTGCCCCGCCACCAGAACACCGTCCGCTCCCCCGACGCCAGCCCCGCGGGCATGAAGCCGAGTTCGAGGAAGGGGCGGATGCCGAGCGCCAGGTAGGCGTCGACGACCTGGTCGACGTAGGTGAACGAGTGGTGGACGCGCCGGGCGCCCTCCCACTCGTAGGGCCGGTGGACGCCCATGCCGTCGCTCAGCAGTCCGTGCCCCCGGATGTACCGGAAGCCGATCTCGTCCTGGAGGAGCTTCAGCGAGTCCTGGTAGTCCCGGCGCAGGGCGAGTTCGAGGCGGCCGGTGCCGACGCAGTGGCGCCAGGCGTCGGGGAACCGGCCGGTGCCCTCGATCGGGACGCGGATCACCCGTTCTCCTTCTTGAACCGTTCGTACGCCTTGTTGTGCAGGTCGACGAGCTGCTGCATGTTCTTGGCTTTCAACTCGCTGACGTAGGCGTCCCATTCGGACATCGGGCGCTTGCCGAGGACGAACTGGAGGGTGTTCTGGATGGCGTGGTCCTTGAGCGGCGTCTCCCAGAGCGTCGCCTGTTCCTGCTCCACGGACTGCAGGGGGTGGGCGGGGTCGATGGGGAGCTCGGTGCGCTCGGCCATGGCGTCCTGGAACTTCTTCTCGTCCGGGCTGAAGTTGGAGGAGACCAGGGCCCAGCTGCCGCCGTAGGTGAAGACGCCGTTGAAGAAGCCGAAGTCCTTCTGGAGATCCTTCGGGGCGTCCGGGTCGGAGCCCATGAGGCTGATGCCGGGCTCCAGCCTGTACTGGCCGCCGGACTCGGTGTACGTGGTGCCCTCCACGCCCCACTTGCAGAACTTCTGGCCTTCGTCGGAGTACCAGAGCCAGTCCACGAACTGCATCATCGCGACGAAGGTGTCGGCCTTGAGGGCCTTGCTGGAGACCATGACGCCGTTCTCCAGCCGGGTGCCGCCCAGCACCACCGGGCCCGCCGGTCCGAGGGGCACCGGCACCATCTCGATCTTCGCGCCCTTGACCTGCTTCTCCAGGTTGTAGCGGTAGTTCTGCACCAGCTCCTGCGGATTGGCGCTGATCGCATAGGACTTTTCGGCCAGCAGCTTCTGCACGGCCTGGTCGTCCTGCTGGGTGAAGCTCTCCGGGTCGAGCAGCTTCTCGGCGACGATCTTCCTCAGGTACTCGACCATCTGGCGGTAGGCGTCCGTCGCCGCGTTGAAGACGAACTTCCGCGCCTTGGTGTCGAAGGTGATGTTGTTGTACGACCAGCCCGCCTTGACCCCGTACGCCTGGCCGAGATAGCCGAACAGCGCACCGCACGGGAAGGGGGTGTTGGTGCTCCAGCGGTCGGTCCAGGGGTACTTGTCGGGGTACTCCGCCTTGAGCGCCTTGAGGACGTCGTACACCTCGTCCCAGCTGGTGGGCGGGGTCAGGCCGTGCTTGTCGAGGATGTCGGTGCGGAAGGACAGCGAGTAGCCGGACTTGACCTTCTCGTGCAGGCCGGGCAGCAGGTAGTACTTGCCGTCGGACTGGCGTATGGAGTCCAGCTCGGGCTCCAGCCGCCACCTCTTGACCTTGTCCTGGTAGTTGGGCATCAGGTGCACGTACTCGCTGACCGGGAGGATCGCGCCGGAGGACACGAAGGCGACCTCGCCCGGGTGGTACGTCTTCGGGATCAGGAAGGGGGCGTCGCCCGCGCCGATGAGGACGCTGCGCTTCTTCTCGTAGTCCGCCAGCGGGACGTCGACGGGCTTGATGGTGATCCCGGTGCGCCGGGTGACCTCCTTCCAGAACAGCCAGCCGCTCTTCGTCGGGTAGACCGGGTTGTTGTTGTGCAGCATCGAGAAGGACAGCGGCTTCGCGGCCTTGAACTGTTGGCCGGCGCGGTACTCCTTCATGGCGCCGTTCTGCTTCTTGGAGAGGTCCTTGCCGTCCCCGCCGTCGTCGCCGCTGCCGCACCCGGTCAGGCCGGCGAGTCCGATGAAGCCCGCGGCCGCCAGGATCTGACGCCGCGACAGCTGCCCTTCGTTCATCACGGATACTCCCTTGTTCCGTAGGTGAATTGAGTGAGCGTCAGCCCTTGACCGCGCCGAGCATCACGCCCGAGACGAAGTAGCGCTGGACGAACGGGTACACGCAGAGGATCGGCAGCGCGGTGAGCACGATGGTGACCGCCTGGATGTTCGCCCCGACCTGACTGAGCTGCTCCGTGCCGGCTCCCGCGTTGGAGCCTCCGGTGGCGCCCTGGATGAGGTTGCGCAGATAGACCGTGACCGGCATCAGATCGGTGCTGTCCATGTAGAGGAACGCGCTGAACCAGGAGTTCCAGAAGGACACCGAGTAGAAGAGCACCATCGTCGCGACGACCGCCTTGGACAGCGGCAGCACGATCCGGAGCAGGATGCCGTAGGTGCTCAGGCCGTCGATCTGCGCGGCCTCCTCCAGTTCGGCCGGCAGGCTCTCGAAGAAGGCCTTCATCACCAGGAGGTTGAAGACACTGATCGCGTTGGGCAGCGCGATCGCCCACACGCTGTTCTTCAGGCCGAGGCTGGTGATCAGGACGTACTGCGGGATCAGGCCGCCGGTGAAGAACATGGTGAACACCGCGACACCGACGAGCGCGGTACGCCCCTTGAGCTGCTTCTTCGACAGGACGTACGCGTAACAGGTCGTCAGGACCATCGCCACGGCGGTCGCCACGACCGTGTAGAACACCGTGTTGCCGTAGTTGCGCCAGAACATCGAGTCCTGGAACACGATCTTGTACGTGGTGAGGTTGAACCCCTTGGGCCACAGGGTCACTTCACCGGCCCGGATCTGCCGCTCCCCGCTGAAGGAGCGGGCGACGATGTTGACGAAGGGGTACAGGGTCACCAGCACCACGAGGCTGAGGACCACCCCGTTGACGCCCTGGAAGACCCGGTAGGAACGGCTCGGCCTCACCACAGGCTGGTCCCCACCGTGCGGCGCGACAGCTGGTTCGCGGAGACGATCAGCACCAGGCCGATGATCGCCTCGAACAGGCCGATGGCGGCGGCGTAGCTGAAGCTGCTGGACTCCACACCGGTCCGGTAGACGTAGGTGGAGATCACGTCGGCGGTCGGATAGGTCAGCGCGTTGTAGAGCAGCAGGACCTTCTCGAAGCCGACCGCGAGGAACGTGCCGATGTTGAGGATCAGCAGCGTGATCATGGTGGGGCGGATGCCGGGCAGGGTGACGTGCCAGATCTGCTGCCAGCGGTTGGCGCCGTCGATGCGCGCGGCCTCGTACAGGTCCTCGTCGATGGTGGTGAGCGCGGCCAGGTAGAGGATCGTGCCCCAGCCGGCGGTCTGCCAGATCTCGGAGCCGACGTAGATCGTGCGGAACCACTCGGGTTCCTGGATGAACCGGATCGGGTCGTGGCCGAACCAGCCCAGGACGTGGTTGACCGGGCCGTCCGTGGCGAGCATCTGCAGGGTGATGCCGGCGACGATCACCATCGACAGGAAGTGCGGGAGATACGACACCGACTGCACGAACCGCTTCAGGGAACGCCGGCGTACCTCGTTCAGCAGCAGGGCCAGCACGATCGGGATCGGGAAGCAGAAGACGAGGGTGAGCCCGCCGATCCACAGGGTGTTGCGGAACACCTGCCAGAAGGTGGGGTCGCTGAGGAACATCTCGACGTAGCGCAGGCCCACCCACTGCTCGCCGAAGATCGAGCCGCCGGGCTGGAAGCGGCGGAACGCGATCACGTTGCCGAGCATCGGCAGATAGCGGAAGACCAGGAAGAACAGCAGCGGCAGCAGCGCCAGCGAGTACAGCTGCCAGTCGCGGCGCAGTGCCCGTCTCCAGGGCACGCGGGCGGAGGGCGGAGGCGGTGGGCCGGGGTCCGGTGGGCCCTGGATGCCGGGCGGAGAGGCCGACTTGGTGGAGGTGCTCATGCTCGGTCCTCACAGGAGGGGGGAGTTGAACCGAAACTTTCGAGCTCTTACCGGTAACTTCGCGGCAACCTAAAGGCACTCGGAAAGCGCTGTCAATGGGTGCCGCAGCGGGCTCTTGGGGCAAGCGTGTGGAGTTGAAGTCTCGTCCGCGTGGGGTAGAACACGGAGAACCGGCACTTTGATCTCCGCAAGTTTCCCTCTGCCGTCCGACTCCTGCGAGGTGCCCGTGCCCGCGTTCGACCTGCCGCTGACGGAACTGGTGCACCACCGCCCGCTCCCCGAAGAACCCGCCGAATTCGACGAGTTCTGGCACGAGACCCTCAAGGAGGCCGCGCAGCCCGAGGTGTTGGTGTCGGTCCGGCCGGTGGAGACCGGTCTGCGTCTGACGCAGACCTGGGACGTGACCTTCCGGGGCTTCGCGGGCGACCCGGTGCGCGCCTGGTTCAGCCGACCGGCGGGCGTGCCCGAACCCCTGCCCGCAGTGGTCGAGTTCGCCGGGTACGGCCGCGGCCGCGGCCTCCCCCACGAGCGCCTGACCTGGGTGACCGCCGGATACGCCCATCTGCTCATGGACAACCGCGGCCAGGGCGACCAGTACGGCAACGGCGGCCACACCCCCGACCCGCACGCGCGGACACCCGGCGGCCCTGGCCCGGCGGTACGCGGTCTGCTCGCCCCGCACGACTACCACTACCGCCGCCTCATCACGGACGCGGTACGCGCGGTCACGGCCGTCCGTGAGCTGCCCGGGGTGGATGCCGGACGCGTCGCCGCCGCCGGCAACAGCCAGGGCGGCGGCCTCGCGCTGGCCGTCGCGGGGCTCGTCCCGGACCTGGCGGCCGCGCTGGTGACCGCACCCTTCCTGTGCGGCATCCACCGCGCCCTGGAGCTCACCGACGCGAGCCCGTACGGCGAGATCACCGCGTACCTCTCCGTCCACCGCGGCTCCGAGCAGGCCGCCCACCGCACGCTGGCCTACATGGAGGGCATCTCCTTCGCCCGCCGCGCCCACGCCCCGGCCCACTTCGGGGTGGGCCTGCGCGACACGGTCTGCCCGCCGAGCGGGGCGTACGCCGCCTTCAACCGCTACGCCGAGCTGTCCGGCGCCGGCCCGCGCACCGAGATCCACGCCTATCCGTACAACGGGCACGAGGGCGGGGACGCGGTGCAGGTGCGCCGCCAACTGGACTGGCTGCACCGGACCTTGGCGGGCTGACGGAAGGCTCACGCCCTACGATGCGCGGGTGGAGAAGACAGTGACCGACGGCCCCGAGCACCGTGTGGGCGACATTCTGCGCGTGACCTGCCCGTGGACCCCCGCGAAGGTGGCCAGGGTCGCGGGGCGGTACGCCTTCATCGTCTGGCCGTGGGCCGAGATCGACCCGGACTCGCGGTACCGGTGGGACGGCCAGGTCGCCATGCCGACCGACCCGGACTCCCTCGAGTGGTGGCAGGGCGTCTTCCACACGGAGCCGAAGCCCTGGGAGCTGTCGGCCGGGGACACCTGCCTCGTCGGCGTGCCCGAGACCCTGATCCGGGTCCTCGACATTGAGAGCCACGACCCGCCGGCGGACCGGGGACGGCTCCCCCGGCCGCGCACCACGCTGGTCGTGGCCCACGTCGATCAGCCGGCCGGGACGTGGGCCGAGGAGGAGGGCCAGGGATTCGTCATCGACCCGCACGCGTCCGAGCCCCTCACCTTCGAGCTCGTCTCCCGCGCCGGCCCGTAGGTCAACCGACCGCGAGCGTGAACACGTGCAGTCGCGGATCGTCCGGCAGCCGCACGCTCGCGATGCGCTTGCCCGCCGGCGCGGTGAACGGCTCGGTGGCGAAGACGTACGTCGCGACCTGATCCCTTCCGCCTCCCGCGATGTTCCGGTACGCGGCCTCGGCGACGACCTCGTTGCCGTACCGGACACTGCCGCCGCCCCCGCCCCTCGTCCAGTCGGTGAAGGACAGGTCGGTCGTGTCGGTGGTGCCGTCGGTGTAGGTGACGGTGGCCTCGGACCGCCGGTTGCCGAGGACCGCGCTGCCGACGAGGGACAACTGGCTTACTGGCTCGTCCAGTTGCACGGTCTGTCCCGCGGCCGATGCATGGTCCGGCCGCCCGCTCGGCGAGTCCGGCCAGGTGAAGGCCAGGGCACCGACCGTGCCCCGCGCACCCGGCGTCAGCCCCGCCGCGGCCAGCGCCTGCCGGGAGTAGCTCCAGCCGCCGCCGTCGAAGTCGGCCTCGGTGTGGTCGCCGGAGTCGTCCGAGACGCCGGTGCCGTTGTAGGCGGCGAGGAGGGTGCCGGGTGCGGCGACGGTCAGGGCCACGGGTTGGACGTAGGAGGTCACGGCGACCTTCACGTCGTAGAAGCCCTGCTCGATGCCCTTGCCGGCCGTCAGCACGATCTCCCGTGTTCCCTCGACGACCCTGCCCTCGGCGGGAGTCGCGGTGATGCCCTCGGGCGTCTCCACGCGGAATCGCACCTCGCCCCCGCCCATCGGCAGGGCTTTGACGCCGACCTTCGTGCTGCCGCCCGGGGCGAGCGTCGCCGTGGTCGGGCCGACACCGATCTGGTACGGCTGCTCGCCCTCGCGGAAGGACGGCGGGGCGTCCTCAGGGGCGGCACCCCAGGACCGGTCCGGGGTGCCGGAGAGCGTGTAGTCCAGCCGGCCGCCATCCCGCACGAAGGCGGCGGGCAGCCAAGGACGGTTGCTCACACGGCCGTTGACCTTCAGGGAGTGGATGTACGGCGAGTCGGCGGCGGCGCCCTCCGCTCTGACGGCGATGTCGCCGCCGCCCGGCCGGTCGATCTCGATCCGCGGGAACAGCGGTGAGGCGAGGACGAGGTCGACCCGCGAGGGGACCTGCGGATACATGCCGAGCGCCGAGAAGACATACCAGGCAGACATCGCGCCGAGGTCGTCGTTGCCCGGGATGCCGCCCGGCCGCGCCGACCAGAGCTGCCTCATCGCGGCACGGACGGTCTCCTGCGTCTTGTACGGGGCGCCCGCGTAGGCGTACAGGTAGGGGACGTTGATCGACGGCTCGTTGTCCAGCTCGGCCTTCTCCCCGCCACTGCCGGTCAGGGCCCAACCGCCGTCCTCGGCACGGAAGAAGCCGTCGAGCCGCGCCACCGCCTCGCCCCTGCCGCCCATCGCGGCGAAGAGCCCGGCCGGGTTGTGCTGGACCATCCAGGTGTACTGCGCCGCCGTACCCTCGACGAACCCCTGGCCCGTGCCCGGGGTGAAGCCGGTGACCCAGCTGCCGTCGGCGTTGCGGTCGGCGATGTAGCCGCCGCTGGGATGGGCCGCCGGGTTGAAGCTGTTCTGCCACCACTGGGAGCGCCCGGCGAAGTCCGTCGCCGTGCCCTTCTCGCCTTCCACGGCGGCCAGTTGGGAGAGCGCGAAGTCGGCGCCCGACATCTCCAGCGTCTCGGCCGCCCCGCCCCAGGCGTGGGAGACGGACGGCATGTAGTGATGCTTCAGGTACTTGTCCAGGGACGGGCGCTGACCGACCGACAGCACCGGCCGCCCGGCGGACGACAGGTCCTGCCCGGTCGGCACGGTCGCCGCCTTCACCAGCGAGGCGAGCGCACCACGCACATCGAAGTCCGTGCCTCCGAAAGCGTGGATACCGGCGAGCGCGATGGGTGCCGGGTCCCCGTTCATGACATGGGTGCCGCTCGCGCCGTGCAGCCAGCGGTCCCAGATGCCGCCGTTCTGCTCGGCCAGTTCGTACAGGGACTGGGCGATGTCGGAGCCGGTGTCCGGCTCCAGCAGGGTGAGCAGCTGCACCTGGTCGCGGTAGACGTCCCAGCCGGAGAAGGTGCCGTACTGGGCCCCGCGGGCCGTGGTGTGCACCTCGCCGTCGGCGCCGCGGTATCGGTCGTCGACGTCACTGATGACGTTCGGATGGAGGAGGGAGTGGTAGAGCGCGGTGTAGAAGGTGGTGCGCTCGGCATCCGTGCCACCGCCGACCCGGATCGCGTCCAGCCGGTCGCGCCAGGCACCGCGGGCGGCCTTCCGTACGTCGTCGAAGGTGCGGTACGACGGGTTCTCCGCCGCCAGATTCGCCTCGGCGCCCGCGCGACTGACGTAGGAGATACCGACCTTGACGTTCACCGGTCCGGCCCCGGGTGCGAACTCGACGTAGCCGCCCGCGCCCTTGCCCGCGACGGGCCGTCCCCCGTTCGCGAAACCGCCGGTGCCGCCGGACGCCTGCCGGGAGCCGGGAACGAGGCGCTCGTCCTCCCAGGTGCCCGTCGACTTGAAGGCGCGGTCGAAGTGCGCGGTGAAGTGGAGGGTGTAGTAGGCGCGTCGGCCCTCGGGGTCGAGGTGACCGCAGAAGTTCCCGGAGGTGACGGAGCCGGAGACCCTGCGGCCTGCCGGGTCGATGTCGATCCGTGAAGCGGTCGAGCCCACCTCGGAGTCGGCGGTACGGATCAGCAGTGAGGCCGGCTTGCCGTCCGGGTAGCTGAAGCGGGCCGAGCCGGTGCGGGTGGTGGCGGTCAGGTCGGCCGTGACGCCGGACGCGAGGGCGACCTCGTAGTGGCCGGGCTCGGCGGTCTCGTCGGCATGGCGGAAGTCGGCGGCGTACACCGCGTTCCCGGTGTCGCTCGCGGGCGAGGTGGTGACCTCACCGGCGTACGGGAAGAACGGGATGTCGCCGCTGCCGCCCGCGCAGCCCGTGCCGGACATGTGGGTCAGGCTGAAGCCCCGGATGCGGGTGGCGTCGTGGTGGTAGCCGCCGGGCGCCGCCGTGCGGGTGGCGTCGCCCCAGGTGTTCTCGGGGCTCCAGGAGAGCATGCCGAAGGGGGTGACGGCGCCGGGGAAGACGTTGCCGCCGTTCCTGGTGCCGATGAGCGGGTCGACGTACGGCGTGGGGTCGTCGACGAGTCCGGGCGGCGCGGCGGGGGCGGTGGGGGTGACGCCGGCGAGCGTGAGGGCGACGGCGAGGATCAGGGACATCACGTGCGCCAGCCGTACCACGGGGCCGGTGGGCGGGGGTTCTGCCACGCGGAGGCACCACCCGGCCGGGGCAACGCCAACTCGCTTGACTTCGCCTTCCATTGACGCGATAGAGTGAGGTTTAGACCACTAGACAACGTTGTCCGACACCGCACGGACGCGACATCGCGGCATCACGGCGTCGCCACAGACCAACCGACACCCGGGCAGGGACTCCCCCCGTTCGCCTGCCCGGCCCGCGGACCCGGTGGGGATGCCCACCGGGTCCGCTCAGGCCACCTGGCGCCTGTGAATCGGGCACCGAAAGCAGGCCTCCGCGCCTAGCCTGTCCGCGTGACTCGCACCGATCTCCTCCTTCGCGCCCTCCAGGACCCTGGCGACCCGCCGCTGCGTCCGCTGCCGGACCGGGCGGCGGAACTGCTGCGGAAACTCGACGCGCCGCCCCGCCTGGCCGCCCATCTGCGGGCGGTGCACGACGTGGCGTACGAGCTCGTCGAGTGGGTGTCGCGACGGCACCCGGGGCTCCCGCTCGACCGCGAGGCCGTGCTGTTCGGCGCGGCCACGCACGACATCGGCAAGACGGCCCACACCGCCGAGCTCTCCGGCCCGGGCTCGGCGCACGAGGACGCCGGCCGCGAGCTGCTCCTCTCCCACGGCACAGCCCCCCACCTGGCCCGCTTCGCCGCCACCCACGCCACCTGGACCCTGCCGGACCTCGGCATCGAGGATCTGCTGGTGAGCCTCGCCGACAAGATCTGGAAGAACAAACGGGTGCCGGAGCTGGAGGACCTGGTCGTGAGGAAGCTGGCCGCGGCGAGTGGGCGGACGGTGTGGGAGGAGTTCCTGGACCTCGACGACCTGCTGACGTCCGTGGGCGAGGGGGCGGACGCGCGACTGGGGTTCCAGGGGACGTATCCGGTGTGAGCCGGGGCCGGCGGTGCCGCGTGAACCGACGACTCCCCGGGGAATGACCGGGTGCGCGGACCCGGCGGGCAGCGGCTCACGCCCACCGGGTCCGCTTCGGCTCAACCCACCCGACAGGGAAGGTTCGTTGCCGTGTCGCTGCCGCCGCCTTCGACGACGTAGCCGAACGTGGTGCTCGCGCCTGGAGCGAGGGATCCGTTCCAGTTGGCGTTGTGGACCATCACGTCCTGGCCGGTGTACGTCGCGTTGCCGTTCCAGAGGCTGTTCACCTTCTGGCCGCCCGGCAGCGTCCAGTCGACCATCCAGCCCAGCATCGGGACATCGCCGGAGTTGGTGACGGTCACCTCGGACTGGTAGCCGCCGCTCCAACTGCCCGTGGTCCTACGGGTCGCGGTACAGGTGCCCGGCACCGGCTCGCTCGGGTTGCCCGGTTCGTGGATACCGGTCACCTCGCCGTTGCCGCCGTCGAAGACGACGTCGGAGCAGGAGTAGAAGGTCTCCGCACTGTCCGAGCGCTGCCAGACCATGTAGATGATGTGGCGGCCCGACTTGTTCGCCGGAAGCTGCCCGGACCATGAGTAGTTGGCCTCGACCGTACCCGGGCTGCCGTTCAGCGGCGGGTGGTCGACGGAGAGGAAGGGCCGGTCCTCCATGTCGTCCCAGGTGAGGGTCTGCGTCGCGTCGAAGCCGTCCTTGGTGACGTAGACGTAGAACCAACCCGGGTGCGCGGCCCAGGCGTTGTAGGAGAAGTCGACGGTCGCGCCCGAGGTGAGATGGGTCAACGGCCAGTCGTTGCGGGCGGCGTTGAAGCCGGTGAAGTTGGTGTTGCCGCCGCTGCACAGTTCGCCGTCCGGCACGAAGCCGCGGGTGCGTCCGGCACCGTCGGAGCGCAGTACGGAGAACCAGTTGTAGAACGGCGTGGTGCCGCTGACCGCCTGTGCGTTCTTGCAGGCCGGGTTGACCGGTTTGATCTCGCCGGTGTCGGTCAGTCCGTCCTGCCAGCACAGGAAGGTACGGCTGGCGGGCTTCATCGGGGTGCCGTGGGCCTCCGCCGGACCGCCGGTCGACATCACCAGCGTGATGGCCGGGATCGTGGCGAGCAGGGAGACCAGGACGAGGAAGAGGGCTCTGGCGCGGGTGGGGAGGGCTAATCGGCGACCTGGGGACGCCGCTGACTTTGTCATGATCATGACAGTCCAGTCCGTTCCTTGAGGTACGGGCCGTGCGGGATGCGTGCGTGCGGATGAGCGGGGTGGGGGGATTCCCTGGGGCAGGTTCCGGTCCGCCATATGGGAGCGCTCCCACCCCGCCTGTTGCGGAAGTTAGCGCGAACGGGGGCGGCTGTAAACGGGTGGCGCGTGAGAGGTGGCCGTCTAGGGCGTGGTGGGGAGTGGCCGTTCGACTCCGGAAGCGGAACCGGAGGCGGACCTGAAGGGCAGACACCGGAGCACGACCGCGTGACGGCTTCGACCACCTCACCCGGGGCAGGCGCGGGGCCCCTTGAACAGCGGTCGCTCCACGTCTCGATGACCTCACCGGTAGCGCCCGGAATTCTCGACTTCACGCCGTACACCTCGAGCGCCCATCTCGTGCGCCGAGCGCAACTCGGCACGCCCTGAGAGGTTTTCGTGCGCCCTTCGAGCTCCCTTGCTTCGACACCTCGGAACTGGAGCACGACTCTTCGGAGCACAAACACCCGTTCCGGCGTTCTCTTCCTAGGTGCGACCCATCGTGCGGACGCAGCTCAAGGGGCCTCATGGAGTTGACGTCGCCCCATCGACACCGCCGCCAACACGCTCGTGGCTTTTAGCTCTATCCTCTTTGCTAGAGGCATAATGAGAGGAGCTAATAGCTAGGAACTTTCTGTGCATGGCCGATCAGGTTCAGGGTACGTGCACGGGCGAAGGAGCGGCGATGACCCCCGTGGACCCCAGTCTGAACCGGCGCAAACTACGTCTCGCACTGCGACAGGCGCGCGAGCGTGTCGGCCTGACTCAGCGCGAGGCAGCCGAACAGGTGGAGTGGTCCCAGTCGAAACTGATCCGGGTGGAGACAGGTACGGTCAGCGTGTCCGTCAGCGATCTGCGCGCGCTGGTGACGCTCTATCGCATCACCGACCCTGCCGAGGTACACGAACTCGAACAGGCGGCCCGGGGTAGCAAAGGGGCGAGTTGGTGGTCGAAGTACCACGACGTGGTCACTCCTCAGTTCGCCCAGTATCTGGGCTACGAGAGCGCCGCCACGTCCCTGAACACGTATCACCCCATCGTCATCCCCGGCCATCTGCAGACCCGTGCGTACGCGGAGGCGCTGCTGGCCCCCCGCGGCCTCGCGCCCGAGCGGGCCGAGCGGGTCGTGGACCTCAGGATGGAACGTCAGGAGCGGATGTTCGACGGCTCCGGCAGGCCGGTCACCACGTTCGTGCTGGACGAGGCCGCGGTGCGACGACAGATCGGCGGAAGGGAAGTTCTGAATGGGCAGTTGGATCAGTTGCTCGACTTCGGCACACGCGACGGCATTACGCTCCGCATCTTGCCGTTCGACGCCGGGGCGCACTACAGCACTCTGGGTAGCTTCGTCCTGCTGAGCTTCCCCGACGACGACGATCTGCTGTACCTGGAGCATGCCGCCGGCAGCATGACCGGCGGCGAGGACCTGGAACTGCTGGCCCGTTACCAGGAGTGCTTCCACACGATCACGGAACTGGCGCTCGGTGACATCGAGTCTCGCGACCTGATCGATCGCATCAAGCAAGACCTCGGGGCCCGCTAGATCTGCGGCGCCCATGGCTGGCGGTGAAGCCAGGGGAGGACCGACGTGGTCGTCAGGTCGATATCTCAGGGCCTACAACAGTGGGTCACCACTCTGCTCGGCGGAGCAGCAGGGCTGAACGACGAGGAGCTCAAAGCACAGGCCATCAAGAACCAGTCCGAGACGGACCGCCTGGTCCAGATCGAGAACGCCCGCGGCACCGTGAAGCTGAAGCTTGTGACGATACTCGGCACGCTCGCACTGATCGCCCTCGCGATAGTGGTCGGAGCGATAGTCGTGGTCGTGCAAGCGGCCGGAGAGCTGAAACTGCCGTGGTCCCGAATAGGCACAGTCGTGGGCACCTTCCTCTGCGCCTCCGGACTCACCGGCCTGGTGGCACGGTGGGTGACACGGTGGTTCAAGCGCCGCCGGGCGATCGGCACTCCTACCGCGGCGCCCGCGTCCCAGAACCCTCCGGGAGGCGACCCGAATCAGATGACGTCACCATGACATGGCTGGCCTTCCACACACCCGCCCCGACGGACATACCGACGGCCACGGTCACCCACAGGATCCTCTTGGCGAGCAGGCTGTCGACGAGCAGGGAGGCGAGGGCAGCCGCCAGCGTAGCCAGCGTGCCGGCAGCGAGCGCAAAAGCCAGGGCGCCACCGATGACCGCCTCCCGTTTCCCCCTCTTCTTCCCCGAATGACGCACCGCAGATGCCTCGGCACCCATACAGGCCCCCTACCTACTGCCGATGGCCGGTCAAGAACTTCACGAACCCTCTAACGCCCCCTGCGTCACCGCGCGAAGGAACCGTGTCCAGACGGGAGCGGTGAACTGAACGAACGAGCGAAGGGGTTCCTTGGAGTCACGGGCGAGCACTCGGTCCTCACACACAGCGACCTCCACGCACTCGGACTCATTGCCACACCTACTGCTCCTGCGCCACAAGGGTTTCCCCCTATGCACCACCTCAGCCCCTCCTGCTCCCCCGATGCACCTGGGCAGTGCCCGTCCATGCTAATGGGCGGCTACGCACTGCCGCAGGCAAGTACCCCCGAACGTCAGGGCAAAGAACCACGCGCGGCACTTGCGAGACTACACACAGCTACTACATGCCCAGCGTAAATGATCCCAGCCCACCACAGCCATACCCGAACCTGTCGATATGCCATACGTCATTGCGACCGCCCTGTCTCGCATCAAGTAGCCGCTTCGTCGGCGTTCCCAACTGCCCTCCCCACAAACCACCTTGAGTATCTGTTGGCTCAAGTACTCACAGTTCTTGGCGAGTTGACATAACCCAGGACGCCCACGGACTCGCCTGCAAGCGGCAGCTCGATACGGAACTCCGTACGCCCCGGCTCGCTCCGCACATCGATCCCTCCGCCGTGCGCCGCTGTTATCGCCTCCACGATCGCGAGGCCCAGCCCAGACCCGCCCATCGACCCTTCACTGCGCGTCCGGGACACATCCGCCCGTGTGAAACGTTCGAACACGGTCGGCAGGAGAGCGAGCGCAATGCCTGGCCCGTCGTCACGGACGCGGACGAGGCAGATGTCGTCCCTCGCCTCCACGACCGCCGTCACCCGCGTCCCCGCAGGCGTGTGCACCCGCGCGTTGCCCAGCAGATTGGCGACCACCTGGTGCAGACGGGACTCGTCGCCGACGACCAGCGCCGGTGCGTCGAGGCACAGTTCCAGCTGCCAGTCGTGGTCGCCGCCCGCAGCGCGCGCGTCCCAGACCGCCTCGGCGACCAAGGCGGCCATGTCGACCTCGTCCGACTGCAGGGGGCGGCCCTCGTCCAGCCGGGCCAGCAGGAGCAGGTCCTCGACGAGGCCGGTCATCCGCGCCGACTCGGCGGAGACCCGGCGCCAGGCCAGTACCGGTTCGATCCGGTCCGTGCCGCGGTTCATCAGTTCCGCGTAGCCCGCGATGGAGGCGAGCGGCGTCCGCAGCTCATGGCTCGCGTCGGAGAGGAAGCGGCGCATGCGTTCCTCGGTGCGCCGGCGTTCCGACAGCGAGGACTCCACGTGGTCGATCATCCGGTTCAGCGCGGCGCCCACCTGGCCCGCCTCGCTGCCGGGGTCGGTGTCGCCGGCCGGGACCCGGGTGAGGGCGGTGACCTCGCCGCGGTCCAGGGGTGCGCGGGAGACCTCGACCGCGGTGGCGGCGACCCGGCCGAGGGGGCGCAGCTGGCGGCGGATCACCACGGCGCAGACGCAGCCCGCCACGGTGAGACCGGCCGCCGCCACGGCCGCTTCGACGGCGACCAGGCCGTTGATCATCTGCTGGACGTCGTCCATGGGGAGGCCGACGAGGACCCGTACACCGTCGCCGTCGACCGCGGTGATCCGGTAGGTCCCGAGATCCGGCACCGTCACGGTGTGCGTCGAGCCGTCCGTCGCGATGCCGTCGAGGGCGGTGCGCTGGGTGTCGGTCAGGGCCGTCGGCTTGGCGTCCCGGCCGACCACCTCGGCGGTGAGGAGGCCGCCTTGGTCGTCGAGGCGGGCGGCGAGCATGCCGGCCGGGTGGCCTCTCTCCATGAGGAAGGCGAGGCTGTTCTGCTGCTCGGGGTGGAGCCGGGCGCCGCCGAGGCTGCGCTGGGCGGCGTTGTCGACGCGGTCGTCCAAGTTGCCCAGCAGATAGGTGCGTTGGACGAAGACCGTGGTCAGCGCCATCGCCGCGCAGACGGCGGCCAGGGTGACGCCGATGAAGACGAGCAGGCGGGTGCGCAGGGAGCGCAGGCGTCGGCGGGCGGTCATCTGCCGTCCTCCTCCGGGCGGATGGCGTAGCCGAGGCCGCGCACGGTGTGGATCATCGGCGCCCGGCCCTTGTCGATCTTCCGGCGGAGATTGGAGATGTAGACCTCGACGAGGTTGCCGCCGCCGTCGAAGGAGGTGCTCCAGACGTGGTCGAGGATCTGTGCCTTGCTGAGCACCTGGCGCGGGTGGTCCAGCATCAGGCTCAGCAGGTCGAACTCCTTGGCGGTGAGCCGGAGCGGGGTCCCGGCGCGGTGCACCTCGCGGGTCTCCTCGGTCAGCACGAGGTCGCCGAGGACACGTACGGACTCGTCGGCGCGGGCGTGTGGGGCCCCGGCCCGGCGCAGCAGTCCGCGCAGCCGCAGCACGACCTCCTCCAGGGAGAAGGGCTTGGTGACGTAGTCGTCGGCGCCCGCCTCCAGGCCGTCGAGCCGGTGTTCCAGGGCGTCGCGGGCGGTGAGCATGAGGACGGGCAGCTTCGGGTTCTCGTAGCGCAGCCGGCGCAGCACCTGGAGGCCGTCCAGGTCGGGCAGCATCCCGTCGAGGACGACGGCGTGCGGGGCGCAGCCGCGCGCGGTCCGCAGCGCGCTCTGTCCGTCCAGTGCCGGACAGGCGCGCCAGCCCGCCTCCTCGACGGCCGCGGAGAGCACGTCGGTGAGCGCGGGCTCGTCGTCGACGATGAGCACGCGGACGCGGCCGTTTCGGTACCCAGCGCTGCCAGTCATGTCCCGATTCTGTCCCCGTGAGCTGGCGGAATCCTGTGTTCAGCCTGTGGGTGGGTGATGACCCGGACATCCGTGCGCGGGTACGGCGAAGGGCCGCATCCCCGGCACCGGGGATGCGGCCCTCGACGGCCTTCGGCAGGCCTGCCGGTCCGCTTACTTGCGGATCAGCGAGCGCAGCACGTACTGCATGATGCCGCCGTTGCGGTAGTAGTCGGCCTCACCGGGGGTGTCGATGCGGACGACCGCGTCGAACTCGACGCCCGTGTCGGTGGTGACCTTGACCGTGCGCGGCGTGGTGCCGTTGTTGAGCTCCTCGACGCCGGTGAAGGAGAAGGTCTCCTCGCCGGTCAGGCCGAGGGTCTCGGCGTTCTGGCCCTCCGGGTACTGGAGCGGCAGGACGCCCATGCCGATGAGGTTCGAGCGGTGGATGCGCTCGTACGACTCGGTGATGACGGCCTTGACGCCGAGGAGCGCGGTGCCCTTGGCGGCCCAGTCGCGGGACGAGCCGGAGCCGTACTCCTTGCCGCCCAGGATGACCAGCGGGATGCCCTGCTCGATGTAGTTGCGCGAGGCGTCGTAGATGAACGACACCGGCGCGTCGGCCTGGGTGAAGTCGCGGGTGTAGCCGCCCTCGGTGCCCGGCGCGATCTGGTTGCGCAGACGGATGTTGGCGAACGTGCCGCGGATCATGACCTCGTGGTTACCACGGCGGGCGCCGTAGGAGTTGAAGTCACGACGCTCCACACCGTGCTCGGTGAGGTACTTGCCGGCCGGGGTGTCGGCCTTGATGGCACCGGCGGGCGAGATGTGGTCGGTGGTGACCGAGTCGCCGAGCTTGGCCAGAACGCGGGCGCCCGAGATGTCGGAGACCGGGGTGGTCTCCATCGTCATGCCGTCGAAGTACGGGGGCTTGCGGACGTAGGTCGACTGCGGGTCCCACTCGAAGGTGTCGCCGGTCGGGATCGACAGCGCCTGCCACTGGGCGTCGCCCGCGAAGACGTCCTGGTAGGACTTGTTGAACATGTCCTCGCCGATGGCGTTCGCCACGACGTCGTTGACCTCGGCCTCGGTCGGCCAGATGTCGGTCAGGTAGACGGGCTTGCCGTCCTGGTCGACACCGAGGGCGTCCTTGGTGATGTCCACCTTCATGGATCCCGCGAGGGCGTACGCGACGACCAGCGGCGGGGAGGCCAGGTAGTTCATCTTGACGTCGGGGTTGATACGGCCCTCGAAGTTCCGGTTGCCGGAGAGGACCGAGGTGACCGCGAGGTCGTGGTCGTTGACGGCCTTGGAGACCTCCTCCGGCAGCGGGCCGGAGTTGCCGATGCAGGTGGTGCAGCCGTAGCCGACGAGGTTGAAGCCGACCTTGTCGAGGTAGGGGGTGAGCCCCGCCTTGTCGAAGTAGTCGGTGACGACCTTCGAGCCGGGCGCGAGGGTGGTCTTGACCCACGGCTTGCGGGTCAGACCCTTCTCCACGGCCTTCTTCGCGACGAGCGCGGCGGCGACCATGACGTACGGGTTCGAGGTGTTGGTGCAGGAGGTGATGGCCGCGACCGTCACCGCACCGTGGTCGATCTCGTAGGTCGAGCCGTCGGGGGCGGTGACGGTGACCGGGTTGGACGGGGCGCCGTTCGGGGCCACGGCCGGGGCGTCGGAGGCCGGGAAGGACTCCTGGCCCGCCTCGTCCACGCTGTCGACGTAGTTGCGCACGTCGACCTTGAACTGCTCGGCGGCGTTCGCGAGGACGATACGGTCCTGCGGGCGCTTCGGGCCGGCGATCGACGGGACGACCGTCGACAGGTCCAGCTCCAGCTTCTCGGAGAAGTCCGGCTCGGCCTGCGGGTCCAGCCAGAGGCCCTGCTCCTTGGCGTACGCCTCGACGAGCGCGAGCTGCTGCTCGGAGCGGCCGGTGAGCTTGAGGTACTTGATGGTCTCGCCGTCGATCGGGAAGACCGCGGCGGTGGAGCCGAACTCCGGCGACATGTTGCCGATGGTGGCGCGGTTCGCGAGGGAGGTCGCGGCGACGCCCTCGCCGTAGAACTCGACGAACTTGCCGACCACACCGTGCTTGCGGAGCATCTCGGTGATGGTGAGCACGAGGTCGGTGGCGGTGGTGCCGGGGGTGAGCTCACCGGTCAGCTTGAAGCCGACGACGCGCGGGATGAGCATCGAGACCGGCTGGCCGAGCATCGCGGCCTCGGCCTCGATGCCGCCGACGCCCCAGCCCAGCACACCGAGGCCGTTGACCATCGTGGTGTGCGAGTCGGTGCCGACGAGGGTGTCGGGGTAGGCCTGGCCGCCTCGGACCATGACCGTGCGCGCCAGGTGCTCGATGTTGACCTGGTGGACGATGCCGGTGCCCGGGGGGACGACCTTGAAGTCGTCGAAGGCGGTCTGGCCCCAGCGCAGGAACTGGTAGCGCTCCTTGTTGCGGCCGTACTCCAGGTCGACGTTCTGCTTGAAGGCGTCGTTGGTGCCGAACTTGTCGGCGATGACGGAGTGGTCGATGACCATCTCGGCCGGGGAGAGCGGGTTGACCTTCGCCGGGTCGCCGCCGAGCGCCTTGACGGCCTCACGCATGGTGGCGAGGTCCACGACACAGGGCACGCCGGTGAAGTCCTGCATGATCACGCGGGCGGGCGTGAACTGGATCTCCTGCGACGGCTGGGCCTGGGAGTCCCAGTTGCCGAGGGCGCGGATGTGGTCGGCGGTGATGTTCGCGCCGTCCTCGGTACGGAGCAGGTTCTCGAGCAGAACCTTGAGGCTGTACGGAAGGCGAGCCGAGCCTTCCACCTGGTCCAGCCGGAAGATCTCGTACGACTCGTCGCCCACGCTCAGCGTGGCACGGGCGTCGAAGCTGTTCGCCGACACGACAGTCTCCTTCATTGATGTGCGCGTACTCACCACGATCCTGCCGCCACGGCATCTTGGCCGATCCGCTAAGGTAAGGCTAAGTTAGGTAACCCTTACCGCCGGAGTGACGATGCGGGCGGCTGCGGTGCGCCTGGGCAGATATCTCGATGTCGAGATAACTCTAGTACACGGGCGCGGGATGGTCATGCCCCGCCTCCGTTTGTGATGTCCCCCACGGCTAGGCTCACCCGGTGATTATCCGGCCGAACCCCGCCTTCGGCGCGGCGTGAACCGGGCCGATCGCGCCGTCGCGGACCTGCCCGGGATGCTGACCGCCCTCCGGCCCGCGCTGCACGCGCACGCCGTACGGGCCCGGCAGCCGGACGGCATGGCGCTCCCGCTCGGCAGCACACCCGGCCCCCGCCCCACCGGCCTCCACCTCCATCAGGCCACCCGGGACGGCATCTCCTACGTCGGGATCGAGCTCGCCTGTCCATGGGACGAGGCGCGACGCCTCGGGGCGCTCATGCACGGGCGACGCGTGGTCGACCTCGGCGAGGCCGCCGTCACCTCAGCCCGGCACATCGCCGAACAGGACGCGGCGAACTCGCGCACCGGCCTGGACGAAGCGCTGCTCGGCCACTGGGACACCTCCCCTTTCGCGTACGGCGTGATGGAGACGTCCGAATTCGAGCTGCGCGCCGACGGGACGGGGTGGAGCCTGCTCGCCCAGCCCGCCGGGGAGTACGTCACCCGGCTCGCCTGGCGGTGCCCGGAGGCGGGGGTGCTGGAGTTGCGGGACGAGAACGGTCTCCTGTCACGGCACCGGTACGTCGTCACGACGGCATCGGTGACGTCGGTCGGCTTCGAAGAGCCCGTCGAGTTCGGCCATCAGTACGCCAAGTCGGGGTAACCGAAAGGTACTTTCCGCGACTCAGACGGGAGCCACAGATGCCCCTCACGTTCCGCAAGAGTTTCCGGATCCTTCCCGGCGTACGACTGAACATCAACCGGCGCTCCTGGTCCATCACCACCGGCGGCAGCCACGGCCCGAAGCACACCCACAGCAGCACGGGACGTCATACGACATCGGTTGATTTGCCCGGACCTTTCGGATGGCGCCGCACCCGCAAGGCCAGGCGGCATTGACGCACCATCAGGTCCGTCACCCGGACGGACCCCCTCGGAATGCGCCATCTCATATCTGAGATAGCCTCGCCCCATGGCAGACGATTACCTCGTACGCATCGGCAAGCTCATCCGTGACGCCCGGCAACACCGGGGCTGGACACAGTCGCAGCTGGCAGAAGCTCTCGGTACCAGTCAGAGCGCTGTGAACCGCATCGAGCGTGGCAACCAGAACATCAGCCTTGAGATGATCGCTCGAATCGGTGAAGCCCTGGAGAGCGAGATCGTCTCCCTGGGCTACGCGGGACCGATGCATCTGCGGGTCGTCGGCGGCCGCCGGCTCTCCGGCGCCATCGACGTCAAGACGAGCAAGAACGCGTGCGTGGCACTGCTGTGCGCCTCGCTGCTCAACAAGGGGCGCACGGTGCTGCGTCGCGTCGCCCGCATCGAGGAGGTCTACCGCCTCCTGGAGGTGCTCAACTCCATCGGGGTGCGCACCCGCTGGATCAACGACGGCGTCGACCTGGAGATCGTGCCGCCGGCCGAGCTGGACATGGGCGCCATCGACGCGGACGCGGCCCGCCGCACCCGCTCGATCATCATGTTCCTCGGCCCGCTGCTGCACCGCATGGACAACTTCAAGCTGCCGTACGCCGGTGGCTGCGACCTCGGTACGAGGACCATCGAGCCGCACATGATCGCGCTGCGCCGGTTCGGTCTCGACATCGCCGCGACCGAGGGCCTGTACCACGCGCAGGTGGACCACTCGATCTCCCCCGACCGCCCGATCGTGCTGACCGAGCGCGGCGACACCGTGACCGAGAACGCGCTGCTGGCCGCCGCCCGCCACGACGGCGTCACCGTCATCCGCAACGCGTCCTCCAACTACATGGTCCAGGACCTCTGCTTCTTCCTGGAGGCGCTCGGCGTCAAGGTCGAGGGCATCGGCACCACCACGCTCACCGTGCACGGCATGCCGACCATCGACGTCGACGTGGACTACTCCCCCTCCGAGGACCCGGTCGAGGCGATGAGCCTGCTGGCCGCGGCGGTCGTGACGGAGTCGGAGCTGACGGTGCGCCGGGTGCCGATCGAGTTCCTGGAGATCGAGCTGGCGGTCCTGGAGGAAATGGGCCTCGACCACGACCGTACGCCCGAGTACGTCGCGGACAACGGCCGTACGCGCCTGGTGGACCTCACCGTCCGCCCCTCCAAGCTGGAGGCGCCGATCGACAAGATCCACCCGATGCCGTTCCCGGGTCTGAACATCGACAACGTCCCGTTCTTCGCGGCCATCGCGGCCTCCGCGCAGGGCAAGACGCTGATCCACGACTGGGTCTACGACAACCGCGCGATCTACCTCACGGACCTCAACCGCCTCGGCGGCCGGCTCCAACTCCTCGACCCGCACCGGGTGTTGGTCGAGGGACCGACCCGCTGGCGGGCCGCCGAGATGATGTGCCCGCCCGCGCTGCGACCCGCCGTGGTCGTGCTGCTGGCGATGATGGCCGCGGAGGGCACGTCCGTGCTGCGCAACGTGTACGTCATCAACCGCGGTTACGAGGACCTCGCCGAGCGCCTCAACTCGGTCGGCGCGCAGATCGAGATCTTCCGCGACATCTGAGTCCGACGGCACCACGGAACGGCCCCGCACGCGGGGCCGTTCTCGCGTCCGGGTCTCGGAGCGCCGCGGCACCGGGCCGGCCGTCAGCCCTGCGTCAGAGTGACGTCCTGCTGCCGGGACGCGTGGAACCGGGGCAGGGGCAGGCCGCCCTGCGGGGCGAGTTCCATGACGGTGGCCTCGACGCGGGCCGCGCCCGGCTCGAGCGCTCCGGGCGAGGGCTTGCCCGTGTTCTCCCAGCGATGCTCGACGCCGTCGCAGACGGCCTGGGTGCCGCCGATGCCGTGGCGGACGGACGGGGACTTCTGCCCCACGGAGGAGCTCACGAAGACCGGGCCCGAGGTGCCGAGACAGCGGTAGGTGCCGGAGAGGGTGACCGTGCCGTCGGCGGCGATGCTGCCGGCCGGGTCGACGGTGACCGTCTCGTAGGGGTCGGCGGTGGCGGTGGGGGCCGCGGCCAGGAGGAGCAGAGCGGCGAGGACGAGGGCGGGGCGTACGGGCATGGGGATGCCTTCCGAATGAGCGGAACAGGATCCCCCACTGGTACCGGTCAGGCGCGCGGAAGGGGGTGATCGTCACTCCTTCGGTGGCGAGTCCGCAGCGGTCTTCGTGGATCGGTCCTGGTGTTGTCCGCGTGTTGTCACGGTTGGCGTCCGGCCGTTCCGATGCGTTCTCGGCGGGAGCATGGTCTATCCATACGGACGACCCGTAGGGATCGTCCTCCGATGTGGAGGTGCGACATGTGTTCCCACCAGCCTTCGTGCCCTTCCTCCGACACCGCCGCGCCGCACGTCGTGGCCGCCCACCCCGAGCAGGGGTGGAGCCTGTTGTGCGACGGGGCGATCCTCTTCGACGACACCGGTGAACTGCGGCCGGACGGGAGTGCCGTGGGGCCGGTCGAGCGACTGGCCATGGCGGCCTGATCCCCGGGACCTAGGGCAGGACCGCGAAGCCGTCCAGTTCCACCAGCGCCTCCTCGTCCCACAGGCGTACGACCTGGACGACGGCCATCGCGGGATAGTTCCGGCCCGCCAACCTCCGCCACACACCCCCGAGTTCGGCGGCTCGGGTGCGGTAGTCGGCGACATCCGTGGCGTAGACGGTGACGCGGGCGAGGTCGGCGGGGGTGCCGCCGGCCGCTGTCAACGCTCCCAGCAGATTGGTGAGCGCCCTCTCGAACTGCTCCACGAGCCCCTCCCCCACGACTTTCCCGTCGGGGTCGAGGGCGGTCTGACCTGCCAGGAAGACCACGCGGGTGCCGGTGGCGACGACGGCGTGGGAGAAGCCGGCGGGCGGGGAGAGGTGGGGCGGGTTCACGCGCTCGGTGCTCACCGGGATGCCTCCGTCTCCGCGTACAACTCCTTGGCGATGATGCCGCGTTGGACCTCGCTCGCGCCCTCGTAGATGCGCGGGGCGCGTACCTCGCGGTAGAGGTGTTCGAGGAGGTGGCCGCGTTGCAGGGCGCGGGCGCCGTGCAGTTGGACGGCGGCGTCGACGACGTACTGCGCGGTCTCGGTGGCGAGCAGCTTCGCCATCGCGGCGCGCTTGGGGACGTCGGGGGCGTCCTCGTCGTACGCCGTCGCCGCCGCGTACACCATGAGGCGGGCCGCGTCCGTGCGCAGGGCCAGCTCGGCGACCCGGTGGGCGACCGTCTGGAGGTCCTTCAACTTGCCGCCGAACGCGTCCCGTTGCGCGGTGTGGGCGAGGGTCGCGTCCAGGGCCGCCTGGGCCATGCCGACCGCGAAGGCGCCGACGCTGGGGCGGAAGAGGTTGAGGGTGCCCATCGCCACCCGGAAGCCGCGGTCGGGCTCGCCGAGGATGTCGTCGGCGGTGACGGGCACGGCGTCGAAGCCGAGGGCGCCGATGGGGTGCGGGGAGAGCATGTCGAGGGCGGTGCCGGTGAGTCCGGGACGGTCGGCGGGGACGAGGAAGGCGGTCACACCGCGCGCTCCGGCACCGGGAGTGGTGCGGGCGAAGACGGTGTAGAAGTCGGCCTCGGGCGCGTTGGAGATCCAGCACTTCTCACCGGTGAGACGCCAGCGGGAGGAACCGTCGGGCTCGGCGCCGAGCGCTCCGCCTGCCGGCCCGGCACCGTCGGCCGCCTCGACGCCGGGCGATTCCGCGGGCGGCCGGGCACCGGGGCCATCCGCACGCGGTCCGTCACCGGGAGCACCGACGCCCGACGCGCCGCCGCGCGCCCCGTCCCGTTCCGCTCGCAGCGCCAGCGCCGCCGCGTCCGACCCGGCGCCCGGCTCGCTCAGCGCGAACGCGGCCACCGCGCGGCCCTCGGTCACCGGTGAAAGCCAGCGCTCCCGTTGCGCCGGTGTCCCGTACGCGTGCACGGGATGGGCACCCAGCCCCTGTAGCGCGAGCGCGGTCTCCGCCTCGGTGCAGGCATGGGCGAGGGACTCCCGCATCAGGCACAGGTCGAGCGCGCCGGAGGTGAACAGCCGCCGCAACAGACCCAGCCGGCCGAGCTCGGCGACCAGCGGCCGGTTCACGCGCCCCGGCTCGCCCTTCTCCGCCAACGGGCGCAACCGCTCCGCGGCCATGGCCCGCAGCTCCGCACACCAGGCGGTTTGTACCGGATCGAGCGAGAATGCGGGCATTGCCGGTCCCCTCTCTCCACTGGACCCTTCGACGATATCGCGTCCCATTGACTGTCGTCACCAAGACGATACGCTCGGGATGCGAGCCCACTCACCACGCCCACGAGGCAGCCATCAGGCAGGGGGCGAACCGCCATGAACCTCTCGGCGCACGTCGACACCTTCGCGCGCGACCATCTCCCGCCCCCGGACCAGTGGCCCGAACTCCATTTCGATCTACCGGAGCTGCGGTACCCCGATCGGGTGAACTGTGCCGCCGAGCTGCTGACCGGCCCGCCCGACGACAGTCCGGTGTTCCACAGCCCCACCGAGGACACGTGGACGTACGGCACCCTGCGCGCCCGCGTCGACCGGCTCGCGCATCTCCTCACCGGGGACCTCGGCGTCGTACCCGGCAATCGCGTGCTCCTGCGCGGGCCGACCTCGCCCTGGCTCGCGGCCTGCTGGCTGGCGGTGCTGAAGGCGGGCGCGGTCGCGGTGACCGTGCTGGCGCAGCAGCGGCCGCACGAGCTGGCCACCATGTGCGAGATCGCGCAGGTCAGGCACGCACTGTGCGACATCCGGGCGGTCGACGACCTCGCGAAGGCCGAGATACCGGGGCTCAGGATCACGGCCTACGGCGGTGACGCGCCCGACGACCTGCTGAACCGGACGGCGCCGGACACGCCGTACCCCGCCGTGGAGACCGCCGCCGACGACGTGGCGCTGATCGCCTTCACCTCCGGCACCACCGGGCGCCCCAAGGGGTGCATGCACTTCCACCGGGACGTGCTCGCGATAGCCGACACCTTCTCGCGGCATGTGCTGCGCCCACAGGCGGACGACGTCTTCGCCGGCAGTCCCCCGCTCGGGTTCACCTTCGGCCTCGGCGGGCTCGTCGTCTTCCCCCTGCGGGCGGGTGCCAGCGCGCTCCTGCTCGAACAGGCCGGTCCCCGGCAGCTGTTGCCCGCGATCGCCGAACACCGGGTCTCCGTCGTGTTCACCGCGCCGACCGCCTACCGCGCGATGCTCGACGAGCTGGACGCGTACGACACCACCTCCCTGCGCCGCTGTGTCTCCGCGGGCGAGAACCTTCCCGCGGCCACCTGGCAGGCCTGGCACGAACGGACCGGGTTGCGGATCATCAACGGCATCGGCGCGACCGAGCTGCTGCACATCTTCATCTCCGCCGCCGACGAGCAGATCAGGCCGGGGACCACCGGGGTGCCTGTACCGGGCTGGCACGCGCGCGTGGTCGACGAGGACGGCCGGGACAGGCCCGACGGGGAGCCCGGACTGCTCGCCGTGCGCGGGCCCGTCGGCTGCCGCTATCTCGCCGATCCGCGGCAGCGGGAGTACGTGCGCGACGGCTGGAACATCACCGGGGACACGTACGTCCGGGAGAGCGACGGCTACTTCCGCTATGTCGCCCGCGCGGACGACATGATCATCTCGGCCGGGTACAACATCGCGGGCCCCGAGGTCGAGGACGCGCTGCTGCGCCACCCCGACGTCGTGGAGGCCGCGGTCGTGGGCCGGACGGACGAGGCGCGCGGGCAGGTCGTGGTGGCGTACGCCGTGGTCAAGGAGGGCGCCGAGCGGGACGCCGAGGCGCTGCGCGCGTTCGTGAAGGCGGAGTTGGCGCCGTACAAGTGTCCGCGCGAGATCGTCTTCCTGGACGCGCTGCCGCGCACGGCGACCGGCAAGCTCCAGAGGTTCAGGTTGCGCACCGGGGGTGACCAGCAGTGATGCCGACGACCTAAGATGATCAACGTGTCCGACCAGCATGCACCACGGTCTCTCATCGTCACGCTCTACGGCGCCTACGGCCGCTTCGTGCCCGGCCCGGTACCGGTCGCCGAGCTCATCCGCCTGCTCGCGGCGGTCGGCGTGGACGCCCCCTCGGTACGTTCGTCGGTGTCCAGACTCAAACGGCGCGGGCTGCTCGTGCCGGCGCGTACGGCGCAGGGCGCGGCCGGGTACGAACTGTCGCCGGACGCCCGCCAGTTGATGGAGGACGGCGACCGGCGCATCTACGCCGTCGAACCCCCCGAGGACGAGGGCTGGGTGCTCGCCGTGTTCTCCGTGCCGGAGTCGGAGCGGCAGAAGCGGCACGTACTGCGCTCACGGCTGGCCGGCCTCGGCTTCGGCACCGCGGCACCGGGCGTCTGGCTCGCGCCCGCGCGGCTGTACGAGGAGGCCCGGCACGTGCTCCAGCGGCTCCGCCTCGACCCGTACGTCGACTTCTTCCGCGGCGAGCACCTCGGCTACGCCCCGACCGCCGAGTCCGTGGCCCGCTGGTGGGATCTCGCGGCGATCGCCAAGGAGCACGAGGACTTCCTCGACCGCCACGCGCGCGTGCTGCGGGACTGGGAGCGGCGCGAGGACACTCCGCCCGAGGAGGCCTACCGCGACTACCTCCTCGCCCTGGACTCCTGGCGCCACCTCCCCTACGCCGATCCCGGCCTGCCCGCCCGGCTGCTCCCGGAGGACTGGCCGGGCAGCCGCTCGGCGGCGGTCTTCCGGGGCCTGCACCGGCGGCTGCGGGACGCGGGGGCCGGCTTCGCCGGGGTGTGACCTCACACGCGACACAGGTAGCTAAGGGAACCCTCAGGTTCCTCTGCCCCTCTTCTCAAGTTTCTTACCTAGGGTCCCTCAGGTCGCCCGAAGGCAAGGAAGAGGACTGTTGCGCATGACCACCACGGCAAAGGCTCAGGGAGCCACGGTCTGGCTCACGGGGCTGCCGAGCGCGGGGAAGACGACCATCGCCCGTCACCTGGGTGAGAGGTTGAAGGCCGAGGGGCGCCGGGTGGAGGTCCTCGACGGTGACGAGATACGCCGTTTCCTCTCCGCGGGCCTGGGCTTCTCCCGCGAGGACCGCAACACGAACGTGCAGCGCATCGGGCTGGTCTCCGAGGTCCTCGCCCGCAACGGCGTGCTGTCCGTCGTCCCCGTCATCGCGCCCTACGCCGACAGCCGCGAGGCCGTCCGCAAACGGCACGAGGCGAGCGGGACGCCGTACATCGAGGTGCATGTCGCCACTCCGGTCGAGGTGTGCAGCGAGCGGGACGTCAAGGGTCTGTACGCCAGACAGGCGGCGGGCGAGCTGTCCGGGCTGACCGGCGTCGACGACCCGTACGAGCCGCCGGTGGACGCGGCGCTGGTGCTGGAGACACAGGCGCAGACCCCGCTGGAATCGGCGGCCGCGGTGTACGCGGTGCTGGCGGAGCGGGGGCTGGTGTGAGGACCGTGACCAGCGAGAAGGGCTTCGCCCTCTCCCACCTGGACGCTCTCGAGTCCGAGGCCGTGCACATCTTCCGCGAGGTGGCGGGCGAGTTCGAACGGCCGGTGATCCTGTTCTCCG
>NZ_JBIUUU010000017.1:176917-237039 GCF_044742595.1 Streptomyces sp. NPDC087859 | reverse complement strand
CGCCGGGGGGGGGGTTAGTGGTCCCCGGTTTCCCCCGGGGGTGGGTGTATCGGGTCCAACCGTTCTGTTTCGGCCTGTGGTGTCGCGCGGCCCTGCCTCGCGATGTGCCGGGGCCGCCCCTGGGCGCGGCCGCTGCACTTCGCTCGGCAGGACGGCGCGACACCAGAGGCCTAAGCTGACGGATGGCACCGGATCCACCCTCGCGCTGCGTAACCGGTGGACCTCTCTCGCCGCCGCGTGCGGAGCCCTACGAGGCCGCTCAGGCGGATCCAGATCCTTGTCGGCGCAGGCCGAAAGGGGCTCACGATGGACGACTATCCCCTGATCGAGAACCATGGGCTGATCGGTGATCTGCAGACCGCGGCCCTCGTCACCACCGACGCCACGATCGACTGGTTCTGCTGTCCACGCTTCGATTCACCCAGCGTCTTCGGCGCTCTGCTCGACCGGCACAAAGGCGGCCACTTCACCGTCCGACCGGCCGCGAGCGACTACGAGACCAAGCAGCTGTACCACCCCGACACCGCCGTCCTGGTGACACGCTTCATGACGGAGGCCGGAGCCGGCGAGGTCGTCGACTTCATGCCGGTGACCGGGACGACGGCAACGCCGCGGCACCGGCTGGTCCGCATGCTGCGCTGTGTGCGCGGCAGCATGACGTTCCAGGGCGAGATCGCCCCACGCTTCGACTACGGCCGCAAGCCGCACAAGCTTCACATCACCGAGCACGGAGCCCTGTTCAGCTCAGAGGACATGGACCTCGCCGTGCACCCCGTCCGGGAGCCGCATGACGAGCGACTCCTGAACGCGCTCTCGGGCGACAAGGACCTCCGCTTCACCCTGACCCTGCAGGCGGGACAACAACGCGGCCTGGTCATCGAGTCATCGCCCGCAGGGCCGCCCCACGAGGTTCGCCTCGCGGAGTTCGAGGAGCTGTTTGACGAGACGGTCCGCTTCTGGCGCTCATGGCTCAGCCAGTCCACCTACACAGGCCGGTGGCGCGAGGCGGTCGAACGCTCAGCCGTGACACTCAAGCTCATGACCTACGCGCCGAGCGGCGCCCTGGTCGCCGCCCCCACGACGGCGCTGCCGGAGCAGCTGGGCGGCGAGCGCAACTGGGACTACCGCTTCACCTGGATCCGCGACGCGTCCTTCTCCGTGTACGCCCTGCTGGGCCTGGGCTTCAAAGAAGAGGCGACGGCGTTCATCAGCTGGCTCCACAACCGGGTGAAGGAAGAGGCCGGCCAGGGCAACGGCACCGGACCGCTGAACATCATGTACCGGGTCGACGGCTCGTCCGACCTGGTGGAGGAGGAGCTGAAGCACTGGGAGGGCTACCGCGGCTCCTCCCCCGTCCGCATCGGCAATGGAGCCGCGGACCAGCTGCAACTGGACATCTACGGCGAGGCGCTGGACAGCATCTACTTCGCGCACCAGCACGGCATCCATCTCGACACCCGGGGATGGACCGCGCTGCACACCCTTCTCGACTGGCTGGTCGACCACTGGGACCAGCCCGGAGAAGGGCTGTGGGAGACCCGCGGCGGCCGCAAGGACTTCACCTACGGTCGAGTGATGTCCTGGGTGGCCTTCGACCGCGCCCTGCGCATCTCCTACGACGACGGGCGACCGGCGGCCCGCGGCCGCTGGATGGCCGAGCGCGACAACCTCTATACGCAGGTCCTCGACCGGGGCTGGGACCAGCAGAAGCAGTCCTTCGTGCAGCACTACGGCGACGATGTGCTCGACTCGTCGCTGCTGCGCATGCCGACGGTGGGCTTCATCACGCCCGATGACCCGATGTGGAAGTCCACCATGGACGCGATGGACCGTGAACTGGTCAGCGACAGCCTGGTCTACCGCTACAACCCCGAGGCGTCACCGGACGGACTGCGCGGCTCCGAGGGAACCTTCTCCCTGTGCACGTTCATGTACGTCGATGCCCTGGCGCGGGCCGGTCGCACGGATCAGGCCAGACTGGTGCTGGAGAAGATGCTCACCTACGCCAACCATCTGGGCCTGTACTCCGAGGAGATCGCCCTGACGGGCCGCCAACTGGGCAATTTCCCCCAGGCCTTCACTCACCTGGCGCTGATCGACGCCGCCATCACCCTCGACGCGACCCTCAACAGCAGGCGCGTGACGGCATAGAGAGACCGCCGAAACGCCGGCTACGCCGCCTTTCGACGCTGAGCCCTCCGGCGCTCAGCCTTCGGAGGGGGCCGAGCCGAGCAGCACCACCTGGTCGCCCTCCCCCGGGATGACCTGATGCTTGTCGGTGACCGGCTCCAGCCGCCGGTCGGCGCGGACGACGAACAGGGTGTCGTGGCCCTCCGGGAGGGGAGCCGAGCCGGGCCGGATCACGAAGCGGGCTCCCCGCTCGTAGCGTGCCGCCAGGACGTGCCGCACGAGCGCGGTGCCGAACAGGATGTCGCCGCCGGTGTAAGGGGCCACGACGCCATGGCCCCCGTGCGGCGGTCCCACCCGGTATACCGGGCCTTCGACACTGTCCTGCATCACCACGGCGGCGAGCGCGTTGAAATCGTCGTCGTCGGTGGCCAGGAAGACGGCCGTCACCCCCTCCAGCCTTGCCCCGGGATTGGTGGCCGTGGCCAGCAGATCACCGGTGGCCAGCTCGATTCCCGCGGCACCGATGCGTTCTCGTTCCGCGTTGCCCCCCGCCCACATCAGCACGTCCAGGCCGGCGGTCTGCAACGTCCTTCCCAGGTCCACCACCCACGGCTCCCCGCCCACCAGCAGAATCCGATGTCCCCCGGGTTCGACGATGCCGAGCCGGCGCGCCACCGGCGCCGCGGTCAGCGCGTACAGCACGACGGTGCCCACGATCACCAGGAACGTGACCGGAAGGATGCGGGAGGCCCCGGGCTCCCCCTGCTCGACGAGGCCCGCCGCGAAGGCCGAGGCCGTCGCCGCGGCCACGATGCCTCGCGGTGCCATCCATCCGATGAAGGCCCGCTCCCCTGTGGTCAGGCCGGACCGGGTGGTCGACGCGAAGGCGATCACGGGGCGCACGACCAGGACGAGGAGAGCGATGAGGCCCAGTGCCGGCAACAGCACGGGCGTCACGGAGTCGGGAGGGACACTGGCGGAGATGGAGACGAAGAGCAGCCCGATGATCAGTTGGGCCAGTGTCTCGAAGAAGGGCCGTCGGGCCGGAATGTCGAAGCCGCGGATGTTGGTCACGGCGAGACCGGCCACGATCGCGGCGATGAGCCCGGTGTCGTCCCGGACCACGTCGCACACCGCCGACACGGTGATCACCGTGGCCAGTTGCGCCAGCGTTCCCAGGGTCTCGCCCAGCCGCAGGGTGCGCAGCGTCAGCCACAGCACGGCCGTCGCCACCGCTCCCCCCACCAGGCCCACGGCGAGGCTGAGAGCGAACTGCCCCAGTTGGTACCCCCGGCCGATGTCGACCTGGTGCGTCGTGGCGACGGCATGGAACACGAGTGCGCCCAGGATGCCGCCGATCGGATCCGTCAGCGTCCCTTCCCAGATCAGGATGCGGCGCACCTTGTCGGTCGGACGGACGAAGTCGAGCAGGGGACCGACCACGGTCGGCCCTGAGACCACGAGGATCACACCGAGCATCGCGGCCACCCGCAGGGGCATGTCGAACATCGCGGGCGCCACCGCTGACGTGACGAAGAACGTGAGCAGCACGCCGATCAGCAGCAGCCTCCCCACGATCCATCGCGTGCGACCCGTGAGTTTGCCCAGATTGAGGCCGAGGCCCGCGTCGTAGAGGATCACCGCGACGGCCATCGAGACCAGCGCGGAGAAGTCCGGGCCGATCAGCTTGTCCGGATGAATGACGTCCGTCAGCGCCCCGGCCGCGAAACCCGCCGGCAGCAGGATGATCAGTGCGGGGACGCGCAGCTTGCTCGCCAGGATCTGAGATCCGGTGGCGAGCGCGAACGTCAGAGCGATCCCGAGAAGGATCTCGTCGTCCGTCACAACAGCTCCCTCGGTCGGAGTCCGGGCGCGATGGGGATACGACGGTGGGCCTCAGGCGGCGCCGGAGGGGCCGTCGTCGTCGGCGCCGCTTCGTCGCAGTTCGGCGTCCGTGAGTTCCTCCAGTTCGCCGTGGGTGTCCAGCCAGTACAGGAGAGCGACGGCCGGGAAGACCACGACCACGGCGATCACCGTGACCACCAACAGCCACGTGAGCGTGGCGGGGGCGCCCGCCCCGTCGGACACGGTCAACGACGTCGGAAGGAGGTAGGGCCGCTGGGCCATGCCCCAGGCGAGCACCGCACCCGCGACGGCTGCCACGGCCGCGACCCGGACCCAGACGCCGGGCGTCCGCAGAAGCAGCCAGATCGTCGCCAGGACGGCCACTCCCGCGGCGATGACGAAGCCCAGACCCACGCCGTGGGTCAGTCCGTGCCATACGTGCGCACTGTCGTTCCGGGTGACGGACACCGCGAGCACGGCCAGCGCGGACATGACCCCGAGACTGGCCAGCGCGCGCCGCCGGAAGTAGCCGACCAGACCGGCGTCGAGGCGCCGGGCGTCTCCCGTGAGGAAGACCGCGCCGAGGAACGCCGTGCCCGCGACAGCGGTCAGACCGAACATCAGCGAGGTGGGGTTGACCCACGCATCGGCCGAGGCCTCCGTGCCGGGCGAGACCCGACCCGACGCGACCCCGCCGACAGCCGCGCCGAGGAAGAACGGCGTCACGAGCGAGGCCACGGCGAACACCGCACCGTACAGGCGCCGCCCCACGAGCCGACGGGCGGGCTTGCGGAAGGCGAAGCCGGCGCCCCGCAGGACCATGCCCATCGCGGCCAGCGCCAACGGCAGCCACATCGCGGAGAACACGCTCTGGAAGAGGATCGGAAAGCCGGTCCACATGATGACGAAGACGAAGATCAGCCAGACGTTGTTCACCTCCCACACGGGAGCCATGGCGTGGTCGATGAGCTGCCGGGGACGCCTGCCGCGCTCCGCTCCACCCGCCGTGAGATCCCAGAATCCGGCGCCGTAGTCGGTGCCGCCCGCACATGCGTACGCGGCGACGGCGAGGAGCAGCGTCACGGCGATGACGTCGGCGGTCACGGGCGGCCGTCCCGGGGCCTGCCGCCGGTGCCGGAGGAGAGGACGTCGCCGGCCTGAGGAGCTGTTCTCGGCCCGTAGGGGGTATCGGCCTCCGGTGCGTGCGCCGCCTGTTGCTCGTCGGCGAGCCGCCAGCGCGCCCGCATCTTGAGCAGGACCGTCAGCAGCGAGCCGAAGACGAACACGTACACCACGATCACCAGGCCGAACATGATCCACAGGGTGGTGGAGCGGGTCGAGGTGACCGCCTCGGCGACCCGCATGTTCTGGTAGACGATCCAGGGCTGGCGGCCGACCTCGGTGGCGACCCACCCGCACTCCACCGCCACGACGGACGCGACTCCGGCGCATGCCGCGCCGCGATAGAACCACTTGGATTCGGGAGGCCGGCGGTGGCGCAGCCAGATCCATCCGTAGCACAGCGCGAGCAGCAGCAACGCGGTGCCGATGAAGACCATCGTGTCGAAGGCCCAGTGAGCGATGGTCGCCTGGGTGGCGGTCGGCCGTTCGCTGGCCGGGACGGAGGTCAGCCCGACCACCTTGGTGTCCGGGCGGAACCCGGCCAGCACGGAGTCGAGCAAGGGAATCTTGATACCGCCGGAGATCGAACCGTCCGGGTGCAGGCGACCGTAGAGGTATTCCGGTACACGGGTGTCGGTCTCCCAAACGATCTCCATGGCCGCGAACTTCACCGGCTGTTTGTGGAAGACCGACCGCGCGATGGAGTCGCCCAGAACCATCTGCACGGGCGCGGCGATGGATGCGATCGTGAAGGGAATGGTGAACCCGAGCCGGTGATACCGGTCCCGGCGGCCCCGCAGCCAGCCCACGGCATAGACCCCGGCCACCATGTAACCCGCCGTCATCAGCATGGCTACGACGAAGTGCCAGTACTGCGGCCCGAACATGGGCGTGAAGATCGCCTTCCACACGTCGACGTCGACCGGTCTGCCCGCGCCGTCGAGGGAGAACCCCTGCGGTGTGTTCATCCAGGAGTTGGCGGCCAGAATGCCGAACGCGCCCAGCAGGGCGGTGGCCGGGAGCGGCAGCCCGAGCAGGAAATGGGTACGCGGTTTCAGCCTGCGCCACCCGTAGAGGTAGATCGCGATGAGTACCGCCTCGAGGAAGAACGCCCAGGCCTCGACCCCGAACCCGATGCCGAAGACGTCGCCCCACCGCCCCATCAGTCCCGGCCAGAGCAGACCGAACTCGAAGGAGAGCACCGTGCCGGTGACGACGCCGACCGCGAACTGCACCGCCATGACGGCCGACCAGCGCCGGGCCAGGAGCAACGCGGTGGCATCGTTGCGGCGCAGCCCGCGGTAGTGCATGACCAGGGTGATGAAGGGGAGCGCCACGCCCAGGGGCACCAGGATGATGTGGGAGGCCAGGGTGAAGGCCATGAGCTCCCGGGCGGGCAGCAGTTGTGCTGGGGCATCCGCCGCCAGCGAGACGTAGGTGTGCATCGACGCCCTTACTGTTCGCGGCGCTCCAGGGGAAGGTCAGCCACCGGTGGCGAAGCCGGGGAAGAGGGTCATGCCGCCATCCACGTACAGGGTCGTCCCCACGACGTAGTCCATGAGGTCGGACGAGAGGGCGACGACGGCGTGGGCGATGTCGTCGGGGTCGCCGATCCGGTCGTAGGGAATCAGCCGCAGCAGGTCTTCCCGGGCCTCGGGCGTCTCCCAGGCGCTGCGGTTGATCGGCGTCTTGATCGCACCGGGGGCGACCGCGTTCACCCTGATCTTCTCCGGGGCGAGCTCCTGGGCCAGGGTCTGCATCATCATCTGCACGCCCCCCTTGGAGGACGCGTAGTTGACGTGGCCGGACCACGGGATGAGCTGGTGCACCGAGCTCATGCAGATGATCTTCCCGGCCGCGCGGGACACCTCGGGGACGACACCGCGGCGCCGGAACTCCTTGGCCGCCTCCCTGGCGCACAGGAACTGCCCCGTGAGGTTGACATCGATCACCTTCTGCCACTGCGCCAGCGTCATATCGGTGAGCCGGGCGTCGCGCTGCAGACCGGCGTTGGCGACCATGATGTCGATCGTCCCGAATTCCTGGACCATTCGATCCACCATGGCGACGACCTGGTCCTCCTTGGACACGTCCGCCTCGTAGGCAGCCGCGCGCACGCCAAAGGAAGTGAGCTCCTCGACGACCTTCTCGGCGGCGTCACGATCCGCCACGTAGTTCACGACCACGTCCGCGCCGGCCCGGCCGAGCCCGAGTGCGGTGGCCATTCCGATGCCCGAGTTCGCTCCCGTGACCAGTGCCTTCTGCCCCCTCAGCAGGTGCGACGGAATGACGCTCTGTGGTGCCTCGGTCGAATCCACCATGTTCTGCCTCCTCGCAGCGCGGCCAGAGTCCGCCGTCTGCGGCCGGCCCGGCACGCAGGTCACGCAATCACCGGGCGCGGCGGACGGCATGGCCACGGAGCGGTCGTTGGGCCGTTGGGTCGAGCATCTTCGTCCCATCGGACGAGCGGCCCCGACCGGTCAGCCGAGTCGCGCGAGGAGGTGGTCGCCGATGCGCAGCGCGTTGGCGATGGCCGTCAGGGACGGGTTGACCGCGCCGATGCTCGGGAAGAAGCTCGTGTCGACGACGTACAGATTGTCCAGGTCGTGGGCCTTGCAGTTGACGTCCAGCGCTGAGGAAGCGGGGTCGGTTCCGAAGCGGACGGTGCCCGCCTGATGCGCCGTCGCGCCGATCGGCATGCCCTTGTGCAGGTAGATGCTGCGGGACAGCAGCCGGTGTTCATGCATGCCCAGATGGCCGAGCATGCCCTGCAGCTTGTGCCTCAGCCGCTTCATGCCCTCGATGTTGTTCGTCTCGTCGAGAGCCAGCCGGATACGGCCGTCGGATTCGACCGTGACCCGGTTGTCGGCCAGGGGCAGGTCCTCACCGCACAGCCAGAAGTCGACGGCGTGGTGCGCCAGCACCTCGAAGGGCATGTCCGGGGCGACCGCTCCCGCCCATCGCGGAGCCTGGCCGTGGATCTGCTCGGCGTCCGACTTGCCCAGCATCTGAATGCCGCCCAGAGGGTAGTCCCAGTCGTCCGCGCCGAAGTACCAGTCATGCAGCGCCAGGGTCTTCTGGAACTGGGTGTCGTTGGGCTCTTTCGAAATGGCCATCAGGGCAAGGTTGTTGTGCCGCATGTAGAAGCGGCCCACCACGTCGGAGCTGTTCGCCAGTCCGCGTGGATGCTGCTCGTTCGCCGACGCGAGAAGCAGCGCGGCGGAGTTGACCGCGCCGCAGGCGACAACCACCACATCCGCCGTGAACCGTACCTCCGAGCCGTCGGCGAGCCGGCCGATGACGGCGCTGACGCTGCGCCCCGTCGCATCCGTCTCCAGCCGGACCACTTGTGTGTTGGTGGTCATCTCGACGTGAGGATGGAGCAGAGCGGGTTCCACACAGATCACTTCGGCGTCGGACTTGCCACGCACCAGGCAGGGAAAGCCGTCCACCCGGTTGCACCGGATACAGACGCTGGAGTGGGTGGCACGCCCGGTTCCGTCCTGGCTGAGGTTCACGCCGATCGGCAGGTGGAAGGGGTGCAGGCCACGCTTCTCCAGGTCGTCGCTCAGTTGTTGGATACGCGGTTCGTGCTCCACGGGCGGATGGGCGTACTGGGCGCCGGCCACGCCTTCACTGGGATCCTCGCCGTGCCGGCCGTGCACGAGGTACAGGTGCTCGGCCTGCGTGTAGTACGGCTCCAGCTCCTCGTACGTGATCGGCCAGGCGGGCGAGAGACCCCCGTGATGCCGGATTTCCCCGAAGTCCTCGGGGCGGAGCCGGAAGAGCGCGGCGCCGTAGAACTTCGTGTTGCCGCCGACGTAGTAGTTGACCTCGGGCGGGAACTCGGTCCCGTGCCGGTCGATCCAGAACTCCGGCGCACGGTACTTGCCCTTGACGAACACGGCTGTCGAGTCCCAGTTGTCCCGCTCACGCGGCAGGTGGTCGCCCCGCTCGATGAGGAGCACACGCTTGCCGGAAGGGGCGAGCCGGTGGGCCAGCGTGCCGCCACCCGCGCCGGTACCGATGATGATGACATCGTAGTGAGGGGTGTCGCCCACGGCGACCACCGTCCTTGCGATCACGGCCCTGACCTGCGTCAGAGCCTGTCCCCCCTGGCCGAGGCCGAGTTGGTCCCCCACGCGCGAACGTATCCGCGCCGCCGGTGATCGGCGACCGCACGGGCGGCGCCCTCGACGCGAGCCGCAGCACCCCGCTCACAGCACGGCGATCGGGTTCACCGGCGAGCCGGTGGCAGCGGGCAACCGGAGCGGGGCGATCACACACAGGAAACTCCAGCGCCCGGTCTCGGCACACACCTGGGCCAGTTCCTCGAACGACAGGTAGTCCAGCAGGTGCACCCCCATGGCCTGCATGGCCAGGGCATGTACCGGGAAGTCGATGCCCTCGACCGGGCTGGGAGCGGCGTCGTTGTTGCCGTCCCCGCCCAGGACCGCGACGTCGCGGTCGGCCAGGAACTCCAGGGCGAGGGGATGCAGCCCGGCGCGCTCCTGCGCCGCGTTCCACGCCCCGTGCTCGCTGCGGCGGCGGCGATGGCCCACCCGAACGAGGAGGACGTCCCCGGGGCCCACCCGGACTCCCTGAGCGGTCTCGGCGGCGGTCAGGTCGTCCGCGGTCACCGCTTCGCCCGGTTCCAGCCAGGCGACGCCGCGCAGCCGCGGGATGTCGAGGAGCACACCGCGTCCGACGATGCCGTTGGCGACCAGGTCCAGGGTCAGCGCGTGGGCCCCAGCCCCCGTCACGCTGTCCGCGGACACACCGGCGTACAGCCGGCCGTCGAACAGCACGTGACAGAGCGCGTCGAGATGGCTGTCCGCATCCCCGTGCACGTTCATGGCGAAGCGGTCGGTGGCGAATTGCAGCCCTTCCGGCCGCCCACCGGCAGACAGCGGTCCGGTCATCCAGTGGCAAGCGGGGTCGGGATTGTCCGGGCCCGGCCGGATCTCGATCGGTGCGGCCAGCGACACCGCACGCCCGAACCGCACCTCAGTGGCGGCCGCCACAATCCGCTCGGGTGTCAGATGGGCCAGTGCCCCGCGCGCGTTCGCCTCGCCCTCCGCCCACGCCGCGTCCCGCAGCCGCGTGTGGAGCACCCGGAACTCGCGCTCGTCCATGCGCGCGACGGCCGGGCGAGGGCCGGCCGACGTCACGGGGAACCCCACGAAGTGAGCCCCCATCGCAGCACATGTGTGTCACCCGGCTCGAGAACCGTGAGATCGGTGCCGCTGCGGAGCGCGTCCGCCGGACAGGACATAGGTTCCACGGCCACGCCCCGGCGTCTGCGTTCAGGCTCGGCCAGCGTGTCACCCGTGTACACCTGGACGTAGCGGGTCCCGTCGCCGAGCCACAGATCGACGCCTCGCAGTCCGGAAGGATGGGCCAGCCTGACGACCGTCCGGCCGCGCACGTCGCGGTCGAGGCCGGTGAAGGCGGTGTCCAGCCGCAGATCGCCGATGGGGCGGGCAGCGCGGAAGTCGTACACGGTTCCCTCCACAGGCTCCTGGCCGACAGGCAGGCCCTGGTCATCGGTGAGCAGCCGGTACCCGGCCGGAACGGTCAGCAGGGCGGTGTCGACAAGGTCGGTGCCTACCGTCAGATACGGATGCTGTCCCACTCCGTAAGGAGCGCGGACCGCACCGGAGTTGGTGGCGAAGACGGAGACTTCCAACCCTTCGGGACCGAGCCGGTACTCCGCACGGACCTCGAGGAGGAAGGGATACCCCGGCTGTGGGCACAGTGTGGTGCCGATCCTCAGCGAGTCCTCGCTGTGGGCGAGCAGCTTCCACAAGGTCCACCGCAGCAGACCGTGGATGGCGTTGTGCTCCTCCGGTTCCGTCAAGGGGAGTTGCAGGTCGTGGCCGTCGAAGCGGTAGCGCCCGTCGGCCACTCGGTTCGGCCAGGGGACAAGGAGCTGTCCTCGCCCTCCCGTGATGGCCGAGCCGGTGGTGAACCCGTCGAGCAGGGGCCGGTCGTTCACGACGTACTCGCGCAACGCGCCGCCCAGTTGGACGATGGAAGCCCGCTGCCTATCACGGCGCAACTGCCACTGGTCGCCCGTCGGGCCGGCTGAGACGAGCGGCTCCTCGCGTCGTGCGGGGTGCTCGATGAGCGGTCCTAGCGCCGGGTCGTCCGCAGCGTTTTCTCGGCGCATCAGCGAAAGCACCGACGTGGCAACGGCCTCCGGGGACTGGTCGATCTCGACCACCAACGGATGTTCATCGGGCACCGGCTCCTGTAGTTCGGCGAACTGACTGTCCAGCAGACCGGCCGGGAAGAAGTGGCCGTGCCGGGCGGCCAGCCGTGAGCGGATCAGATCGCGCGACCCGTGCAGGTACACCAGGCGCACTCCGGGACGCCCCGCCAAAAGACGGTCCCGGTAGACACGCTTGAGCGCGGAACAGGTCACCACGGCCGACCGGCCGGCGGCGATCTCGCGGTCCATCCAGGCACCGATGGCATCGAGCCAGGGCTCTCGGTCGCTGTCCGTGAGTGCATGGCCGGCGGCCATTTTGGCGCGGTTGGTCTCGGAGTGGAACTCGTCCGCGTCCCGATACGGCCGGCCCAGCCGCCGCGCCACGAGACGCGCCACCGTCGTCTTGCCCGACCCGGCGACGCCGACGATGAGCAGCACGTCCGGCGACGGCCCGGCCACGGTCTCGCCCGCCACGGGCGTCGAGGTCCCGGACCTCAGTCCGGCATCGGCCCAGGAGCTACGCACAGCGCCCAGATGACGAAGGCGTCGATGGCGATGAAGAGCAGCGCCCACCACGGGTTGTAGGGGAGCCACATGAAGTTCGCGATCATGCTGAGCCCCGCCAGCACCACGCCGACGACCCTGGCCCACGTGGCGCCCTTGAGCAGGGCGAAGCCGGCGCAGGCGATCACGAGGCCCAGTACGAGGTGGATCCAGCCCCACCCGGTGAGATCGAGCTCGTAGACGTAGTTGCGGGTGTTGAAGAACACGTCGTCCTCGGCGATGGCCGAGATACCCGCGAGCAGCGTCATGATGCCACTGAAGATCATCATCACGGCGGCGAACACGAGCCAGCCGCTGCCGTGCGCCGTCCTGGCTTCTCTCACATGGGTTGTCATGACAGGTTCCTCCCTGTCGTGGACTACCCGTCGACGTTTCCGTGCGACGAGTCCGATACATCCAATCTGAACCTCCACCTCCTCCGGCGCACATTGGCCGCCCACCCCCTGGACCGACCCCGCCCTGTGGCTGCTCTGGCTGACCGCCCACGGCCACACCTGCGAACAGGCCGAGACAGCGGCCACGGCGCATCCGGCCTGGGAAGACGCCCCGACCCAGGGCCTGAAATTTCTCGCCGCACACAGCACCGGCTATGGGACTCCGTCGCCGCCCAAAGCTCCAGCGCGCAGTCGATACAGGATCCCGTTGACGCCCCTGCGGTGACCGGCCCGTTCCGCTCTCCGCGCTGATGCTCGCGCCGGCGCACCTTGGCCGTGCAAACCAGGCCAACGATCGGGGTGGGCGAGCAGGTGGCTCACCAGCACCCCCTCATGGGCTCATGACGATTCGCGTACGACGAGCTCAGTGGGAAGCGTGACGCGCCGACGCGGCCTGTCGGGATCGCCGATCTCCTCCAGAAGGATGTGTCCGATCATGGCGCCGATCTCCTCGACGGGCTGTCGCACGGTGCTGAGGGGCGGATTGGTGTGCCGGGCGATGATGGAGTCGTCGAATCCGACCACGGCCACGTCGTCGGGGACGCTCCTCCCCTGCCTGCGCAGTTCCGCCAGTGCCCCCGCTGCCATGACGTCCGAGGCGACGAACAAGGCGTCGAGCTCGGGGACTCGTTCAAGGAGTGAACGCATTGCCGCCTCGCCGCCCTCCTCGGTGAAGTCGGCCGAGGCCACGAGTCGGTCCGTGGCCTGGTGGCCCGCCTTCTCGAGGGCCTCGCGCCATCCCTGGAGCCTGCTGCGCGCTACGTCCATGTCGAGCGGTCCGCTGATGGTGGCGACGGTGCGCCGACCCCGCGCGAGGAGGTGGTTGACGGCCGTCGCGGCTCCACCCGTGTTGTCGGAGTGCACGTGGCTGAGCGACTCGTTGGAGGAACGGCGTCCGGCGAGCACTGTGGGCAGCCCCATGTCCTCGAGCAGCCCCGGCAGGGGGTCGTGTTCGTGCACGGAGACCAGGAGCACCCCGTCGACACGCCGTTCCGCGACGGACTCGGTGAGCTGGTCCCGCTCGGCCTGGTCGCGGACGAGCACCAGTTGGAGCTGCGTGCGGGTCTCCGCGAGGGCGGTGCTGACACCGCGGATGACCGCCGAGAAGTAGGGCTCGGAGCCCAGTCTGCTCTCCGACTCGGGGATCACCAGGGCCACGGAGTTCGTCCGGCTCGTCACCAGTCCCCGGGCGACCGAGTTCGGGACGTAGTTGAGTTCGGCGATGGCGGCGAGCACGGCGGCCCTCGCCTTCTCACTGACGAGTTCGGAGCCGTTGATGACTCGTGAAACCGTGGTGCGCCCGACACCGGCGCGCGCGGCCACGGTAATGATGGTCGGGCGTTGCCTCTCCCCCATGACGCCTCCCTCGCTCGCCGGTGCCTGGACGGCTTTCACCTGCGCATTGTGCCAGATCTGGGGAGAGCGCCCGCAGGGCCCGGCTGCGGGCTCGCGACATCTTTCCGCAACGAAGTGGATTCAACTTCTTGACAGACGCCTTTCGCGGCGACCAGGCTGCGGGCTCTTGAGTGGGTACGTTCCCACCGTCGATTGGGAACGTACCCACCGGACAAATCGTGCCTGCGGAGCGGACCGCGGGGACGCGAACTCCGGTGCGTCAGCGCCGCCGCTAGGAGGACGAAATGAACAAGTTCCGAAGGACGTTGCGTACGAAAGCCGTGGCCGCTGTGTCCCTCGCGTCGGCTCTCGGCCTGGTCGTGGGCTGCGGGGGCAGCGACGGAGGGACCGGTGGAGGCAAGAAGGACGGCAAGGTCACCATCACCATGGGGCTCTTCGGCGTCATGGGCTTCAAGGAGACCGGTCTGCTCGACAAGTACATGAAGGAACACCCGAACGTCGTCATCAAGGCGGACGTCGCGGGCGACGAGCAGACCTACTACACCGCCCTGCAGACCCACTTGGCCGCAGGCAGCGGGCTCAAGGACATCCAGGGCATAGAAATTGGTCGGGCCAAGGAACTGTCCGACACCCAGAAGGACAAGTTCGTCGATCTGGCCGGCGTGGCCGGGACGGACCACTTCCTTCCGTGGAAGCAGAGCCAGGTCACCGCCGCCGACAAGAAGGTCATCGGCCTCGGCACCGACATCGGCCCGATGGCGGTCTGCTATCGCAAGGACCTCTTCGAGCAGGCCGGCCTGCCCACCGACCGCGACGAGGTCGCCAAGCTGTGGGAGGGCGACTGGTCGAAGTACGTCGACGCGGGCAAGCGGTTCAAGCGGGACTCGAAGGACGACAAGGTCGCCTTCATGGACAGCTCCAGCGGGCTGTTCAACGCCATGATCTACGGCAACTCCCAGCAGTTCTACGACAAGCAGGGCAAGCTGATCTACGCCACCAACCCTGTCGTGCAGGACGCGTGGAAGCTGGCCTCCGAAGCGGCCACCTCCGATCTCACCGCCAAACTCCGCCAGTTCCAGCCCGGTTGGGACCCCGGCCTGGCCAACAGCACCTTCGCCAGCACCGTCTGCCCGGCATGGATGCTCGCGCACATCAGTGAGAAGGCGGGACCGAAGAACAAGGGCAAGTGGGACGTCGCCAAGGCACCCAAGGGCGCCAACTGGGGCGGATCGTTCCTCGGCGTGATGGAGAAGAGCCCCGTCAAGAAGGAGGCGCAGGACCTCGTCGCCTGGCTCACCGCCCCCGAGCAGCAGGCCTACCTCTTCGAGAAGATCGGCAACTTCCCCTCGTCGCAGACCGCGTTGGAGATGCCCGCAGTCGTCGATGCCAAGTCGGACTACTTCAATGGTGCGCCCATCGGAAAGATCTTCGGCGCTGCGGCCCAGGAGATCCCCGACGAGCAGGTACTCGGCCGCAAGGACGGCACCATCAAGGACATCTTCTCGCAGGGTCTGACCTTGATCGAGGCCCAGAACAAGAGCCCGAACGACGCGTGGAAGACCACTGACGAGCGCATCGAGAAGGCCGCCGGCTGACCTGGGGCCCTTGCCCGCCGCCGCCCGGCGCCCCACGCACGGCCCCTATGGGTCGCCGGGCCCCTGCCCGCCTCTCCACCCCTCCAGGAAGGACGCCTTCCGGTGGCCATCTCCACCTCGACACCCCCCGACGGTGCGCCCGGCATCGGCGCGGAGCGTCAGCGGCGCCGCACGCTGCTGCACCGCCTCGACGTCCGGGGCGCCCCGTACGCCTTCGTCGCCCCGTTCTTCATCGTGTTCGCCGCCTTCAGCTTCTACCCGCTCATCTACACCTCGTGGATCTCGCTGCACCGCGTCGAACTGTCGACCCTGAACCTCATGGAATGGGTCGGCTTCGACAACTACACAGCGTTGTGGGACGACGACCGATTCTGGAACGCGCTGCTCAACACCTTCACCATCGGCGTCCTGTCGACCGTGCCCCAGCTGCTGATGGCGCTCGGACTGGCGCACCTGCTCAACTACCAGCTGCGCGGCTCCACGTTCTTCCGCGTCGCCGCCCTGACGCCGTACGCCACGTCGGTCGGTGCCGCGGCCCTCGTGTTCACCATGCTCTTCGAACGCGACTTCGGCATGATCAACTGGATGTTGAGCCTCGTCGGTGTCGACAACCTCGACTGGGAGAACAACAAGTGGGCCGCGCAGACGGCGATTTCCTCCATCGTGATCTGGCGCTGGACGGGCTACAACGCGCTGCTCTACCTCGCGGCGATGCAGGCGATCCCGCGCGACCGCTACGAGGCCGCGGCCATCGACGGCGCCTCGCGGTGGCAACAGTTCCTGAAGGTCACCGTTCCCGGCATCCGTTCCACCATCGTGTTCACCATCGTCCTGTCCACGATCGGCGCCACGCAGCTCTTCGGTGAGCCCCTGATCTTCGGCCAGGGCCCGAACGGCATCACGGGAGGAGCCGACAACCAGTACCAGACGCTGGGTCTGCTGCTGTACGAGGAGGGCTGGAAGAACTACCAGATGGGCCGGGCCGCCACGGTCGCCTGGGCGATGTTCCTGCTGCTCATTGTCGTGTTCGTCGTCCAACGAATCGTCAAGCGCGTCATCACGCGCAGGACCTGACCGGGAGATCTCCATGACCACAGACAGCATCCCGGTCCAGGCGACGGACGCTCGCCCCGGGACCGCGTGGAAAACCCGCAAGGCCACCCCGTCCGGTGAACGGCGCCGCCGACTGTTCCGGCACCCGGGTGCCGGACGTCAGCACCACGCGGGTCCCGTCGCCTACATCCTGCTGGGGATCGCGGCGCTGTTCTCCCTGTTCCCGCTGTACTGGACGATGGTGGCGGCATCGACCGACAACACGCGCGTCACCCAGACGCCTCCGCCGTTTCTGCCGGGACCCCATCTCCTGGAGAACCTCGGCAAGGCCTGGCAGGACGCCGCGCTGGGCAAGGCCATGCTCAACAGCCTGATCGTGGCCGGCGTGATCGCCCTGTCCACGGTCCTGTTCGCCACCCTCGCCGGCTTCGCGTTCGCCAAACTCCGCTTCAAGGGCCGCAACATCCTGCTGATGCTCGTGATCGGCACGATGATGGTGCCGCCGCAACTGGGCGTCGTACCGCTGTTCATGATGATGACGGAACTGGGCTGGGGCCAGAAGCTGCCCGCCGTCATCTTCCCCACCCTCGTCAGCGCCGTCGGCGTGTTCTTCATGCGGCAGTACCTGGCCGAAGCACTGCCCGACGAACTCGTCGAGGCCGGACGGGTGGACGGTGCGCACTCCCTGCGCATCTTCTGGAGCATCGTGCTCCCGATCGCCCGGCCCCCCATGGCGGTGCTGTTCATGATCACGTTCGTGCACGCCTGGAACGACTTCTTCTGGCCCTTCATCGTGCTCGACATGACCAATCCGACGGTGCCCGTCGCCCTCACCCAGCTCAGCGCGGGATACGTACGCGACCAGTCGCTGATCATGGCGGGCGCGCTGCTCGGCACGCTGCCACTGCTCGCCCTCTTCGTCGTCTTCGGCCGTCAGATCGTCGGCGGAATCATGCAGGGAGCGGTCAAGGGATGACTGCCGTGCCGACCCCCCGCTGCCGCGGCCCCTCGACTCCCCCGCCCCGCTTCCTCTCCCCCTCCCCGCCCGTCACCTGGAAGGACCCACGTGAGCACCGCAACCCGACGCGTCGCGCCCGCCCCGGAGAACATCGCCGTCCGCACCTTTCCGCAGGGATTCACCTGGGGCACTGCGACCGCCGCGTACCAGATCGAGGGCGCCGCCTCCGCCGACGGACGCACCCCTTCGATCTGGGACACCTACTCGCACACCCCCGGCAAGGTGCGCAACGGTGACACCGGGGACGTCGCCACCGACCACTACCACCGCTGGCGCGAGGACGTCGAGATCATGGCCGACCTCGGAGTGAGCGCCTACCGGTTCTCCCTGTCGTGGCCACGCGTGCAGCCGACCGGCCGCGGCCCAGCCGTCGAAAAGGGGCTCGACTTCTATCGCGCCCTGACCGACGCACTGCTGGAAAAGGGCATCGAACCGGTCGTCACGCTCTACCACTGGGACCTGCCGCAGGAGTTGGAGGACGCCGGCGGCTGGCCGGAGCGCGCCACCGCCGACCGTTTCGCCGACTACGCGGCCCTGGCGGCACATGCGCTGGGAGACCGGGTGAAGACCTGGATCACCCTCAACGAGCCCTGGTGCAGCGCCTTCCTGGGATACGGCTCAGGTGTCCATGCACCCGGGCGCACCGACCCGGTCGCGGCCCTGCGTGCGGCGCACCATCTCAACCTCGCCCACGGCAAGGCCGTACAGGCCCTGCGCGCCGAACTACCCGCCCGCGCACAGGCGTCCATCACGCTCAATATTCATCACGTCCGCGCCCTGACCGAGGCAGCCGAGGACCTCGACGCAGCCCGGCGGATCGACGCACTGGCCAACCGTGTCTTCACCGGCCCGCTGCTGGAGGGCCAATACCCCCAGGACCTCCTCCAGGACACGGCGAGTCTGACCGACTGGTCCTTCGTACGGGACGGCGACACCGCCACCATCCACCAGCCGTTGGACTTCCTGGGCGTCAACTACTACACACCCACACTCGTTTCCGCCGCCCGGGGTGAGGCCGGCCATGGATCCGACGGCCATGGGATGAGCGAGCACAGCCCCTGGCCTGGCGCCGACGACGTCGCCTTCCACCGGCCGCCGGGCAGCACCACTGCCATGGGATGGGCGGTGGACCCCAGCGGTCTGTACGACCTGCTGACGCGTCTCAAGGCAGACTTCCCCGCGATGCCTCTGGTGATCACCGAGAACGGGGCCGCGTTCGACGACTACGTGAACCCGGAAGGCGAGGTGGCCGACCCCGAACGCATCGCCTACCTCCACGGCCACCTGTCAGCCGTGCACCGGGCGCTCGTGGCCGGCGTCGACGTCCGGGGCTACTTCCTGTGGTCTCTGCTGGACAACTTCGAGTGGGGTTACGGCTACAGCAAGCGCTTCGGTGCCGTCTACGTCGACTACCCGACCGGCAAGCGCATCCCCAAGTCCAGCGCACGGTGGTACGCCGACGTGGTCCGCACCCACAGCCTGCCGCAGGAGAGCGGCGGGAACCGGTGAGCGCGGGGAGAGCCGCATGGCCGCCCGATGCACTCAGGGCCTCGCCACCGGTCCCATGGCGACGGCTTCACGGTCGGACCTGTACCTGGTCCGGTCAGCGGCCTCTCCCCCAACCGTCTCCACTCAGGAGGGAGTTGTAGAACCTCTTGCTCGCGTAGCCGGGTTTGCGCTTGCCAGGAAGCGTGCACGGAAGCCGACGTCTGCCCGCCGCCCATCCGCGAAGCGGCCGGCTTCCGGCCGCCGACACGCGGGGATGAGGAGCGGTTGATCGTCTGGCTCGCGGACGAGGTCTGCCCCATCGAGTTGGTCGAGGACCGGTCGCGCGAGGCTCTGTTCGTACGGTGCCGCAGCGACCGGATCGAGTCCACGGGCCGCAGGCCGGGCCCGCGCGGACCGGGCCTTCTGCGCGCAGACTGTCACATGCCTGGGCAGCGTGTGACGACTGCCGGCCACCGCAGCCAAGCGCCCCATCTCGCCCTGGAGAGCTCATTTGTCATCCAGAATGATTCGATGGTCACGCTTGAGACTCCCCGTTTGATCCTGCGTCGCTGGCGCGAGGAAGACGTTGCGCCCATGGCTGCCGTCAATGCCGACCCCGCGGTCATGCGGTGGATCCGTGACGGCAGCGTCCTTGACGAACAGCAGACCCGTGGCCGGGTCCAGGCATGGGAGAGCGAGTGGGAGTCGCGGGGCTTCGGCCTGTTCGCCGTCGAGATCCGGTCCACTGGCCAACTGGCCGGGTTCACCGGCCTCTCGGTGCCCCACTTCTTGCCGGAGGTGCTGCCGGCGGTTGAGGTCGGCTGGCGGCTGGGACGTTCCCACTGGGGGCAGGGCCTGGCCACTGAGGCCGCCGCGGCCGCTGTACGGTTCGGGTTCGAAGAGCGAGGGCTGGAGCGGATCGTCAGCATCACTCAAGTGGGCAACGACGCCTCCGAACGAATCATGACCAAGCTGGGGATGCATCCGGTCCATGAGACGGTCAGTCCCACCGGGGGCCGGCGGGTGCGGGTGTTCGAGCTGTCGTCGGACCAGTACGCCACAACCACTCGTTGACGGCAGCAACGAGGACGGTGGCCTCGTAACAGACCGCGAGTTTGTCGTACCTCGTGGCTACGGCCCGGCAGGCTCGTACTGCAGGGAATCCCCGCGCTGTCCGGCGCACGCTCTAGCCGCGGGTCCCTGGTGGGGTCATGGCCCAGCGGATGGTGCGGGTCAGGGCCTGGCCGGTGGGCCGCACGGCGAGGTCGTCCACCAGGGGCAGGCGCGGCAGCCACAGCATGTCGCGGGCCCAGGAAGGCAGGAGAGCTACGGCGTTGGCGGCGAGGCCGCCGTAGAACGGGCGCACCACGAGGGGCAGTGGGGGCCGCAGGAGAAGGAAACGGGCGGCGGCTCGGGCTTCCGGGGTGGCGTGCAGTTCGGGGAGGTAGGCGGCCAGGCGCTCCGACAGTTCGCGACGGTCGCGGGGTGGCGCGGTGACGCCCAGTGCCTCGGCGACGCGTGCGGTGTCGGCGACGTAGGCGTCGTAGCCGGCAGGGTCCAGCGGCCGGGCTCCGTAGCGTTCATGAGCGCGCAGGAAGCTGAACGTCTCGGCGGCATGAACCCAGGCCAGCAGGTGCGGGTCGGCCGCGTGGTACGGCACTCCCTCGCTGGTCGTCCCGCGGATACGGTCGTGGATGCCGCGGACGTGGTCGACGGCCCGCTGGGCGTCCTCCGCGGTGCCGTAGGTTGTCACGGCCAGGAAGGTGCTGGTGCGCTGGAGGCGGCCCCACGGGTCGCCGCGGTAACCGGAGTGCGCGGCCACCGCCGCCATGGCGAGCGGGTGCAGGGACTGCAGGAGAAGTGCGCTGAGCCCGCCGATGAACATCGAGGCGTCACCGTGGACCGTGCGGATCGGGCGGTCGGGTGCGAACCAGCGCGGGCCCGGACTGTCGTGGATGCGGGCGCGGTTCGCCGGTCCGTCGGGGCCCGCGACGCGGCGGAACAGGGCCTGGCCCAACTGTTCACGGACTGCCGTCAGCATGATCGGCCTCCCCTCTTCTGCTTCTTTCCCTTGTCCGCCTGCCCGTGCATGGGGTTATCGGCCGGCGGGCACCTGCTGCGGCTCACGGTCTGACGCCGGCCACACATAGGACAGATCATCTGGTGCGTCGGGGAACAGAGCGGCGTACACCTCCGGTTCCTTACGGACCAGTGCCGAGCGGTGGCTTTCGTGGAAGGCCTCGTCGCCGAGCCAGGGCGGCAGTTCGCCGGCGGCGGCCAGCTGCGACTGTTCGCGCACCGCGGCACCGGGCCGGTGCGCGGCCAGGCCGGCGACGAGCGAGGCGGCACAGCTGTCCTGGTGTCCCTGGGCACGCCAGACCCGGCAGATCTCCAGGCCGTACCGTACGAGTGCCTCCTCATACCCGGTCCACATCCGTACGGCCGGGTGTCTGCGCCAGCCGTATCCGGGGACGGTCAGGCCGCGCAGCACCTGCAGGGCCTCGACCCGCTGTTTGCCCAGCCGTCGCCGGTCCAGCAGCAGGGCCGTCTCCCGGAAGTCAGGATGGGGCAAGAACGTCTGCATGGCTCACCTGCTCAGTTCTTGTGCGGCACGCGGGCCGCACGGTCGGCCAGGCCGCCTGCGCCGAGGGGGCCGGTGTATTCGACGGGCTCCTCGGCCTCCAGACCGGGCAGCGCCCGGCGAGACACCCGCAGCACCACGGGCGGCAGGGCCGCGCGCACCGGTTGGGCCAGCCGCAGCCACGCCGGCGCGTACACGGTCGTACGGCGCCGCTCCAGACCCGTCACCAGACGTGCGGCGACCGTCTCCACCGGGTACACGCGGCGGGCCGGCAGCGGCATGTGGGCGCGCAGTTCGCGCAGCACCGCATACCGGTCGGCGTCGCGGATCATGTCGGTGTCGGTCCAGTTGAGGTAGCCGATGCCCACGGCGACGCCTCGGTGCGCCACCTCCGCCCGCAGGGCGTGCGCGAAGGCTTCGGCCCCCGCCTTGGACGCGCAGTAGGCGCTCATCAGCGGAGCGGCGCCCAGCGATGCCAGCGAGGCGATCTGGAGGAAATAGCCCGCCGTGTCGAGAAGGTCCGGCAGGAACGCCCGTGCCGTGTGGGCGCTGCCGGTGAGGTTGACGTCGATGACGCGACTCCAGGCAACTGGATCCGAGGCGAGGAACGGACCCCCTTCCGCGATGCCCGCGTTCGCCACGACGGCCGACGGCGGGCCGAGATGGGCCCGCACGGCGGCGGCCGCCGCCTCGAGCGCGGCCGGGTCGGTGACGTCGACCTCGATGGCCAGCGCCGGGCCCGGCAGGGACGCGGCCACCGTGTCCAGGGCGGCCTTCTCGTGGCCGAGCAGCGCGACCCGGGCACCGCGGCGGCCGATCTCGCGGGCCATGGCCGCGCCCAGACCGCGGGCTGCTCCGGTGACGACGGCCGTCCGGCCGGCGAGCGGGCTGCTGCGCACGGGCTGACCTTCCTTTCCGTCTCACTGTGCCTCTGCCGACACTTCCGTGCCGACGGGGTGTTCGGATGCGCCTCAGGTCTCGGGGTCCGGAGGGCATGCGGCGTGGTCGGGGTGGCCGGGGGTGCGGCGCTCTTCCTTCATCTCCGCCTCGTACAGGTGGTCGCGGCCCTGTGCGAGCTCCGCCACCACGCTCGCCTCCAGCTGCTGGAAGGGGCGGTAGTACGTGGCGTTGTAGGCCTCGACGATCTGGAACGTCCAATGCCCGGGGATGACATTGCGTCCCAGGATCTCCGCGCGGACCTTCTCGGCCCATTCGGGGTGACCGGCTTCGCGCAGCAGCCGCACGGCACGGTCCAGCTCCAGGTCGGCGCCTCCGGTCAGCTGGTGGAACGCGTACAGACTGCCTCGGGCCCGCTCGGTCGTCTCCAGGGCCTTGGACAGCGCGCCGAGGGCCTCGACGGTCTTGTCGTCGACCCCGGGCGGCCGCCGGTGGTCGCGGTCGGGGCCGTCCGGGCTTTCGGGGCTGCCGGGGGCTTCCTGGACGTGGTTCACGGGTTCTCCTTGACGTCAGCGGCCGGCTCCGGTGCGGTCGCGGCGGGTCAGCAGGCGTTGGGCGCGGGCCAGACCCGGTGGCCGGTGGCGATGCAGTACGGCCCGGGCGGCGTTGGCGCCCGGTGCGCCGTGGACGCCGCCGCCCGGGTGAGCCCCGGAGGAGGCCAGGAAGAGGCCCGGCACGGCGGTCTCGGGGCGCCCGGTGCCGGGGGCCGGGCGGAAGACGAGCTGCTGGTGGATCGCGGTCGTGCCTCCGTTGATGGCACCGCCGTGCAGATTGGCGTCGAGGGACTCGAGGGTGGGGGGCGCCAGGATCCGGCGGGCACGGACAAGGGAGCGGAAGCCGGGCGCGAAGCGTTCCACCTGGCGTTCGACCCGGTCGGCCATGAGTTCCTGGTCCTTGGTGTCCCAGCGGCCGGTGATGCCCTCGTCGCCGGCGTCGGCGCCGATCTCGTGGGGGATGTGGGTGTAGGCCCAGGCCGATTCGGTGCCCTGCGGGGAGCGGGTGGCGTCGGCGGTGGTCATCTGGCCGAACAGCAGGAAGGGCCGGTCCGGTACCTCCCGCATGGCGATCTGCGCGGCGAAACGAGTGAGCTCGTCCAGGCCGTCGGCAAGATGCACGGTGCCCGCCCGGGGCGCCTGCTCGGCCTGCCAGGGCACCGGGCCGTCCAGCGCCCAGTCCACCTTGAACGTGGCGAAGTCCCACTGAAAGCGACGCAGGTCCTCCTGAAGCTGCGCGGGCAGGTGCTCGGGGTCGAGGAGATCGCCGTACAGGGCGGGCACCGACACGTCCGCCAGCACCGCCCGGCGCGCCGCCACCGCGTCACCGGCCGCCGTCCGCACGCCGACGGCCCGCCCGCCGCGGACGACGATCCGCTCGACGCGCTGACCGCAGCGGATCCGCCCGCCCTGAGCCTCGAGGCGTCGGGCCAGGGCCTGGGTCAGGGCGCCGGAACCACCGACCGGGACGGGGAAGCCGTACGTCTGTCCCAGCATGGCCATCAGCCAGCCGAAGCCGCCGCTGCCCGCCGACTCCGGGGCGAGATCGGCGTGCAGGGCATTGCCGGCCAGCAGCAGCCGGCCGCCCTGGCCGCAAAACTCCTCCTCGCCCATGCGGCGTACCGGCAGGACCAGGGTGCGTGCCAGGCGCAGTCCCCCGGCGACCCGCAGCCGCCTGGCCAGCCGTGCCGTCGCGCGCACGGGCGGGAAGGGGGTGAACAGGGCGTCCAGGATGTCGGGGCGCAGAGACTCCCAGACGTCGTGCAGTCGCCGCCAGGAGGTCCCGTCGCCCGGCGCGAAGGCGTCGAGGGACGCGGCGGTGGTGTCGATGTCACGGTCCAGGAGGGCGCAGCTGCCGTCGGTGAGCGGGTGGGCGAGCACGCTGGGCGCGTGGCTCCAGCGCAGCCCGTACCGGTCCAGGCGCAGCGCGGTCAGCACCGGAGAGGCGGCCGCAAGCGGGTAGAAGGCGCTGAAGACGTCGCTGACGTAGGCGGGATCGACGCCGCGGTCGTGGCGGACGGCGCCGCCCGGCTCCGGCTGCTCCTCCAGCACTTCGACGCTCCATCCGGCGTCCGCGAGCAGGTTGGCGGCGACCAGGCCGTTGGGGCCCGCTCCGATCACCACGGCGTCAGGCATGCCCGGCTCCCGCCACGTCCTGCACCGACGCCTGACGCGGAGCCTCGCGGGTCTCTCGTTTCTCGTTCTCGCACAGCCGGGCCAGGCGGGCCAGCATGGTGCGGTGGCGCATCTGGATCAGCGCTTCGAAGCCGACGTTGTGCAGCCGGCCGCCCACGCCCTGCAGGGGGTGCTCGTCCACGATCACCAGGCAGTACTGGCCCCACGGCCGCAGTTCGATCGCGATGCGTGCGGTGCCCAGCGGTCCGGCGTGGGCCTCCAGCTCCAGGCCCTCGCCTTCCTCGCAGCGGCGTACGACTGTCTCGTTGACCAGCTTGAGCGGGCCGAGCGGGACCTGGAAGCGGATCGCCGCGTCCTGGTGCGGCCACTGCCCGCGTACCGGCTCGGAGTGGGAGGTTCCCACCACCCACTCCGCGTACCGGTGGCCGTCGGCGAGGACGGCCCACACAGCGCTTGGACTGACTTTGATGAGACGGTGACGAACGGCCACGGATACCTCCAAGGGACTGCCTGGACCGGGTTGCCCGTCGGCCGTGCCCCGAGTGCCCGAGCCTGGCGGGTCCAACCGGCACCCCCGGGACCGGGCCTTTCCCCGTGGTTTCCTGCTCGGATGTGTGATCGCCCGGCGCTCGGGGCCCCAAGGCCCGGATCGTCCTCGGGGTGGGCGGGTCAGGCCCCTCAGCAGTCGGTGCGGCCGCGGTCGGCACGGTCCGCAGGAAGTGGCCGTGTACGGCTCATGACTGCAGCAGTGCGTTGGCGGCGAGGAATCCGCTGGTGGCGCCTCGCTGCTTCAGGGCGACCGGCAGGCGGGTGCGGACCCCGCTCGGCTCCGGGCAGTCCGCGGATCGCCGACGAGCGCTACTCCGACGCCCTGCGCGGCGGGCGCACACCGAAGCCGACGAACCCGGCCGAGGCCCAGTTCTTGGCGATCGGACCTGGGGCGGCGGCCTGGAGGGTCGAAGCTGCGGCGACCGGCGTCCGCCGGATCAGGGCGAATATGGCCGACGCGGTCGCGCCCGCCAAGCTTTACGAGACCACTGACGTCGACCGCGCGCTGGGCACCGCGGCGACGCTCGGGCGGTTCGCCGACGGCGACCTGCTGTCGATCCTGGGCCACCAGGGCGAGCACCACGACCGCGGCGAGCCGTTCCGCCGCAGCGAGGACCACAGCCTGCAGCCGGGCACGTCCGCCTGGTCAGACCTTGGCTCGACCTGAGGCCTCTGGTTCCTCTTCGACGAGGCCGCCGGCGAAGGGAAAGGCCTCCAGGAACTCGCGCCGGCCCGGGTCCTGCTCGGCCTCGGCCAGGTCCGCGAGGACCTTCAGGAACCGGTCGCGCTGGTCCTGCGGCAGCCGCGTCAGCACCCAGCTCACGCTCTCCATCATCTTCACCGCGGAGTCGGGGTCGACCTCGTCGTCCTCGCAGCTGTCGAGGAACCAGACGATGTCGACGACCAGCCCGGCGAGGACGGGCACCAGCGGGTCCGTGTCAGTCATCCGGGCAACCTATCCGGCCCCCATGACAGCAACCCCACCACCTCGGCCGACGGGCACGCCACGTCGGCCCCGACCAGAAGGACAGCACCCGTTTCATGGACGACAGTCCTGCCCGACCGAAGCTGATCCGCGACAGCCAAGCGATCGGCGTGGAGGACCTGGCGGTAGGACGCCGACGCGCACCGGGTTGGCCAAGAGTTCACGGCGCCGGTACGGCACCGATCTGCTGCATCACCCCGAGGAGATCGGGCTGGCCGCGTTCGCCGACGATCCGGCCGTCGGCCAGGTAGTAGAAGTTCATGGCCTGCACCGAGATCTTGTTGCCGCTCGCCGGGATCCCGAAGAATTCACCGTCGTGGGTTCCCCGCATGGTGAACCGCGCGGCCACGGTGTCGCCTTCGGTGACCGTCTCCTCCAGCGTCCACTGGACGTCGGGGAAGGCGCTGCGCATCATCCCGATGACGTCCATGTACCCATCGGGCCCCCGCAGTGGTTCCGGGTGGCTTGGCGCGTGGAACACCGCGTCCGGAGAAATGACCTCGCGGGCGAGATCCTCATTGGCCGTGTTGATGAACTCGACGAAACGATTCATCACTGACTCGGTGGACTGCGATGACATCTTGCTGTGCCTCTCCGGAGATGTCTGTGCGGATACCTGCGAGCGTAACATCGAAACGATGTACGCATCGATTCGATGTACGCGTGCGAAGATGGATTCATGCTGGAACTCGCGATACTCGGCTTCCTCACCGAGGGACCCCTGCCTGGACACGAGCTACGCCGCCGCGTCTCACAACTGACCGGCTACACGCGGCCGGTCAGTGACGGCAGCCTGTATCCGGCCATCAAGCGTCTGACCAGAGCGGACTTCATCGAGCGGCGCGCCGACCCGGCCGCGGGGGCGGCCCGGTACGTGCTCAGCTTGACCGCGGCCGGACGGGCCGAAATGCTTCAACGCCTACGCAAGCCCGCCGACCACGAGATCACCGACTTCACCCGGTTCTACGTCGTCCTGGCCTTCCTCTCCCACCTGCCCGATGTGGCCGAGCAACACGCGGTGCTGCGCAGACGCCTGGAGTTCCTGGAAGAACCGGCGAGCTTCTTCTACGACAACGAGCGGCCCCTGCGTGCCGAGGAGATCGCCGACCCCTACCGGCGGGGCATGCTGCTCACCGCCCGCGCCACCAGCCGCGCCGAACGGACCTGGCTGCGCGAGACCCTCGGGGAGGAACCGCCCGCGTGCAACACCGCATGCACCGACAGCGATCCGCATGCGCCCGCCGCTCCCGCGAACTGACTGTCCACGGAGGTACCACCCCCATGCTTGCATCCTGGTACGACGCCCAAGGCTCCGCCGCCGACGTCCTGCACGTCGGTGAACTCCCTGATCCTGTCCCCGGCCCCGGCGAGGTCCGCGTCCGTGTCACCGTCTCGGGCATCAACCCCGGCGACACCAAGAAACGGCGCGGTTGGCTCGGCTCGTCCATGCCCTATCCACGGGTGATCCCGCACAGCGACGCCGCCGGAGTCATCGACGCCGTGGGCGCCCAGGTCGACGCCCGCCGCGTCGGACAGCGGGTCTGGGTATACGGCGCCCAGTCCTACCGCCCCTTCGGCACCGCCGCCCAGTACACCGTCGTACCTGACCACCAAGCCGTACCGCTGCCCGACCACCTCAGTGACGAGTTGGGGGCGAGCCTCGGCATCCCCGGCATCACCGCCCACCGCACCGTCTTCGCCGACGGCCCGGTCGACGGCCAACTGGTTCTGGTCCACGGTGTTCTCGGCGGCGTCGGCTCTCTGGCCGCCCAGCTCGCCCACTGGGCCGGCGCCACCGTGATCGCCACCGTCCGCCGCACCGCGGACCTCGACCGCGTCGACCCGGCCGTCGTCTCCCACTCCGTCGCCCTGGACACTGGCGACCCCGCCGGTGCCATCCGCGCGTACGCGCCGCGGGGCGTCGACCGGATCATCGAGGTCGCGCTGTCCGACAACGCTGATCTCGACAACGCCGTCGCCGCCAACAACGCCGTCATCGCCGCCTACGCGACTCGCTCGGACCGCACCGAGATCCCCTTCTGGCCTCTGCTGTTCAACAACGTCACCCTGCGGCTGCTCGGCAGCGACGACTTCCCCGCCGAGGCCAAGCGCCAGGCCGCCCGCGACCTCACCTCCGCCGCCGCCGTCGGTGCCCTCACCGTCGCCGTCGGCGACCGTCAGCCGCTGGACGACATCGCCAAGGCCCACGACCGCGTCGACACCGGCGGTGGCCACGGCCGCATCCTGCTCACCATCCCCCAATAGCGCAGACCCGGAACACGGCCCTGCTCAACTGCCTAGCCCTACCGGGCGACCCGTCCCGCTGCCACGTAGTCGGACCAGTTCCCGCCAACCAGGGTGGTCCAGCATTCGGCTGTCTTGGAGTGGATGCCAAGCAGGTCGGCTGACGGCCTCGCCGAGCGTGGCTGGTGATATCCATCCGGGGCACCTCCGTACAAGATCGGCAGAACGCGACCTACGGTCACGGGGGTTGCATGGGTGGGTGGGGTCATGCTCGTGCTGGTCGGCGGCGGCTGCCTGCGGACGGGCCGGCCGGGTGGACCACTTCACGTCGGGGCGGACCCGGGTCAGTACGCGCCAGTTCTTCAGGCTGCTTCTTCGCGGGCGGCAGCTTCTTTCCCTTGGACTTCTTGCAGCCGCTGATGTCCGCCGGGTCGCCGCTGTCGTCGTGGCGGCAGGCAGTCATTTCCGAGCCGCGCGCGAGTCGGGTGGAGGAGGTCCACAACAGCCGGGCTCAGCCAGGTGGCAGGCGAAGTAGATGATCGTTTCTGCGGCAGTGGCGGTGGGCGTGGTCACCTGATGGTCTTCCGGTTCCCGAGGGCTGCCGCGGCGAAGCGCGTCATCTCCCGGCCGGAGTGGGGGCTCGGGGAAGGCGTAGCTGGAAGCATGCTCCGAGGGTTTGGGGGGTGAGGGCGAGAGTGCCTCGGTGGCGGTGAGCCAGGTCGCGGGCGATGGCGAGACCCAGACCGGTGCCGCCCTGGTCGCGGGAGCGGGCGTCGTCGAGCCGCACGAAGCGTTCGAAGATGCGCTCGGCGTCCTCGGCGGGCACGCCCGGTCCGTCGTCATGCACTGTCAGGACGACCCAGGCGTCCTCGTTGCGGACGGTGATCTGGACGCGGTGTGCGGCGTGGCGGGCGGCGTTGTCGATGAGGTTGCGCAGCAGCCGTTCGTATTCGTCGGGGTTTCCGTGTGCGTGTGCGGGGGTGCTGCTGGCGCAGGTGAGGGTCAACAGTCGTTCGGGGAGGGGGTATTGCTCGGTCAGCCGGGAGGCGAGGGCTGTCAGGTCGACGGTTTCGGGGCTGATCATAGGGGTGCGGGTGTCGAGGCGGGCGAGGAGCAGCAGGTCTTCGGCGAGGGCTTGGAGGCGGCGGGTCTGTCGTGCGGCGGTGGTGGCCGCGGCAGGCCAATCCGTGCGTTCGGGGTAGGCCAGCGCGACTTCCAGGCTGGCCAGCAGTGTGGTGAGGGGGCTGCGTAGCTCGTGGGCGGCGTCCGCGACGAAGCGGCGTTGCTGGGCGGCGGCGTCGTCGAGTCGCTGGAGGGTGCTGTTGATGGTGGTGGCCAGGGCGGTGATCTCGTGTCCCGTGGCGGGGACGGTGACGCGTTCGCGGGGATCGCTCGCGGTGACCGAGGCGGTGAGGACGCGGATGGCTTCGACCGGCCGCAGCGCGATACGGACGGTGAAGTAGGCGATGGCGGCGATCAGCACAAGGCCGACGAGAGCGGCCCGCAGCAGCAGGTCGTCGGTGGTGCTGACGATCTCCTCGGCTGTGTCCGGAAGCACCACCACATAGGCCCGCAGCGTGGCGTCGACGGTGACGCCCAGAGCGGCGGCCTTGTCCTTGCCCAGTTCACCGGCCCAGATGTCTTTGTACAAGACCAAGTAGGTCTTGCCTGCCAAGTCGTATCCGTACGCAGGGTGATAGTCGCGACGCTCCGGTATACGGAGGGGCCGCATCGCATAGCCCCAGCCGTCACCGTCATCCGGTGTCGGGGCGGAGAGCGCGGGTGGGGCGGGCAGCACATGGCGGGCGCGGGGATCGAAGTCCTGCATGGCTCCGCCGGAGGCGACAGCGGCGGGTCGGCCCGTCGCGACGACCTCGTACGGCGCGGCGCTTCGGGGACCGGGAACCGAACCATCCCTCAACTGATCTACGAGAGCGGCGAGATTCCGCTCGGCACGCTCTTCGGCGATGGCCATGCTCTCGCGGTACACCTCCTGGTGCACCCACCAGCCGATGCCGACCAGCACGACGGCCGCGGCCAGGGCGGCGGCCAGGGCCGTGCGGACGCGTACCGAACGCGGCCACCAACGGCGCCGCGGCTCAGTCGCGTTCACGGTCGTCCACCAGCCGGTAACCGGTACCCCGTACGGTCTGCAGGGACTGCCGGTGGAACGCGGCGTCCACCTTCTTGCGCAGCGCGCTGACACGCGCCTCCACCAGGTTGGGATCCCAGGCTTCGTCGGGCCACGCGTGATAGAGCAGGTCCGCTTTGGAGACCGCCTGGCCCGCCCGGCGGGCCAGCAGCTCCAGCACGGCGAACTCCCGGGGCGTGAGTTCCACCCGGACCCCGGCCCGGCGGCACACCCGGCCGGCGACATCCAACGAGAGATCGCCCACGGCAAGGACAGGCGGGGCGACCGTGGCGGCGCGTCTGACCAAGGCCCGCAGCCGTGCGACGAGCACCATGTAGGAGAAGGGTTTGGCCAGGTAGTCGTCAGCCCCCGTGTCCAGGGCCTCTGCCTGATCCCAGTCCCCGTCCTTGGCGGTGAGTACCAGGATGGGGGTCGCGTTGCCCTCCCGGCGCAGTTGGGCGCAGACCTTGTAGCCGTTGAGTCCGGGCAGCATCAAGTCCAGTACGACAAGGGCGTATTCGCCGGTTCGCGCCATCCACAGCCCCTGCCGGCCGTCATGGGCGAGGTCGACGCTGTAGCCCTCGGCGGTCAGACCGGTGTGCAGAGTGTGGGCAAGGTCCACCTCGTCTTCGACCACCAGAATGCGCATGTGGTGCAGCCTCGCACAGTGCCGGCCCGCCTTCCTGATCGGCCGGTCAGGTTGGATCAGCAACCGGTCAACGAGGTCCGGGCACGGTGGCGGAATGTCATCGCCACTGCTGAAAGGCCCTGTCGCCGATGTCCGTTGATGAACGCGCCCCCACCGTGGCCAGGACGGATTCCTCTCCCGTACCCGCCCGTCGACCAAGAGCGAGGCCGACCAAATCCGTTGTCGTCATCGCGCCCTTGGCGCTGACCATCACTCTGGGGCTCTGGGGTATCCGCAGGCAGAACACGATGTGGGGAGACGAGTCCGTCACCTACCAGCTCGCACACCGCGATCTTTCACAGATATGGCACACCGCTCAGCACATTGATCTGGTCCATACCCTCTACTACGCCGTGATGCATGAGATCTTCGACCTCTTCGGCCCAGGGCTGCTGACATTGCGTCTGCCGTCTGTGCTGGCGATGTCCACCGCGGCGAGCGGAGTCGGGCTGCTGGCGCTACGCCTGGCGGGACCCCGTGCCGGGCTACTGGCCGGGCTGGTGTTTCCACTCCTCCCCCAGGTCCAGAAATACGCGCAGGAAGGCCGCTCGTACGCCATGGTGTGTGCCCTGGTCACCTGGGCCACCTACGCGCTCGTGGTGAGCGTCCCGTATCGCACCCGGTGGCGGTGGGCGGTCTACGGCTCCACCATGCTGCTGGCCTGTCTGCTCCATGAGTTCGCGGTCCTCGCCCTGGTCGCACACGGCGTCACACTGGCCGTCTCCCGAGTTCCACGACCGGTGCTGAGAGCGTGGAGCGTGGCTGCCGTGGGCGTAGTGGCCGGGCTGTTGCCGCTGGCGATCTACAGTGCGGGGCAGTCGGGGCAGGTGTCCTGGATCGACGGACCCGTGCGGCTTCGCTACCTCCTGATCGTGGCGGTCGTAGGCATGGCGTGTGCCCGAGCACCCCTGGGAGCGAGGGGGCCCGTGCGGCTTTCCGCACTGGCTGTGCCGATTCTTGTGCTTCCAGGGCTTCTGCTGCTGACCGCCTCACTGGTCAAGCCCCTTTTCGTCGACCGGTACGTGGTCTACAGCAACATCGGAATCGCCTTGCTGCTGGGCGCCTGGATGGACTACTTCCACCGGCGGCAGCGGTCTTCCCACATCGCGTGGATCGCGGCGGTTGCCGTACTGGCCGCGCTCGTGCCACCGAGCCTGTCGCTGAGGACGCCCCAGAGCCGGAGCAATGACGCCACTGCCATCGGCGCCGCCGTACGCAAGAAGGGCCATCCCGGCGACGGGCTGCTCTATCTCGTCGGCCAGCACCGGATCTTGACCGCAGCCAACCCCGAGGACACCCGTCTCCTGACAGATCTCGCCCTGGCACAGGACCCCGCCTCGTCCAACACACTTGCAGGTGTCGAGCTGCCCGCCCAGGAAATAGCAGCACGCATGCTGGAGTTCGACCGGATCGTCGCGGTCCGCGCGACGGGTGCGCACTCGCCGGCCAACCCGCGGGAGGAAGCGAAAACAAGCACCCTGCGGCGCCACTTCCGCGAGTGCAGAACAATCCACGTCAGCGGGGCGCGCATCACCGTCTATGTCCGAGACCACGGTCATGTCCCGCGAGGTGGTGCGATCCAGGCACCTGTTTCGGTTGGGTGCGGCTCCTTGTGAGTGAGCTTGTGAGGCAGGCTCTGAGTTCGTAGCGGTGCTCAATCCGCGAGCGCAGTACGGCGATCTCCTCCCGTGCGGCAGCCTCCCGCCGATCGAGCTCCTCCGACCACGAACGGCAACGGCGCACGGCATTTACCACTGCTTGAGAAGCTGCACCCAGCTGGATGCAGCTACAGCCGATCACTGGCTTGTGCTGTCGGGGGAGTTGCCGTTCGCAGGGCTCGGCTGACCACGTGCTGGGCGTCTGTCACGTAGAGCGTGGACTGGGCCCGTGTGTCCCACGCCAGGCGGTAACGGCACTCGACCGGCTTCCCGGCCGCGACCCCGCTTCCCAGGTGGTCCCGGACTTCGCCGATGCCCTCATCTGTGGTCGGGCCTCAGCTACGAGGAGAGGAACACGGGCGTGGTCTCACGGCAGCCGTTGGAGACGAGGTAGACGGTCGGGTCGATGGCGGTGAGGTAGGCGTACGCCGCCGCCTCGGTGATCGCTGCCTGATCCCGTCGAAGCCGGCTCGTGTTCAGAACTCGACCGGGTCGTCCTGGGAGTCAGCCGTCCGGGACAGGCGGAGCTCTTCGACGTCGAGCATGTGTTGGACCTGGCGATGCACCGCGTCGTCGATCCGGCCGGTATCGCGCAGCTCGCCCAAGACATCGCGCTTGACGCCGAGCAGGGCCAGTTCCAAACGGCGCAGACGATCTGCGGCTTCGGTGTCGGCAGGAACGTCCGTCTGCTCGCGGATCTGTTGTGCGACGCGTCCGGCGGTGTCCTGCGTGACGCTGTGCCGGACGGCAAGACCTGGCAGGTCGGCAAGTGCTCTACGAGTGAGGTGGGTGCGGGCGAGGGCGACTTCGTCCGCCCGGTCGGCGTCCTCGGGGTAGCGGGCCCGGCGCACCACGGTGGGCAGGGTCGGCCCCATGACGGTCAGGGACACGACGATCACCACGACCGTAATGAACACGACGGCGTCCCGCTGCTGCACGATCCGCCCGTCCTCGGCCACGGCGGGGATCGTGAGCGCCGCGGCCAGGGAGATCGCCCCGCGCATCCCGGCCCACGCCAGGGGCAGGCGTTGCGCGGCGGTGATACGCCGGGTCCGCTGCTGCGCACGGCGGTCCATCAGCCGGACGAGGTACGGGACGGTGTAGAACCACACCAGACGGGTCCCGAAGACGACCGTGCTGATGACGACGGCGGCCTTGGTGGCCTGGACGAGGGAGACCGAGCTGAGTGCCGTCACCGCAGACGGGAGCTGGATGCCCACCAGGACGAACAGGGCGCTGTTGAGGAGATGACTGGCCACCTGCCAGAAAGCCACGGCCTGGACGCGTGCCTGCGGGCCGATGACGCGCGGGCCCACCCGCATGGTGACAAGTCCACAGGTGACCACGGCGAGGACGCCGGAGACGTGCAGGAGTTCGGCGGGCAGGAAGGCGAGGAAGGGAGTGGCGACGCTGAGAACGCTGTGCAGCAGGGGGTCGGGCAGGCGCCTCCGCACAGCGAGCAGGAGCACGGCCACTGCCCCACCGACGAGCACTCCGCCGGCGTAGGACCCGGCGAAGTCCAGGATCACCGCGCCCCACGAGAAGGACGTGCGGTCGATGACGACTTCGACGGCGACGGCCAGCAGGACGAGTGCGGTGCCGTCATTCAGGAGGCTCTCGGTCCGCAGCACCGTGCGGATGCGGCGCGGCATGGCTGTCGCGACGGCGGCCACCGCGGCGGCGTCGGTGGGTGCCAGGACTGCGCCGAGCACGAAGGCGATCGGCCAGGTGTAGCCGAGCGTATGTGCCGCCAGGGCGACAGCCGCCGCAGTGGCGATGACCAGAGCGGTGGACTGCAGGGCGATACTGCGCAGGTTGCTGCGGATCTCCCGCACCGACGAGGTCAGTGCCTCCCAGTACAGCAACGCCGGCAAGAACAGCAGCAGGACGACTTCGGGCGCGAGCGACAGGGAATCGAAAGGCGGTGTCAGGCCGATGAGGCCTCCGGCTGCGAGGAGCAGGAGAGGCTCGCTGATGCCCGTGCGTCGTGCCAGCCATCCCATCAAAAGGATGGCCGTGCCGATCACGACCACCAGTTCCAGGCTTGCCATGTACGGGGTTTCCTTCCATGCGGGCCGTGACCTCGCGGTGGGCCGGTGCCGGGGCGAGAGGGGGACGCCTGCACGTCCTGCCGGGACCGGCAGTCGGTCACGCGTGCCCGCAGGCGCCGCGATGACTGGGGCGTGTCCTGGATGGATCGTCAGGCCGCTCGTGTGGCGCGGGCGTGTCCGCAGGCCGTCGTCCGGTCGTGACGGACGCGGACACGTCGGCCGATCGCCGTGGGACCCGGCGGCGCGATCGAAGGCGTCGGTGGGTGCCTGCGTCGGGGGCAGGCACCCACCGGGTCACTTCGCTCCGGCGGTCGGCTGCGCGCTGTCCTCGCGGTAAAGGACGAGATACTCGTGGTAAAGGACGCCGTCGCGGACGTCACCGGTGGCGGTGAAGCCGGTGTCGTCGACGTAGTCGATGTGGTTGCCGGTGACGCTGTAGCTGCCGGTGTAGGCGCTCTGGCGGTTCCCACGGGCTTCGTCGTAGCGGCCGTTGGCGAGAAGTTCCTGGCGGATGTGGCCGTCGGCGGTGACCCACATGCCGACGTAGGGGTGAGGTGCGGTGGTGTTCATGCCTCTACGGTCGCCTGTCGGACGAGAGACAACCAGGTCACGGATTTCCTGGGAGTTCCGCACCCACCCTGTCCTCCGTTCGTGCGTGCCGAGCTGGACGGATCTGCTCCACGGAGGCCGGCCGCGGCGCGTGGCAGCGACCGTCCGGCCAGGTCAGAGGATATCCGGGGCGCCTGCCGGCGCTTCGGCGCGCAACTGCTGGGCCAGGGCGGCGCGTTCCTCCTCGGCGACCAGACTGAGCACGATCTTGCCGCGAGTATGCCGTTGCTGGACGTGCCGGTAGGCATCCTGGACCTGTTCCAGTGGGTAGATTCTGCTGATCGGCACGACCAGCAGCCCCTTGGCCACCAGGGAGGCGAGTTCGGCGACGACCTGCGGCGAGAAGGCGTCTTCCTGGGCTTCGTGGCGTACTCCGTAGCGGGCTACGGCGCGGCCGTCGGCGATGGTGTTGATGCGGTGGGGCGCGACGCCCAGCGCGATCGCCGCATCGACATTGCCCTGGCCGAAGGTGTCGATGAAGGCGTCGATGCCACCGGGGGCGGCGGCGCGCAACCGGTCGGTGAGTCCGGGCCCGTGCTGGACGGGGATGACGTCGAGCGAGCGCAGGAAGTCGGCGTTGTCGGGACCTGCGGTGCCGATGACGGTCGCGCCGCGCAGCCGGGCCAGCTGCGCGGCCAGTGAGCCGACCCCGCCGGCCGCAGCGGAGACCACGACGGTGTCCGTTGCCCCCACGCCCACCGCGTTGACCGCGGCCCAGGCCGTCACGCCGACCGCGGAGAGGGGGGCCGCCGTCTCGAAGCTGATGTCACTCGGCTTGAGAGTCAGCAGTCGGGCAGGGGAAACGACGTAGTCGGCCTGCGCGGCGCGCGGGAGGTAACCGATGACCTCGTCGCCGACGCTGAAGTCAGCGACACCTGTGCCGAGGTCGGCGACCCAGCCGGCGAAGTCGTTGCCCTGGCCTTCGGGGAACGCTGCCGGCCACATGTCCGCGAACACCCCCTGCCGGATGCCGGCTTCACCCGGGTTGACGGGAGCGACCGCCACTCGCACCAGGACCTCGCCCGGTCCGGGCACCGGTCGCGGGACCTGCGCGATCTCCAGGACCTCGGGTCCGCCGTAGCGCGAGAACTTCACTGCTCTGGGCATGGTCGACTCCTTTGTGGTGGGCGGGCGCGGTGCGACCACCGCGAGCCAGCCTACCCATTTGTTGATGCATCAACAATACTGAAGGGCCGGAGGTCGGCGACGGCGTCGGGCCCGGGCCTGCGGCCATGCGATGCAGTGCAGCGGGCACCGCCATGACCTCATGAGGAAGTGCCACTTGCGCCGTCACAGGAGGTACTGCCATTTGGTCATCCGGTACTTCAGATCGATGACCTCCCCGTCCACCGAGAAGGTGCCGTCGCCGCGATGGTGCAGCAGCCGCGGCTGCGGTTGCGAGGGATCCGTCCACGCCCTGACCGGCTCCAGCAGGAACAGGTGGTAAGCGGCCACCAAGCCGGCATCCGCGACCCTGCACTCAATATTGGCGTAGCACTCCCCCACCAGGGGCGCTTGCACCTTCTCCCCGGCCAGTGCGGTCAGGCCGAACTCCTGGAACTTGTCGGTGTCGGCACCAGAGGAGTTCCCGATGTCGACCACCGTCCGGGCCATCTCGGCCGTCGGGACCGAGATGACGCACTCCCCGGTCTCCACCAGAGCCCGGTAGGAGTGGTCCCACGGGCCGACGGTGCAGCCGATCAGTGCCGGCTCGTGGCGGACCATCATGTTGAAACCGTTGGTCATCACGTTCGGCACGCCGCGGTGCCGAGTGGTGATCAGGATGACCGGTCCAGGCTCGATGAGCCGGTGGACCTGGTCCAGAGGGCGGGTCTGAAGATCTCGAACAGTGATCATGTCTGCTCCGTGACTCCTCGGGATGACGCGCGATCCGGTACGGAGGCCGACGCGCGGTGCCTGTGATCTCGAGTGTGAGCAGGCAGGCTCATCGGGTGAAGGCAGCGTTCTTCCTGGGTGCGAGGGGGCCAGGGTCCCCTCGAGCGTGCGGCCGGCCCCGATGGAGTCGAGGACCGGCCGGCAGGAGGCGGCTGGTGCTGGATTCCTCTCTTGCCGGGTATCAGTCCTCGTGGCGGGGTGGTTCGGTACGCGGATCGTGTCCCACGCAATGGTGTAGAGATGTGGAGTTCGAGACTCCGCAGGTCATGGCTGCGGTGAACGGGAAGCGTTGCCCAGATCGGCGTCAACCGCTGAGTGCAGCGTCGGGAGCGGAGCCTGGCTCTCGTGCGCCAGGCAGTGATGAGCAGCATCCGGACCCAAACGGCCGGGCTCTCCACACCACTTGGCGGGACACCACCGGTACGCGGGCGGATGCTGGGCGGTGGTGTCACGGGCACTGCCGCGCCGTGGCGAGAACGAGGAGAGACTCGTGCTTCGACAGTCGCGAGCGCGCAAGGCGCCGGGCGATCTGATGATGCGGGCCACGCATGGTCGAGCTGAGCTGGTCCGGGCAGCGAGTCCCGGCTGTCGCGGACGAGTTGAGGTGAAGCCCCAAGACAGTCCGCCGCTGGTTGTACCGCTTCAATCGTTCAGGCTTGGACGGGATCGAAGACCTGGGCCGCCAGGGTCGCAAACGGCGGATCACCGAAGCCGAACGCTCCAGGATCATCAGCCTGGTCAGACAGTCGGGGGCTGGCCGACTGACCGTGCAGGAGGACAGCGAGCTGGCCGACGCGGATCAGCCCGGCCGCCAAAGCGGACCCTTGACGCGCTGACCTCCGAGGCCAACCGACTGGTCATAGGGATTGGCCGCAGCCAGGTCCGCCGGATCCTGCCGGCCGAGGGGTGTCGCCTGCGCCCATGAGCTAGGACCGGCGATCCCCCCGCACGTTCCCGCCGGCGCCGGACGCGGCATCGGGTCCAAAGTCGACTACATCCGTGGGCCAGAGACGACCTGGGTCGACGGCGCTATGGGTATGCGGGACATACACAAGGGCACCATGACTGCCTTCTCCCGCAGCAGGACCTTCTACCAGCACTCTCTTCCGAGGCAGCCAACCTCGCCGGTGACATCTATGTCGTCACCGACACCCTGTCCTCACACCCTTCCAGGAAGGCTGGTGGCACATCTTCCGCAGGGTCTCCCTCGCCGGACAGCCCTTCGCAGGCCCACCCGAGATCGAGCAAGCCACCCCCCTCGCAACAACCCACCCCAACAACCGCGCCGGGCCCTGGATATGAGGAAGACCCGCGCCTTCAACCCGCTTCCTACGGCGACGGCACGTTCTCACCGTTCGTAGGAATCCGGCACTAAAGCTCGTTCACCGCAAGGCCGGGCGTGAGTTCAGCAGCGGTCGCCCGCTTGGGGGCGGTGGCCGCGGCCCGGAGCTTCTCGAAGGCGGCCGCGGTGGGGCTGGCGGGCTCGGCCTGATAGACCACCAACTGCTGGTGCGGAGCTCCGTTGACGGTGAACGCCGCGAACTTGATGTGCAGATCGCCGACCTCAGGATGCCGCAGGTGCTTGCCCTCCTGGGACTTGCTCTTCACCTCGTGCATCCGCCAGATCTCGGCGAACTCCTCGCTCAGCAGAGACAGTTCCTCGACGACCTCGGCGATCCGTTCCGATTCGGGGTCGTAGCCGTAGGCGGCACGGATCTCAGCGACGCAGGAGTGGGCGGCTCGATCCCATTCCTGGTAGAAGTCGCGCCCCGCCGGATCGGCGAAGACCATGCGCGCGAGGTTGTCGAACTGGTCGAACCCGCTATGAAGGGCCGTGGCCAGGGAGTTGCCGGCCAACACGTCGAGTGCGGGGCCGAGGACGAAGGCAGGGGTGTGCTCCCAGCCGTCCATCAGTTCCAGCAACTGTCGACTGACCTGCTCCTGACTGCCCCAGCCGCGCGGACGCTGCGAAGCGGCCAGACACAAGCGGTTGAGATGGTCGGTGGCCTCCTCGTTCAGCTTCAGCGCTTGTGCCACCGCATCGACGACCTGGGGCGACGGGCTGGACTCCCGGCCCTGCTCCAGCCTGATGTAGTAATCCGAACTCACCCCCGCCAGCAGCGCGACCTCTTCCCGGCGCAGCCCCCGGACTCGACGGCGTCCGTGCTCAGGCAGACCGACGTCATGAGGCTTCAAGGCCTCGCGGCGGGCCCTGAGGAAATCACCCAACGGCGTCCCATTGCTCATGCCGGTCACACTAGTCGCTTTCCCACCTTTTACAGGTGTCCAGCATGTAATATGGCATCTCGTCGCGCGCCCCTTACGTTGAGTAGCTAGCTGTCTTGATCACTGGGATTTCCCAGATCATCGCCGCAGCCGTCGTGGGGCATCCCCTACCGCCGCCCTCCGCGCATGGAGGCCCTTCATTCCTGGGTGTAATGCACCCACCGTCCGCAGATCCTTCTTCGGCTTTTTCGCCCTAGCCTCGACGGTATGGACAACGACACGCCCCCTGACACAGTGGAAAGACTGGGTCAGTTCCTCCGCGCCCGCCGGGAACACCTCAGCCCCACGGACACAGGCCTGCCCCATACCGGCCGTCGGAGGGTGCCCGGCTTGCGCCGCGACGAGGTCGCCGCTTTGGCAGGGGTCAGTTCGAGCTACTACACGCGGCTCGAGCAGGGCCGCGAACTGGCTCCCTCCCGACGCGTGCTGGACGCCGTGGCCCGAGTGCTGCAGCTGGGAGAGGACGACGTCCGCCGACTGTACAGCCTGGCCCAGCCGGCCGGCCGACGGACCAAGTCCCCTGCCCGCGTCGAACGCGTCCTTCCCCACCTGCGGCAACTGATCGAAAGTTGGACCAAGACCCCGGCCTTCGTCATCGGCCATGCGCAGGACATCCTGGCCACCAACCCGTTGGCCGATGCTCTCTACGCGGATTTCGCCCAGCACGACAACGTCCTGCGCATGCTCTTCCTCGATCCGGCGGCACGCACCTTCTACCGCAGCCCCGAGCGGGCCAAGACGCGTGCCGTCGCCGACCTGCAGCAAAGCGCCGCGAGCACCCCCGACGACCCCCGCGTCCTCGAGCTGGTCGGCGAACTGTCGGTCCGCAACAGCGAGTTCCGTACGCTGTGGGCGCGTGAGTACGCCAGGGTCCCCCCTTACGAGGTGAAGCAGCTGCACCACTCCGCGGTGGGGAACATCGAACTGCGCCACGAAGCCCTCAACATTCGCAGCTCGCCGGGGCAGCAGCTGATCATTCTCCAGGCCGATCCGCGCTCTCCCTCGGCGGATGCCCTGGCGCTGCTGGGGTCCATGACCGCGCCGGCCCTCCCTCATCAGCAAGAACCCGCCTCCGACACCTGACTCGACGCGGAGCCGCACCATCCGCGTGCAGTTCGGTGGGAACGGTGTGCTCACGCGGCCGACATTTGGGCAGTGGCGTCGGAGCCGCCGATCTCGCGGCGTGGACGAAGTACGAACGCGTCCCTGGCCGGCTGGCAATCACTGCCGGTGGTGTCCCGCCAAGTGGTGCGGAGAGCCGGGCCGTTTGAGCCCGGATGCAGCTCACCACGCCTGGCGCACGAGCGCCAGGATCCGCTCCCGATGCTGCTCTCGGCGGTTGACGCCGATCTGCAACAACGCTTCGCGGGCACCGCGGCCGTGACCTGCGGAGCCCCGAGCTCCACAGCTCTCCACCGCTTCGTGGGACACGATCCGACGCTTGCCTTTCACCCGTGGCCCGGGCGCCAGAATGACCGCTCCCAAGCTGACCGACCGAGGGCGAAATCACCTCAGCCGCCCGGCAATCGGCCGCATTGCTGCGGCGCGCGCCAGGTCGACCGCTGTCCGCACCGACTCATCCGTGCCCACCAGCACACCGCACCACGCGAAGGATCCCGCGTCCGGCGCGGCCGGAGCCGGTGGCGTCCCGCCAGGTGGTGCAGCGGATCAACGCGCCGGAATCCGGAGGTCATCGCCGCATCGGCGCGGTTCGGGGGCCGCGCCTGGCGCTGACGGCAGGTCAGCCGCCGCGCGATCCGGGAGCCGTGTCCCATGGCGTGGCCGACGCGCGGTTGCCGGAACGCGTCAAGCAAGGTCGCTTACTCCACGAAGAGGGACACGACCTCGGAGCCGGGTACGCCTCCACCCACAAGAAGGCCACTTTCCTCACGCCGCGGGAGCCGCGCCGGTGTTTGCAGGCCTTCGCCCGTAGGCGTCCCGGACGGAATGCGGCAGGCCGTCGTCGCACCGCGGAATATTCGAGGAATAGGTCGCGAAAAAGTCAGGGTATTTAAGTTCCCGGGCATCACGCTCGCATGAGTTCTAATCGGGCTTGCCCTTTTCGACGGCTTTCAGAATCTTTTCGAGCAGGACACCGAGGGAGTCCGCTTCCGCGGGCGTCAGCGGATCGAAGAAGAGCCTTCTCACCGTTTCGGCATGCCCTGGTGCGGCCGCTTCGATCACGGACCGGCCATGCCCGGTCAAACGCACCATCGAACCACGGGCGTCGGCGGCACAGGCTTCACGGGTCACGAGGCCGCGCTTCTCCATGCGGCTGATCTGATGAGAAAGCCGACTGCGCTCCCACCCGACCTCGGCGCCGAGGTCTCGAGCCCGCAGCACCCCGTCTTTCGATTCGGACAGCGGGGCGAGCAGTGCGTAGTCGGCTGCGGAGAGCCCGGAATCCCGCTGAAGCTGCTGGTCCTGGGCCCGCTGCAGCTCACGGCGCAGCCTGCGGTACGTCGCCCAGGCTTCGGCCTCACCCGGCGTGAGCCATCGCGGTTCAGACATCCCTCAAGCCTACCAGGATGTTGATATGTCATCGACGTCGCCCGGAGCTTTTCCTGGGTGTGGAACTCCCAGGAAAAGCGCAGCCTTCATCGGGCCATGAACCAGGGGCACACTCGAATCCGCAAGCAAGAAATCCCCCGGCGACGGGGAAGCAACGAAAGAGGTTCACCTCTCATGGCTACTTGGTTTGTCACCGGCGCCTCCCGAGGTATCGGCGCGGAAATCGCTCGGTCGGCTCTGACTGCGGGAAATAATGTGGTCGTCGCCGTCCGCAACCCGGAGCGCATTCCGGAGGACCTGAAGAACTCCGCGCACGTTTTCGCGGTAGCGCTGGACGTCACGGACAACGACAGCATCCCCCGGGCCGTGGAGGCGGCTGTCGACCAGTTCGGCGGCATCGACGTCCTGGTCAACAACGCCGGCCGCGGCCTGCTGGGGGCGCTGGAGGAGATCACCGACGCCGAGGCGCGCTCATTGTTCGATCTCAACGTGTTCGGGCTGATCAACGTCACCCGCGCCGTCCTTCCCGTGATGCGGAAGCAGGGTTCGGGCAAGCTCGTGCACATCGGCTCCCGCTCCGGTTTCGAGGGTGAGCCCGGTGTCAGCCTGTACTCGGCGTCGAAGTTCGCGGTCGCGGGCATCAGCGAGGCCCTGTCGGTCGAGATGGCCCCGTTCGGCATCCAGTCGATGGTCGTCGAGCCGGGCGTGTTCCGCACCGACTTCCTCGACTCCAGCTCCCTGTCGGTCGCCGCGCACCGCATCGCCGAGTACGACGGCACCCCCGCACACGTGACGCTGGACTGGATCGACCAGGCCAACCACGCCCAGCTCGGCGACCCGGTCAAGGGTGCCGCCCTGATCGTGGAGGTCGCCTCGGCCGAGAAGCTCCCCACCCACCTGTACCTGGGCCGGGACACCATCGAGCGCCTCGAGGTCAAGATCCAGCAGATACGCGACGACCTCGAGCCCTGGAGCGAGAAGTCCGCCGCCACCGCCCACGACGACGCCTGATCTGACCGCGGCCGTCTCTGCCCTGGACGGCGGCCGCAGCCCCAGCGGCCCGGCCGACCAAGAAGACCCCTCTCATGTCCGATCGGCCGGGCCCCGCTCCCCCTTTGTGAAACCGCAGTTCCCTGCTGCTCGAAGAATGAGGTCCTCGCAATGTCTGCTCTGCTCACCGGAACCCCGCTCACCGGTCGTGTCGCCGTCGTGTCCGGCGCGTCCAGCGGCATGGGCGCCGTCACCGCCGAGCGCCTGGCCGAACTCGGTGCCAGCGTGGTGGTGCTCGCCAGGCGCAAGGAGCGCCTTGACGGCGTCGTGAAGAACATCGAGGCGGCCGGCGGTACGGCTCTCGCCCTCGCCGTCGACGTCACCGACCGTGCGGCCGTGCAGGCGGCCGCGGATCAGGTCGCCGCCCGGTTCGGCAAGGCCGACCTGGTGTTCAACAACGCCGGCGTCCAGCTGATCTCGGGCATCGAGGAACTCAAGGTCGATGAGTGGCAGCGTCAGATCGACCTCAACATCACCGGTCTGATGAACGTCATCGCCGCCTTCCTGCCCCACCTCACCGAGGCTGCCGCCGCGGGCAGGCCGGCCGATCTGATCAACACGTCCTCGATCGCGGCCACTCGCATCCTGGAGAAGTTCTCCATCTACTCCGGCACCAAGGCCTACATCAGCCACCTCACGCGACTGCTCCGCGTCGAGCTGGGCCGCAAGATGGTCCGCGTCGCCACCATCGAGCCCGGCATGGTCGACACGGAACTGCCCGACCACGTGACCGACCCGGACGCCTCCAAGCTGATGGCCGACCTCATCCACGACATCGACGTCCTTCAGGGCACCGACGTGGCCGAGACCGTCGCCTTCATGGCTGCCGTGCCGCGGCACGTGAACCTCACCGAGATCACCATCCTTCCCACCGCTCAGGCTGTCTGAGCGCCCCACATGCCAGGGCGGGGAGGAACAGCACGTGCTGTTCCTCCCCGCCCTGGCATGTGCCCGGCAGGTTCCTGGCCGGGCTCCGGATGCCCGCCCTGCGGTCGCCGTCTGCCTGACCGGGACGGTCAACGGCACCAGCGCCCGCGCGGATGCAAAGAGGCCGCGTCGCGGGCAGCGCTCGCGGGGATGTCTTACGGAGATCTCCCCGCCGTATCGGGACGTTGGCAGTGCGGGGCCGGCAACGCAGCAGCCAGTGCGGCACCTCTCGCGAGAACACCGGCACCGCCACCCCGGCCGCCCGCAAGAACGGCTTCCTCCCACTGCTGCCGTACGGGTCCCGCAGGCTCCGGGAGGGCGTCGGACCGGGCCGCGAGCCAGCGTGCCGGGTGTCGCCGTACCTCGTCGGTCCCGAACGTCCGGTCCGGCGTGGTCAGCAGGTGGCGCGCGCGTGCCCAGGCACGCCGGGAGTACTTGTGGGCCGCCGAACTGCGCGGCACCCCTTCGGTAATACCAAGGACATCGCCCTGATCGTGCCGCCTCGGCGGGACGGTGACTGGGTGCCGCGCACCCAGGAAACCGGCGGCCTGGTTGCCACCGCGACACCGGTGGAGTCTGAGCACATCAACGGCCCCGCACAACGGACCGGGCCCCTCAGGAACGGATGCGCTCATGTATTCCAGCGACACCACTCGTCAGTCCCAGCTCGCCCAACTGCGTCAGCGTGCGGCCGCTCCGGCTCGCCGTGTCCTGCTGACGGGTGCCGCCGTGGTCACCATGGACCCTGTCATCGGCGTGCTGGACGAGGGGGACGTGCTCATCGAGGGCGACGTGATCGCGGCTGTCGGACCGGACCTGAGAGCACAGGGCACGATCGCCGACGCCGTGGTCATCGACGCGGCCGGCTGCATCGTCGCCCCCGGCTTCGTCGACACCCACCGGCACGCCTGGGAGGCACAGCTGCGGCGCATCATGCCCGATGTCGACGATCTGGCCGGATACGTCACCAGCACGCTGCTGGGCATCGCGCCGGTGTACCGGCCCGCCGACATGTACATCGGCACCAAGCTGGCGGCGCTGACGGCGCTGGACAGCGGCATCACCACGATGCTGGACTTCTCCCACAACTCCCGTACGGCCGAGCACTCCGACGCCGCCGTGCAGGCCCTGATCGACACCGGCATCCGCGGCGTGCACGCCGCGATGGCCCCTCACTTCGGTGACTGGGACAAGCAGTGGCCGGCCGACCTCGCCCGACTTCAAGGGCAGTACGGCAGCGACCTGCTGACGTTCCGGCTGGCCGCCCTGGCCACCGACGAGATCGCCGGACCGAGCCTGGCCTACGGCGCCGAACTCGCCCGCACCGCCCGCGATCTGGGTATCGGCGTGAGCGTCGACGCCGTGTTCGGCACGTCGTCCTCGCAGGCCGTCCTCACCTGGGAGCGGCACGGTCTCCTCGGGCCCGATGTGACGCTCATCCACGCCACGGGACTGACCGGCGAGGCCTGGCGGGCGATCGGCGCCAGTGGTACGACGATCGCCCTGGCGCCCACCTCGGACGCCCAGATCGGTCTGGAGACCGCCATCCCTGCCGTCGACGAGGCGCTCGCCGTCGGAGTACGGCCCGGGCTGAGCATCGACGTGGAGGTGGCGTTGGCCAGCGACATGTTCACCCAGATGCGCGCGCTGCACGCCATCCAGCGCATGCGGGCCGTCAACGCCGTCTACGGGACGGAGCGGGAGCCGTCCCGCATCGGTGTCCGCGACGTGCTGGACTTCGCCACCTTGCAGGGGGCCCGCACCAACGGGCTGGCGGACGTGACCGGTTCGATCACGGTGGGCAAGCAGGCCGACCTGCTCGTCATCCGAGCCGAGGACATCAACAACATGCCGCTCAACGACGCCGTGGGCACCGTGGTGCTGGGATCCGACCCGCGCAACATCGACACGGTGTTCGTGGCCGGCGAGGTCCGCAAGTGGAACGGTCGGCTCTTGGACGTCGACGTGGCTGCTCTGCGCGCCGAGGTCGCCGCTTCCCGAGACCACATCCTCGCCGACGCCTCGTGATCTGCCGGCAGAACCACGCGTGTGCCCGCTGCCACCGTCACCGGTGACAGCGGGCGCACGCGACAAGCGGAGGCGTCAGAAGCGCCGATCAGAGAGACCCGGCTTTCGGCGGCCCGCCGCTGGTCGCCCTCGCGAGCAGGTGTGTTGGTGAGCCGCCGTCGCTCACGGTTCTCACGAGGTCGAAGCCCTGGACGTCGCGGTAGAGGCGCAGCAGTCCCGGACCCTGGCAACTGCGCCTGAGCGTCGCCGCTCCCGTCTGGCCCGCGTAGGCCAGCGCCCACGTGACGAGCCGGGTACCAGGCCGGTGTTCACGCCAGGCCGGATCAGTGCATGTGGTGCTCAAGTACAGGGCGGACTGGGTACGTTCGCGCGCGGTCCACCCCTCGTCCGGGACAACGGCGGACACCGTGGTGCAACCGACGACCGATCCGTCCCCATGCACCAGCAGCCAGGCGGCCGTTCGCGGCCTAGTGGCCCTGGCGGCCATCAGGTCGGCGCTGCTCATCCAGGCGTCCCAGTCCCGCAGACCCTGGTGGCGCATCCACTCGGCGCGCGAGCGGATCATGCGAACGAGGGCGGTCCTGTCACCACTCTCCGCAGCTCGGACAACGAACAAGCCCACCACTCCGTCAGCGAGATGAATCCATTGGCACCGTCAACGAGGTGGACGCCTTCCGCGGGCCTCGCGTTGATTCACCGTTCGCCGCTGCGCCGGGACCTCGTGTGCGCGTGGGGCCGGGGGTTCGGGGAGCCGGCGCCCGGAGCGGTGCGCAAGCGTAGGCGCTCACCCTGAGGGCCGAACATGATCAGGTACTCAACAGGCCCGCCGATGCCTGCGTTCGCTACCCCGTGCGGGGTGCGGGTGTCGAACTCGGTGGCGTCCCCGGCAGTCAGGACGAGGTCGTGGTCGCCGAGTGCGAGCCACAGCCGCCCGTACAGGACACACAGCCACTCGTAGCCCTCGTGGGAAACCTGCCGCGGCCGCGCGGGCGGATCCTCGAGGGCGGGCAGGATGTGCTTGTGGGCGTGCAGGCCGCCGACGTACCGAGTCAACGGCAGCACCGCCTTGTCGTCGCCGAAGCTCAGCGGCCCTATGGCGCGCGGCTCGGCCGCGGGGGCGGGTGCCGTGCCGGCCAATTCGTCCAGGGAGAGGCCGTACTCCTTCGACAGCTGCAGCAGCATCTCCAGGGTGGGCTTGCGCCGGCCGGTCTCGATCCGGGACAACGTGCTGGTGGAGATGCCGGTCGCACAACTGACACCGGCGAGTGTCGCGCCGCGGTGCTCGCGCGCGGCGCGCAACCGGGGCCCCATCGCGGCCAGCGTGCTGTCCACGTCGTCGACTGCCACCTCGCACGCTCCTCCGTGTCGTGCCTGCCCTGCCGTTCCACCACTCTGTTCTGCGAGTTTGCCAGAGTGGCAAGGCTGATCGCGTCGAGCGGGCGCCACGCCGCATGATCGACGGGTAGCTGCGTCCGCCCGCGAATCGAGGAGAAGCCCATGCAGCCCGAACCGACCGCCGAGCTTGGCCACCGCACCGTCGCGGCCCCGGCCGGGCGCCTGCACCTGGTCGAGCAGGGCACCGGCCCGCTGGTCCTGCTCGTGCACGGCTTCCCCGAGTCCTGGTACTCCTGGCGCCGCCAGCTCCCGGCCCTTGCCGCGGCCGGCTACCGGGCGGTGGCCATCGACGTGCGCGGCTACGGCCGCTCCTCCAAGCCGGAAGCGACCGACGCCTACCGGATGCTCGACCTGGTGGAGGACAACGTCGCCGTCGTGCGCGCCCTCGGCGAGGAGAACGCGGTGGTCATCGGCCACGACTGGGGCTCCAACATCGCTGCCGCCTCCGCGCTGCTGCACCCCGACGTCTTCAGCGCCGTCGGCCTGCTGAGCGTCCCCTACGCACCGCCCGGCGGCCCCCGCCCCACCGACATCTTCGGCCAGATCGGCGGCCCCGAGCAGGAGTTCTACGTCTCCTACTTCCAAGAGCCCGGCCGCGCCGAGGCGGAGATCGAGCCCGATGTCCGGGGCTGGCTCGCGGGCTTCTACGCAGCCCTGTCCGCCGACACCATGCCCGGCCAGGGCGCGCTTGACCCGCACTTCGTCGCCCGCGGCGGCCGGCTGCGCGACCGCTTCCCCACCGGGGCCCTCCCGGCCTGGCTGAGCGAGGACGATCTCGACGTCTACGCCGGGGAGTTCGAACGCACAGGGATCACCGGCGCACTCAACCGCTACCGCAACATGGACCGAGACTGGCAAGACCTCGCCCCGCACCGCGGAGCTCCGATCAAGCAGCCGTCCCTGTTCATCGGCGGCGCCCTGGACGCCTCCACCACCTGGATGTCCGACGCCATCGACGCCTACCCCACCACCCTCCCCGGCCTGTCGGCCTCCCACCTCTTGGACGGCTGCGGCCACTGGATCCAGCAGGAGCGCCCCGACGACGTCAACCGCCTGCTGACCGACTGGCTCGCCACCCTCGACGGCTGAACCAGCCGGCTGCCCCCGCAGCTTGATAACTCGTTCGGGGCGGGTGGCGGTGATATCGCGCATGGTGCTCTGCTCAGTCAGGCCGGACAGCCGTATCAGCCGGAGCGGGTCGGCGCATTCGGCTGCGCCGTTGAGGATGCAGTTCTTGTCTCAGGCCGCTCAGTGGCAGCCCGCGGGGAAAGCACTCCGGCTCAGGGTGCCGATGCTGACGGCCAGGTGGCCGGGCTCGACCGCGCTCAACTGGCAGACCAGCAGCGGGGGTCGGACCGGACCGGCCCGCGGAGGTGGCGGAAGGTGTCGGCGTACGGGCTGTCTGGCTCTGGCCGCGGTTGCGTGAGGGGTACGTGACGTCCTCCTGACACTCGAGATGTCGAGGATGAGTCATGACGAGTGCGGCTCACGGTTTCGAGGCCGTACACGACCCCCCACGCATCTGGGCGCAGCGCGAAGCCGAAGGTGGCTCCGCGCTGCTGGAGTGGGTCGGGCTCGTGACCCGGCCGTCCCGGTCTGAGACAACCTCAACGTCCCCAAAGCCGCCGGCCTACGGCAGTGGGCGGCAGCCCGGGAGTGGCCGACCATCTACTACCTGCCGCCCGAAGGCATACGGTCTCTCCTGCGACGCGGATGGCTCTGCAACGTCGCCTTCAGTACCCCCGGGACACCTCGCCCAGCGCATACGACGTGGCTTACGCCTCATCCAGTACCGCAGTCACCTCATAGACGGCTGCCTCGCCAAGACCGGCCTGACCATCGGACCGCCTGATCAGCGACACGACACCACGAGTTCAACCTCAAGTAGAGGCGTTCGAGAGGCCGTTGGAGAATAAGCCGACCGAAGTCCGCGCGGCACGAGGGGCGCCTCAGGCCGCCATCAGCGCCGCCAGGGCGCGGTCCATTGCGGCGCTGAACTCTTCCGGCGTCAGCGGCAGACGGGACTTGACGTCCCGACTCCACTGGTCGGCGAGGACCTCGGCGGAGCCCGCCTCAACACCGTCGAGCGCCGCGTCGGCCAGGTCCGACGGAGCAAGCTTGTCCACGGGCCAGCCCGCCGCCATGTCGGTGTCGGCCAGGCCGAGGTGTACCGCTGTGACGAGCGTGCCCTGCTCGGCGAGCTCCAGGCGGACGCCGTTGGTCATGGCCCAGGCGGCGGCCTTGGTCAGGTGGTAGGCATTGGCACCCTTGCCCCCGAACCACGACATGGCGGAGAGAACGTTGACGATTGCGCCCCCGCCGTTCCTGGCGAGCGCCGGCGCGAACTCCCGGATCATTGCCAGGTGGCCGAACATGTTGGTCTCCAGCTCGTGCCGCATGGTGTCCAGCGAACCGGTCACCAGGTCGGTCCCCGTACTGATTCCGGCGTTGTTGATGAGGAGCGAGACGTCCGGGGCGGCCTCGGCGGCGGCCCTCACGGATGCCTGATCGGTGATGTCGAGGGGCAGCACCTCGACCCCGGGCAGGTCCACGGTCTCCGGTCGGCGGGCCGTCGCGTAGACCTTGCGGGCGCCCCGTTCGAGCAGGCGCTGGGTGAAGGCGCGGCCCAGGCCGCGGTTGGCTCCGGTGACAAGGGCGACGGAGTTGTTGATATCCATGGCCGGTACGCTAAAACCTGACGCTAGCGTCAGAGGCAAGTGCTGATCGCCAGGGCTAGGGGTGAGAGGAATCACCATGACGGTCACAGTGGCCGCAGAAGAGCGGTTGATCCGCATCGGCGAGGTGGCACGGGGTGCCGGCGTCTCAGTGCGTGCCGTGCGCTACTACGAGCAGCAAGGGCTGCTCATCGCGGAGCGCAGCCCGTCCGGCCAGCGCCTGTACCGGCAGGACGCCATCCCCCTGGTGCGCTTCTTCCAGGAGATGTTCGCCGCCGGCCTGACCAGCCGAAGGATCACCGAACTCCTGCCTTGCTTCGACTCTGGGCACACCGACGCCGAGCAACGAGCCATGCTGCGAGCCGAGCGCGAGCGCATCCAGGCCAAGATCGACGACCTGCAGGCCACCCTGGACCACCTCGACGAGGTCATCGCGATCACGGACACACACCCGTAGGCGCGGTCGGCCAGACGTCTCATCAGCGATCGAAGGGCCGTTCCGCAAGGGCGGCCGTGCAGTGACCTGAGACCGGCTCGTCAGGGTCAGGGCCACAGCCGACGGAAGAGGATCGTTCGATGGCGACGTACGACCAGCTGATCGAGTGGGCCGGTCTGGGGCGTGTCACGCGAGCCGGACGGGACACGGTGGTCGGCTGGCGAATCCCGGGCTGCATGAAGGCGCAGCTCGTCGAGGTGGGCATCCCGGTAGCTCCGCGTCTCATCGAACGAGTCGTGATCCAGAGCGAGTCTGAGCCAGCCCTGCTCACGTCCAGAAGTCTGCTCTACCGTCTCACCGAGGTCGCGGACCCCGAGGAGCCGGCCGAGCGGTCATCGTTCGGCGTCGAGCCGGAGACCGGGGCGGTCTACTTCGTCACGCCTGACGGGGAGGCGTGGTTCGCCAACTCGGGTGTCGGCGTGTGGCTCAGCGTCCTTCACTGTTACGGCAGTCGCGTTAAAGCCTCAGAGCTTCTCAGCGAGCCGGACGGCCCCGAGGAGTACCTCTGAAGAGGAGGAAGAGCGGGCCTTCGCGGAGCTGCACCGGCTGGCCGAGGAGCTGAAGGAGATCGATCCGCCGGCCTTCGACGGCTACGAGGGGTTTCTCTGGCCAGGGCTCCTGGACCGCTGGCTCTACTGACCTCGGCCCGGCAGAGTCACGGGCCGTATGCCTCTGGGCGGGCAGGGATTTCAGACCCGCCGCTGAAATGATCTTCCTGAGGGCTGTGATCACAGCGTCGGGGCCGTTCCCAGGCCGATGCGCGAGATATCGAGCCCGCCCAGGGAAACCGCCGGCTCCAGAACGAAGACCGGGATGTCTCGGTGCTGGGCCGCGACCAACGAAGACATCGTGCCGTCCACGCCGGCCGACCACTCCGAGCCGGCCTACTCGTCCGCAGCAACCGACTGACCGAGCCACGCCAGTCGATCCGCGAAAGCCATCACCGTTTCCGGCACAGCGGCACGATCTCCCACCGAACTCTGCTCTCGCCAGCCACGGCCTGAGCCTGGAGAGGGGCCTAGCACCGCGGCTCGTAAAGTGACTCAGCGCTACACGCCACCTGGCCGTAGCTGCAGCAGAACAAAGCGCACGCAGGAGGCGGTGCCGGATGGACGGAAATGCTCTGCGCTGGAGCGAATACCGCAGCATGCCGTGGAAGAACGGCGGCGGTACGACCCGAGAGGTCGCGTCAGGCACCGTACACGCGCCCCTGACCTCGATGGAGCCCGAGGCCGGCTTCGACTGGCGAGTGAGTGTCGCGGACGTAGACGCGGAAGGCTCCTTCTCCACCTTTCCCGGGATCGACCGCGTGATCACCCTCGTCGAGGGCGAGGGCATGGTGCTGACTGTGGACGGGACACCACATCAGGTCGGGCCGTTGAGACCCTTCGCCTTCTCCGGCGACGCAGCGACAGACTGTCGGCTGAAGGCGGGCGCGGTCCGCAATGTGAACGTGATGACCCGCAGGAGCCGGGCAACGGCAAAGGTGCAGATCATCACCGCCTCCACCTCATGGGGAACGGAGATGGCCTGCGCCACAGGCGAGACCCTGCTCGTCATGGCTATCACCGAGGGGATCACCGTCGGCGGACCGGACGGGAGGGAGACCACGCTCGGCCGTTTCGACTGCGTGCGTCACGAAGGCCCTGCGGCGCTGACTCTGCGCAGCACAGGCGCGGTGGTCGGGATCAGGATCACCGCTCTGTGCTGACAGCGGGTACCGACACCGGGGCCGCGGATTCATCATCGGCAAGGGCCCGGTCCGCATCCACAGCTACGCCTCGCCCGAGGACGGCCTGGACGTCACCACCCAGCTGATCGAGACGCCGTCGCGGATCATCGCCGTCAACGCGCAGTTCGTCCTGGCCTACGCCGACGATGTCGCCGCCTACGCCAAGCAGCTCGGCAAGCCGCTCGCCTCGTCATCAGCCACGCGCACCCGGACCACTACCGAGGTCATCGACGGCATCCCGTTCGTGTTCAAGAAGATCACCGGCGGCGAGATCCACACCACCCTCGTGATCAAGCTGCCCGAGCAGGGCGTCCTGGTCGCCCAGGACGTCGTCCACAACCGCACCCACCTGTGGTTCCTGGACAAGGACTTCGACGGCTGGCAGGCCAACATCGACCGCTTCGCCGCCGGGCCCGACTACGACACGATCCTGCCCGGCCACGGCGAACCGACCACCCCCGCTGTCTGGGCCGAGCTCATCGACGTCGCCAACGCCTACATGTTCGGCCCCACAAGCTGACGCGCCCCCGGGTCGGCGGCGCCCGCCTGCGCGCTTGCCTGAGTGAACTCCTTCCTCGACCGGTGACACGTACGGTGAGGGCCGACCAGTAGCTCTTCTCCGCCGGAGCCCAGCGGGGTGGTCACGCGCGCCTCCGGATCCAGCCGACCGTCCGCCCTGCTTGTCGATCGCCGGCCGAGTGTGCCCATACTCGCGAGCGATCCGACGTATCGCCGTCCGAACTCTTCCTCCGAACCCAGCGGAGATCCCCGTGGCAGACCGCGCCGTACGCCGACGCCGTCAGGCTTTGTTCCTCTTGTTCTTTCTTCCCGGCATCGCCATGTCGTCCTGGGTCACACGCACCCCCGATGTCCGCGATCAACTCGGCTTGTCCATCGGGCAGATGGGGCTGGTCCTGTTCGGGCTGTCCGTCGGTTCGATGATCGGCATCCTGTGTTCCGGTCGTTGCGTGTCCCGGTTCGGCACCCGGCCGGTCATCGCGCTCGGCACGCTCCTGATCATCGCGGGCACGGTCGTCATCGCGGTGGGCAGCGCCGTGCCGTCCGCGTCCCTGGTCACCGCAGGACTGTTCTTGTTCGGCGCGGGCATGGGCGGGGGCGAAGTGGCGGTCAATGTGGACGGCGCCGACGTGGAGCGCATCACCGGAACCGCGGTGCTGCCCACACTGCACGGCTGCTTCAGCCTGGGCACGGTAGTGGGAGGTTCGGTCGGAATGGTGGCCACCGCCGCCGCGTTTCCCGTCTCCTGGCACCTGACGGTCATCGCCCTGATCGCCACGGCAATGCTGGTCCACGCCCTGCGTGCCATTCCCGCCGGGATCGGCATCAGCGCCGCCACATCGACGCCGGGCCCGAGTCCGAGCCCGGTTCCGGGGCAACAAACAAAGCCGCAGGTGTGGAGGGACCGCAAGCTGCTGCTGATCGGCGCCATCGTGCTGGCCATGGCGCTGGCCGAGGGCGCCGCCAACGACTGGCTGCCGCTGCTCATGGTCGACGGCCACGGCCTCGACGCCGCGATGGGCTCGCTCGTCTTTGTGGGGTTCGCAGCGGCGATGACCCTGGGACGCTTCAGCGGCACCTTCTTCCTCAGCCGCTTCGGGCGGGCCGCCGTCGTCCGCGCGAGCGCCATCTCCGGCGCCGTCGGACTCCTCCTGGTCATCTTCTCCGACAACTCTGCCGTAGCGGCGACAGCCGTACTCTTCTGGGGACTTGGGGCCTCCCTCGGCTTCCCAGTCGCCCTCTCCGCGGCGGGCGACTCGGGCCCCGACCAGACCGCCCGCGTCTCGCTGGTCGCCATCATCGGCTACTTCGCCTTCCTCGTGGGGCCGCCCGCGCTCGGATTCCTGGGCGACCACTACGGGCTGCGCTCGGCGATGGTGGTGGTTCTGGTGTTCGTCGCCTCCGCCATCCTCATCGCTCCCGCCGCCGACACCCGTGACCGCGCCGCCGCCGCGGTGGACGTGGCCCAGCGCACGGAACCCGGCCCACATCACGCGGGACAACACCAAGGACGCTGCTCATGAGCCCGCAGGCAGCGTCCGGCACGATCGGCGTCCTCCTCCCCCCGCGACATTCCCCACGCCGAGGGCTTGTCCAGGCCGTCACCGTGCCGGCCCGCATCCGCCGCATCCGCGTCGGAGGCGGGCTGCTGCCCGCAACGTCGCCACGTGAGTGCTTGTCCTCAGAGCCTGCGACCGCGACGCCTACGCGGCGCTGCATGCCGGAGCAGGAGCCAGAGCCGACGGCAGCCGCGGCAGGAGCAGCTCGACGCTCTGCGCCTCGAAGAGAACTCTGCGGATGCGGTCGGCGGGCCGGCGGGCGGCGCGTAATTCAGATGCTCGGCCGGCGGCCGCCCCGCTACGGTGGGCCTTGTTCAGGTGCGCAGGCTGCGGTTACTTCTCTTGCAAAGAATCCGTACCGCCGCCGACTTCGATCTCTGAACGCTCAAGGCCACGAGCCGCCCGCCACGGGGGAAACCGACGGGCGGCTTCGTCCTGCCGCCACAGCAACCCGCACCACACCACAGACTGCTCGCACCGGCGTCTGGCCGGCGCGCTGCAGCACCGGCACATCTACGGAACGCCCTCCCTTCCCCGTAGTGGCGGTCCATCCTCCAGACGCTATGGCTGCGTCCGATGGGGGGGATGGTGGAAGGGCCTGAGTTCGACGTGCTGCTGGACACCGACGCTGTCGAGGCGGGCCCGCAGAGCGTTTCCGGCAGCGCACGGCCCGTCCCACGCGTCCGGGCTTGCCCACCCTGCAGGCATGGTCTCTACGCTACGAAGGGAGGGACACGATAGTCGCCACAGAGGCGCGCCTGTTGCCACAACGGCGGACACCTGTCACACGCGAGGGGTGTACTGGTCCAGGATCGCCCGTAGCCGCTCAAGGTCCCCCGCCTCATGCGCGCCCCGCTTGGGCAAGACGTCGAGGCACAGGATGTTGGGATCCCGGCTGAGCAGGACAAAGTGATCTGCCGTTTCCCGGTAACCCTGGAAAACGGACCACTTCTGGATCAGTGTGCTGTGGTCGGTACGGCAGGTGATACCGGCCGGAGACACGGTGGCGCGGTACTCGCCCTGCCATCCGACGAGCCGCTGCACCTGGGCGGCTTGTATCCGCGGGTAACCCCACAGCAGCAAGACGACAAACAGGAGCAAAGCTGTCGAGAACACCTCGACACTGCCGTGGGCGACGGTGGTGAGCAGCCAGTTTCCTACCGCCAGGAAGAGGAATGCACCCCGCAGCAGTGGCCCGACCCGCTTGATCCGCTCACGGACCCGCAGGGCGACCAGGGTGTCGGCAGACTGGGGCTGGTACACCAGTTCAACTGCGGTCCGCTCATCCACGACATTGTCAGAGGTTTCCACGTTGTTCGTGCCTTGGTCGCTGTGGCCTTCGGCCATGGTCCCTCCCGGTAAGACATGCGGATCATAATCAACTGAGTTTCGCGCAGGTGGCGTAGCCGACCCGGAGGTCGATCACGCCGACAGCCGTCAGGTCAGGGGCACAGGCCGATGTCCGAGTTGTAGTAGATGTCGATGGAACCGCTCCAGGTCATGCACAGGCCCGTCTTGGGCAGGTCCTTGTACACCGGGCCGGCGAAGGTCGTGTAGGAGCCGGCGTCCGTCGCCGGGGTGCTGCTGGTCGGCCAGGTGTCCAGGGTGACCTCCATGAACACGCGGGCGCCGGGCTTGTTGCGCACGGTGACGGCACACCACTGCTTGTCCGCGGAGCTGTAGGCCACGTAGGCGGTGGCGGCCACGGTGGTCTGCGAGGACTTGATCGGAGTCGAGGTGAAGACCTCGTAACCCGCGCCGCACGCTCCGTTGTAGGCGCCGGCAGTGGCGGCCGAGGCCGGGGCGGTCGCGGCGAGCGTGCCGCCCAGGGCCAGAATGGCAAGGGTGCCAGCGGTGGCTGCCTTGTGGCGGACCGACTTCATGGTGTTCCCCCTGTTGGTGTCGTGGCGGGACGGCCGGTCATTGCCGTCCACGCGGAGTGAGACCGGACAGACCCACTGACAGTTGTGGGCCTTCTTGTCTCAGTCCTGTCACCGCCGTCACGAGGGCCGTTGCAACCGCTAGAGCCACCAACCGCTGGGCCCGCTCGGTCACGCCGCTCTTCAAGTCAACGGCAGCGGGCCAGAGTTGGGGCCGTCGTGATCGTCGCCGCAGACCCGGCCCGTAACAGCTGCTCAGCTCCGTTACTTTGGCCAGTCTTGCAGCCACCACCGACGGCGAAGGGTTACCCAGGCAGTTCTCGCCCGCCGGCTACCTGCGCACCGCCGGCCACGGGCTCTCGTGACGGTAGAAGGGGACGCGGACACACTGTGGGCCGCCACGGCCTCCGGGAAGGTGAGCGAGCCAGCGTCCTGTGTGAACTGGCCCGCACCCTCACCCGAGCGGTCTCCCGCCGCCGTCCACTCCTCCACTACCCCGCCCACCCGTCAACCAGCGCTTTCCCAACTCAGAGCGTCCCAGCTGGGCCTCCCCCCCTCGCGTTCACCTGACACCAGGCCGAGGTTGACCCTCTTGGCTATAGGCATTAGCTTCTAGCTAATCAGATTAGCTTTCCGCTATTGCATTTATACAAGCAGGAGATGTCATGGCTGAGTTTGTCTCCGTCCCGGACGGCACCATCGCCTACGAGGCCGCCGGAGAAGGCCCGCTGGTCGTCCTGGCCCACGGCATGGGGGACAGCCGCGCGGCGTACAGGTTCGTCCTGCCAAGTCTGGTGGCGGCGGGGTATCGCGTGGCCGCGGTCGACCTGCGGGGATGTGGCCAGTCGAGCGCGCAATGGCCTTCCTACTCGCGCACCGACATCGCGGGCGATCTGCTCGCGGTGATCCGCCACATCGACAGCGGCCCGGCCGTCCTGGTCGGCCACTCGATCTCGGGCGGCGCCGCCACCATCGCCGCCGCCCAGGATTCCGGCCTGGTCAGGGGCATCATCGAGCTGGGCCCCTTCACACGCGCGCAGTCGATCAAGCTCGGCGACTTCCGCTCGAAGAGCTACCGCAAGGGCGCCTTCCGGCTGCTCGGCGCCAACCTGTTCGGCAGCGTGAGACTGTGGTCCCGCTATCTCGACCATGCTTACCCGGGCCGCAAACCAGCCGACTGGACCGACCGGCTTGCCCGCATCGAGGCGATGCTGGGCGAGCCCGGCCGGATGCGGGCGATGCGGAAGATGGGGCAGTCGGCACCGACCGACGCCGGCGCCCAGTTGGGCAACGTACGGTGCCCTGCCCTGATCGTGCAGGGCTCGCTCGACCCCGACTGGGTCGATCCGCGCGCCGAGGGCGAGGCGATCGTGGCTGCGATGCAGGCCGGTGTCGCAGAGCTCGCGGTGGTCGAGGGAGCCGGCCACTACCCGCACGACCAGTACCCCGAGGAGACGGTGTCCCTGATGCTGGCCTTCCTGGAAGCACACGCCCGTGCCTAGGGCGGGCCTCGATACGAGCGCCGTCGTCGCGGCAGGAGCGGCGCTCGCAGACGAGGTCGGTTTGGCGGGCCTGACCATGGGTCTGCTGGCGAACAGACTCGGCGTACGGCCGCCGTCCCTGTACAAGCACGTCGGCTCCCTGCACGAACTGCGGCACGGCATCTCCGTCCAGGCCAAGCGCGAGTTCGCCCATCAGCTGGCCCGGGAGTCCGTCGGCCGTTCCGGTCCGGACGCGGTCCGGGCGTTCGCCGACAGCTACCGCCACTGGGCCCTGGAGCATCCCGGCCGCTACGCCGCCACCCTCCCCGCTCCAGCGGCCGGCGACGAGGAGGACCGTCGCGTCAGCGAGGCGGCGTTGCAGGTTCTGCTCGACGTCCTCGCCGGTTTCGGCCTGCCCGACGCACGTGTAGTCGACTCCGCACGGGCAATGCGATCAGCACTTCACGGGTTCGTCACCCTTGAAGGCGCCGACGGCTTCCAAATGGCCCGCGACCTCACGCGGAGTTTCCACTTCCTCGTCGACACTCTGATCGCCGGCTTCCAGGCCGACCCTCGTGACCACGCCTCCGACGAATGCCCCTGGCCACCTCACAGCCACCTGTGAACGGAAAAACTCCGGCCGAGCCGTTGCCCCAGACCCTCCTTGCCGATCAAGGTCATGAGGCCGCCGTAAGCACCGTGAGGGCTTGGGTGTGCACCCCTGGGCTCTGTGGTCGCACTCCATCCCGCTGATGATCGGCGCCGTCCTGTTCGGTCACCTCGCCGGCGAAGGGGATGCCGCCTCGGACGTAGCCGTGTCCTGGCCTTTGCGTCTTGGTCGGCCCGAGCGCCGCGGAGCGGCCCGGCGAAAGTCCTTGTGCGGGCCGTCCAGCAGGGACTTGTCGTTGGTGTAGCCATGGATGGTGGTCATCATTCCGCGGTCGATGCACCATCTCGTGCACTACCCGCCGAAGAGTTCCCGCGGCGGAGCGCCGCTGACCGTGATCCGTCAGTACATCGAGGGCCAGCAACGCGCCCTCTGGCCATCACCCCACAGGCGCAGAGTGTCTCCGGCCTCCAATGCCCCCAGGTCGAAGCGGCGCAACGGGCGGCCTCGACCAGGGCCTGCGGCACCGGGAGACCTAACGGCGCCCGGAAGAGAGCCGGCCCCGTGGCGAGTAGCTGGTATCGCCGTCGCAAGGGGTGAACAGCACCCACAGCCCCGAACTCAGGCGGGCGGCGACGGATCGCTCGGGGAGGCCGAGTGTTCCGGAGACGGCGGCGCAGGAGCGGTCACCGATGAGGTGGAGAGCCAGCTCGATGCGGTCGAGCGGGGAAGAGGCGCTGTCGGGACAGCGGTCTCTGGCCGCGGGCAGGTGTGCGGGAGCAGGCCCTGGGGGTGCTCGGTGAGGAGCCGGAACAGCGAAGCCCGGGCTCTCCACCTTGGCGAAGACCGCGGGAGGGTCGGCGGGGTCGGAGAGCACCTCGGACAGGGCCGCCTCGACGATGCCCGGGTCGTCCGTCATGAGGGTGGACAGGGCGTGGATGGCCATCAGGTGACGGTCGCACCAGGCAACGACCGAGCGTCGACGTGCGAGGAGCCGTTCGACCTGGGGGTTGTGGGGTTCCGCGTCCGCGGTTCGGGTCCCGGTCGGTGTGGTCACCACCGTGGGCTCCAGGGTCCGGGCTCAGAGCCCGGGTGCACTGGCGGAAGCCTCTGGGGAGGTCCCGTACGTGGCACCGGATCGTTGCCGGGTTCGCCTGCCCCGGTGATCAGGACCCGGTCATCAGCGCCGTGCCGATGCCCTGTCAGCATCTGAGAGGTGGGCATGGTGCCTCCGTCCGGAAGAGGTCGGCACGGCGCCGTGGTCCGGGGCAGGACGTACGTGTCTTGCCGAGGGGAAGACTGGAGGAACAGCCCGTCCTGGTACCTCAGGACACGGTCATGGACTCCGGGCGCGGTGCCGTGTGTCTCGGAATGCGGCCGTACGGCGGGAGGGTTCGGTATCGGGCCGGCGGCCGCGGGGGAAGCATCGGGCGACCGCACAGGGGCCGCCCGGGTGCATCCGTGTCAACTGGCAGTAAGCGCCGGGGTCCAGGACGTCTAGTCGCCAGCGTAGCCCCATTCGGACCAGGCACAAGGGGACCACGGTCCCGGGGGGGCCCGGGGGGGGGGGGGGCCCCCCCGGGGGGGGGGGGGGCCCCCCGCCGCCCCCCCCCCCCCCCCCCGGGGGGGCCCCCGGACGGAACCGGGGGGGGGGGGGGCCGGGGGGTGTCGGCCGGCGC